>CADCUE010000026.1 GCA_902805805.1 uncultured Frankineae bacterium | reverse complement strand
AGCCCGACACCCTGCCGATGCAGCTGTTACACGCGATCACCCAGCTCCGGGAGTTCCGCGGGGACGGGCACGTCGCCGTGCTGGTCGCCGAGGGCGTCTCGGGCCTGGAGGCAGCCGTCCTGCACGTCGCCCAGGGCGACGCCTGGACCCGGGAGCCGTTGCGCAAGCGCCGGGGCTGGTCGACCGAGCAGTGGGACGCGGCGTGCGAGCGCCTGCGCGAGCGCGGCTGGCTGGACGAGCAGGAGCGCTTCACCGAGCAGGGCGCCGCGGCGCGCGCCCACGTCGAGCTGCAGACCGACCGGCGCGCGCTGCCGCCGTGGGAGCACCTCGGCGAGCAGGGCTGCGCCCGGCTGCGCGCGCTGGTCCGTCCGTTGTCCTCGGCCGTCGTCGACGCCGGCGGCATCGGGATCAAGTAGCCGGGCTCCGTTCAGCAGCGCAGAACGATCTTGCCGATGTGCTCGCTCGACTCCATCACCCGGTGGGCCTGCGCGGCCTGCTCGAGCGGCAGGACCCGGTCGACCACCGGACGCACGTCGCCCGCCTCGACGGCCGGCCACACGTGGCCGAGCACCTCGGCCACGATCGCGGCCTTCTCCGCCGCCGGCCGCGCGCGCAGCGAGGTGGCGTGCACCGACGCCCGCTTGACCAGCAGGGCACCCAGGTCGAGCTCGGCGCGGGCGCCGCCCTGCAGCCCGATGACGACCAGCCGGCCGCCGACGGCGAGGACGTCGACGTTGCGTGCCAGGTAGGTCGCGCCCATGTTGTCGAGCACGACGTCGGCGCCCCGGCCGCCGGTCAGCTCCCGCACGACCGCTGCGAAGTCCTCGTCGCGGTAGCGGATCGCCCGCTCCGCCCCGAGCTGCTCGGCGCGCGCCGCCTTGTCCGGCGAGCCGACCGTGCACAGCACCCGCGCGCCGGCGCGGGCGGCCAGCTGCACGGCCATCGTGCCGATGCCGGACGTCCCGCCGTGGACGAGCAGGACCTCGCCCGGCTGCAGGGCGGCGAGCGAGAAGACGTTCGACCAGACGGTGCAGGCGACCTCGGGCAGCGCCGCCGCCTCGACGAGGTCGAGGCCGGCGGGCACGGGCAGCAGCTGTCCAGCCGGCACCGCGACGCGGGTGGCGTAGCCGCCGCCCGCCAGCAGCGCGCAGACCTCGTCCCCCACCGACCAGCCCGAGACGCCGTCGCCGAGGACGGCGATGCGGCCGGCGCACTCCAGCCCGGGGTAGGGCGAGGCGCCGGGCGGCGGGTCGTAGAAGCCTCTGCGCTGCAGCACGTCCGCGCGGTTGACCGCGGTGGCCACGACGTCGACGAGGACCTCGCCCGGCCCCGCCACGGGGTCGTCGACCTCCACCGGGACGAGGACGTCGGGATCTCCGGGGGTCGAGATGCTGATGGCGCGCATGTCCCCACCCTGCCAGCCGGGCCGGCGGTCAGGTCGTAGCCTGCCGCGCGTGGACAGCTTCTTCGTACCGCTCGGCGACGACCGCTGGTCGGCCACCGCCCACACCACCGGCCCGTGGGACGGGCGGTTCCAGCACGGCGGTCCGCCCAGCGCGCTGCTCGGCCGCGCCGTCGAGCACTGCGCGCCGCGTCCCGACGTGGTCGTCGCCCGGCTGACGGTCGAGCTGCTGGGCGCGGTGCCGGTCGGCGAGCTGGCGCTGCGCTCACGGGTGGCCCGGCCGGGGCGCAGCGTGGAGCTCGTCGAGGCCGTCCTGTCGGCCGGCGGGCGGGACGTCGCCCGTGCCTCGGCCTGGCGGGTCCTGCGCACGACGCAGTCCGTCCCGTCCCGGGCCCCCCGGCCGCCGGCCCTGCCGGAGCAGAGCACGTCCCTGCAGGCGGAGGGCTGGGTCGACGGCTACCTGTCGGCGGTCGAGTGGCGCTTCGTCGAAGGGCAGTTCGGCGCGAGGGGGCCGGCGACGGCGTGGGCCCGCCTGCGCCACCCGCTGGTGCCGGACGAGGACAACAGCCCCCTCACCAAGGTGCTGGCCGTGGCGGACAGCGGCAACGGGCTGTCCGGCGAGCTCGACCTGGCGACGTGGCACTTCATCAACCCCGAGCTGACCGTGCACCTGCACCGGGAGGTCGTCGGCGACTGGGTGTGCGTCGAGGCCCGCACGGCCATCTCCCCGGGCGGCGCCGGTCTCGCCACGACGGCGCTGCACGACCTCGACGGCCCGGTCGGCGTGGGGGCGCAGAGCCTGCTGGTGGCGCCGCGGTAGGTCACCCCGCCAGGTGGCCCCAGTCGGCGGCGAGCTCGGACCACGGTCCTGATGCGGCGACCCGGCCCGAGGCCAGGACCACCACGCGGTCGGCGACCTGCAGCGCCGCCCACTTCGAGGTCGACCCCAGCACCGTCGTGCCGCGCCGGCGCAGCGCGTCCCACAGCTCGACCTCGGTCCGGGCGTCCAGGGCGCTCGAGACGTCGTCGGCGAGCAGCAGCTCGGCGGAGGACGACAGAGCCCGCGCGAGGGCCAGGCGCTGCACCTGACCGCCGGACAGGCGCACGCCCCGGTGTCCCACCAGCGCGTCGACCCCGCCGGCCTCGGTCACGTCGGAGGCCAGGCGCGCGTCCTCGACGGCCACTCCCAGCTCGCGGGAGTGGTCGAGCCGGAGGTTGTCGGCGAAGCTGCCGGACAGCACCCGCGGCACCTGCGCCACGTGGGCCACCTGCCCGGGGCGCAGGAACACCTGCGGATCGCGGACCTCCGCGCCGTTCCAGCGGATCGTGCCGCGGTGGTCGACCAGCCCGGCGAGGGCGCCGAGCAGGCTGGACTTGCCCGACCCGACCTGCCCGAGCAGCAGGACCAGCTCCCCGGCGCAGACCGTCAGGTCGACGTCCTCGACCCCGAGCGTGCCGTCGTCGTGGACCGCGGTGAGGCCGGTGAGCTCCAACCGCTCCAGGGGCTGCCGCGGCGGGCCGGCCGGGCGGGGCGCGGTGCCGGTCACCAGGTCGACGTCCGGCGGGACGTCGACGAGGTCGGCGCCGCCGGCCAGGCGTGAGGTCTCCTGCGCCCAGGCGCGGGTGCCGGGCGCCTCGGTGATGACGGCGCCCGCGACGCGGCCGAACCAGTCGAAGCCCGCGACAGCGGTCGTCACGAGCAGCGCGGTGGACAGGTCCCAGCCGCCCAGCAGCAGGACGAGCCAGCCGGCGACGACACCGCACTGCACGAGCACGACCGGCACCCCGTCGAGCACGGCCTGCACGCGGTGCTCGTGCACCGCCGCCCGTACGCGCCCGCCGTCGACGGCCCGCAGGTGGCGGTGGACCGCCGGCGTCGCGGCGGCCAGCTTGACGGTGCGGGCCGACTCGAGCGCCGACACCAGCGAACGCCCGAAGGCGGCGCGCGCGGTGGAGGAGGCGGCGGCCGACCGGCCCGCAACTGGCGACCCCAAGGCGGAGGCGGCTGCGGACAGCACCATCACCGCCAGGAGGACGCCGCCGGCCAGCAGGCTCCGGCCCGCGACAGCCGTCACGGCGACGACGACCAGGCCGTTGACGAAGTCGACCCACCGGTCGGCGTAGCGGGCGAAGCGGTCGGCGTCCATCGCCCGGCCGACGACCTCGCCGGCGGGCGTGCGAGGCAGCCGGTGCTGCATCGTCTGCCCGCGCAGCACGGACAGCCGCACCCGCAGCATCACCGCGATCCACCAGCGCGGGTAGATGCGGAAGGCGGCCGCGAGCAGGACGGGCGCCGTGAGCAGGCTGGCGACGAGCGCGACGGTCCCGGCGACGGGGCGGCCGCCGTCCTGCAGCGACTCGACCACGCGGCCCCACAGCCAGCCGGTGACCGCGCCAAAGGCGCCCAGCAGCGAGGAGAGCAGGAACAGCGCCGCGCCGCCGAGCCCCCAGCGGGGGTGCATGCGCAGCATCGCCACGGTGCTGCGGGCCAGCCCCGGCCCGCTGCCGACCTCCTGCGGCGGCCGCAGCTCGCCGGAGCGCCGGGCGGAGGTCATGGCGGGCCGGGCCGAGAGGTCGGAGCTCCCGCGGTCGGCGTCGCCGCCGGCCGCCCGCAGCAGGTCCCGGAACGCTCCCGGCTCGCGCGCCAGGCGGGCGCGGGGGCCGGACTGCACGACCCGCCCCGCCTCCAGGACCGCGACCTGCTCCGCCCGGGCCGTCGTGGCCAGCCGGTGGGCGATGAGGATGCCGGTGCGACCCGCGAGCAGCCGGTCGGCGGCGCGCACGACCCGCGCCTCGGTGACCGGGTCCATCCGGGCCGTGGCCTCGTCCAGCACGACGACCTGCACGTCGCGGACGAGCAGGCGGGCGAACGCGACGAGCTGCTCCTCGCCGGCCGACAGCGTCGTCCCGCCCGGCCCCAGCACCGTGTCCAGGCCGTCCGGCAGGGCCGCCACCCAGTCGTCGAGACCGAGCGCCTCGACCGCGGCGACGACCGCCGCCCGGGGGACGTCGCCGAACAGCGCGAGGTTGTCGGCGAGCGTCCCGGCGAGCACCTCCGTGCGCTGGGTGACCACGCCCACGGCGGCACGCAGCGCCTGCAGGTCCAGGTCTCGCACGTCCATCCCGCCGAGCAGCACGGTGCCTCGCGGCGGGTCGACCGCGCGCGAGAGCAGCGCGGCCAGCGTCGACTTGCCCGAGCCGGTGCGCCCGACCAGGGCGAGGGTCTGCCCGGCCTCGACCTCGAGGTCGATGTCGGCCAGCGCGAACGGGCCCTGGGCGTAGGAGAAGCGCAGCGAGCGCACCGACAGCGCCAGCGGGCCGGACGGGACCGCCCGCCCGCCGGTCGGCTCGGGCTCGGCGTCGAGCATGGTGCGCAGGCGCGCCAGGGCGCCGAGCCCGGCCTGCAGGTCGGGCAGGTGGCGGCTGATCTGGTCGATCTGCCCGACGAAGGTCGTCGTGACGAGGAACAGCGTGACGAGCCGGCCGGTGGACAGCGCGTCGCGGGCGACCAGCGCCACGCCGGCGACCGCCGTCGCGGCGAGGAGCCCGTGCAGCAGCAGCCCCGCGCGTCGGCCGATCGTGCTGGCCGTCACGCAGCTGGCGGCGACGCGCGCGTGCACGACGGCGGACAGCTCGGCGCAGCGCCGTACGAGGTAGGCCTGGCCCAGGCTCGACCGCAGGTCGTCGCGCGCCGCGACGCCCTCCTCCATGGCCGCGGCGTGGTCGGTCCAGGCGAGCTCCTCGAGCAGCTTGCGGCGCGCGATCTCCGCCGTGAGCGGCCGCACGACGGCGATCGTCCCGACGCCGACGAGGGGGAACAGCAGCCACGCCGGCCACCAGGTGAGCCCGGCGACGACCCACATCGGACCGGCGCGCAGCAGCGTGCGGACCAGGTCCCAGCCGTTGCGGCGCAGCAGCGTCCCGAGCTCGTGCGTGTCGTCGTCGACCCGGTCGAGCACCTCGCCGACGGCCTGCTCGGACAGGACCGCGAGCGGCTGGTGCAGCGCCGCGTCGAGCAGGTCGGCCCGCAGCCGGCCCTCGGCCCGGTCCACGACCCCGGACCAGGCGGCGCGCGCGGCGGTGTCGAGCACGGCAGCGCCGACCACGGCCAGCGCCAGCACCGCGACGAGCACCCCCGTCGGCTCCTCGGCCAGCCGGCCGGCCACCACGGTCCCCCCGGTCTGCCCGAGGGCGGCCACCGCCGCGGCCGCCAGCGACCACCAGGTGACCGGTCCGCGCAGGCGGTCCAGGCCGACGCGGCGCGCGGGGTCCTCGGCCGGGACCACGGGATCGCGAGCGGGTGCGTCGAGCTCCAGGAGGGTCATGGGACGGCGAACGCTACGGCGCGATCGGCCCGGCGTCGCCCGGCTTTCCGACCGCGCGCGGGGGCG
>CADCUE010000025.1 GCA_902805805.1 uncultured Frankineae bacterium | reverse complement strand
GGTCACGCCGGCACCAGCAGGCCGGTCCCGAACATGACGAGAAGGCCGGCGGCGACACCGGCCAGCGCGACGGAGTCGAGCGCGGCGCCCGTCCGCTCGCGCACGGCGGGCAGGATCTGCACGATCACCTGGACGATGGCACCGACCCCCACGCCGAGCAGGAACGCCGACAGCTCGGCGTTGTTGACGGCCGCGCCGAGCACCGCGCCCAGGACGGCGGGCGCGCCGGCCACCAGGCCCAGCCCGAGCAGCTGCACCGGCCGGGGCCGTTCCCCGGTCAGCGGCGCGACCACGGCGATGCCCTCGGTGGTGTTGTGCAGCGCGAAGCCGACGACCAGCGCGGCGCCGAGCGCCAGCTCGCCCACGGCGTACGCCGAGCCGATGGCCAGGCCCTCACCCAGGTTGTGCAGGCCGATGCCGACCGCGATCCCGAGGGCGAGCCGCAGGCCGCTCCTCCCCTGCTCGCGGGCCGCCCGGCGCCGGGTGCGCAGCCAGTGGTCCAGACCGGTGAGCAGCAGGAAGGCCAGGGCGGCTCCCAGCACGACCAGCGTCGCGCCCCCGAAGGGCCCGCCGGAGCCGGCGGCGAGCTCGACGCCCTCGGCCGTGCCGTCGACCGCCAGGAACGCCAGCAGCCCCACCGTCACCGCCAGCAGGGCGCGGACCACGGTGCCGCCGGACCGGCGCAGCACCGGCAGCAGCAGCATCCCGAGCAGGACCGGCAGGATCCCGACGTACGTGCCGAGCAGCACCATGAGACCGAACCAGCGCGGCCCCGCACGGGGCGTCTGGACTGCGGCGGCGATCTCGTGCTCGACCACCGCGCCGCTGGAGGTGACCATGGACACGAGGTACGGCTGCCCCTCGTGCCACGGGTAGTCCAGCGTCAGGGTCTCGGTGCCCAGCCGACCGAGAGGGGCCGTGCCGCCGCTCACGTCGACGTAGGCGTCGTTGACGAACACCTGCGCCACCTGCACCGGGTCGGGCCCGGTGTTGCGCAGGGTCAGCGCGATGGTGCCCGGGCTGAGCACGCTGCGCTCGACCGCGAGCTGCTCGACGGGCGGGCCGTTGCGGTCGGGCAGGGTCGGGCCTGCCAGCAGGGCGAGGCCGCTCAGCGCGCCACCCACCAGCAGGACCGCGGCGAGCCCCAGCAGCCAGGTGGGCAGCGCCGCGGAGGCCCGCGGCGGCGCCTCGGACGGCGCCGTCACGGCGCCACCTCGAACATGCCCATCCAGCCCAGGTCGGCGAACTCGGTCTTGTGGGCGTGGAACATGTACTGACCGGGGTGCGGGAAGCGGACCTCGCAGATCCCGCGCTGCCCCTGGCCCTGCACGACCGTGTCGGTGAGCTCGCTGGGCTCGAGCCGCGTGCCGGTCGGGTAGTAGTCGAAGAAGTTGCCGTGCAGGTGGAAGCTGTTGATCGGGTCGTACTCCAGGATGTTGACCAGGTAGATCCGGACCAGCTCGTCGCGCTGCACCCGGATCGGCTCGTGCATGTAGTGGAACGGGATGCCGTTCACGGCGTACAGCTGGTTGCCCTCGCCGTCGAACGTGGTGTTGTAGCCGTGCATCACCATGATCATCTCGTCGGCAGGGGGCCGTCCCTGCTTCGGGTCGATGATGAACGTGCCGTACATGCCCCGGGCGATGTGCTCGGCCAGCGGGCTGACGTGGCAGTGGTAGAGGTGCACGCCGAACGGCTCGGCGTCGAACTCGTACGTCACCGTCTCCCCCGGCGCGATGACGCCGGGCCCGACGCCGGGGACGCCGTCCATCTCGGCCGGGTGGATGCCGTGGAAGTGCATGGTGTGCGGGTGCGCGGAGCCGTTGGTGAAGTGGACGCGCAGGCGGTCGCCCTCGGTGCAGCGCAGCGTCGGCCCGGGCACGCGCGAGTTGAAGGTCCACGCGGGGAACAGGACCCCGGGCGCCACCTCGATGTCCTCGTCGCTGGCGAAGACCTCCCACTCGCGCAGGACCCGGCCGTCCGGCAGCCGTGACGTCGTGCCGGGGTCGAAGTCGCGCAGGACCTCGCTGGGGTGGAAGCCGTTGGCCTCGTGGTCCACCGTGCTCCCGCGCCGGAACGTCGCGCCCTCCACACCACCGCCGTGCCCGCCGTGCTCCGCGCGCGGCCGTCCCCCACCACCGGTGGCGTGGCCCGGTCCGTGCGCCGGTGCCGAGGCGCCGGCCGGGGCGACGTCGAGCAGGCCCCGGGCCCCGAGCGCCAGGCCGGCGGATCCGGCCGCCCCGCCCAGCAGGAACCGCCGGCGGGACGGACGTCCGCCGGCCATCAGCAGGCCCGCCCGTGCACGACCTGCACCAGCCCGGTGCCCAGCGCATGCCGGCGGCCGTCGACCTCGACCCACAGCGGCCCGCCGAACGGCGCCCACTCGAGGTTCGCCAGCACCGACCCGGGTCCGATGCCGAGCTCGGCCAGGTGCCGCAGGGCCGCGCTGTCGACGTCGCTGACCCGCTCCACCAGGAAGGCGCTGCCCGGCTCCGCCGCGGCGAGCGGGCTGGCCCAGTCCTCCACGTGCCCCCCGTTCGCCGGCGGGATGGGGTCGCCGTGCGGGTCGTGCGTCGGGCGCCCGAGCAGGGCGTCGATCCGCTCCTCCAGACGTGGGCTCAGCGCGTGCTCGAGCACCTCGGCCTCGTCGTGCACCTCGTCCCACGGCACGTCGAGGACCTCGACCAGGAACATCTCCAGCAGGCGGTGCCGTCGCACGACGCCGACGGCGTGCCGCCGCCCGTGCTCGGTGAGCTCGACCGCGTGCTCCGGCGAGCGCCGGACGAGGTCGGCGGCCTCCAGCCGCTTGAGCATGGCGGAGACGGTCGGCGCAGCCAGGCCGAGCTGGCCCGCCAGCGCCGAGGTCGTCGCACCACCGCGGCGCGCGCACAGGTGGAAGACCGACTTGAGGTAGTCCTCCACGACCTCGCTGTGGTCGATGGCGCAACAGGACTGCTGAGGACGACGAGCGAGCCGGGCTGGCATCTGCCGGACATTAGAGCCGTCTCATGTCCAGGGCAAGAGCGACCTAGGTTCCGGAGCGAGCCCGGTCCAGCCTGCGGACCGCGGGGTGCGGGCCCGGTGTTGTGGCCCCCCGCCCGCCTGGGCATGCCGACGGAATGACAGGACGAGCCGATCAGCCGGGCATGCGCGTGCTGGTCACCGGCGCCGGCGGCAACCTCGGACGCGCGGCGGTGCCGGCTCTGGTGGCGGCCGGTCACGAGCCGGTGCTGTTCGACTTCCGCCCGCTGGAGACCGAGCACGCCTTCGTCGAGGGCGACGTGCGGGACACCGCCGCGCTGGCGAAGGCGATGGACGGCGTGGACGCGGTGGTGCACGCCGCGGCGCTGCACGGCATCCACCTGCAGGCCTGGTCGGCCGAGGACTTCTGGTCGATCAACGTCACCGGCACCTTCAACGTCTACGAGGCGGCGCGCGCCGCCGGCATCACGCAGGTGGTCCTGGGCTCGTCGATGGTGGTCTACGGCGACCTCGGGGCAGGCGACGACCCGTGGCAGGTCGTCACCGAGCAGACCCCGCTGCGGCCCACGAACCTCTACGGGCTGACCAAGGTGCTGTCCGAGGACATCGCCCGCTACGGCGCCACCGCCGGCGCCATTCGCACCGTGGCGCTGCGGCTGGGGATGTTCGTCCCCGAGACCTTCGAGCGCTACGGCTTCCGGCTGCTGTTCGGCGGGGTCGACGACCGCGACGTCGCGCACGCGGTCGTCCGGGCGCTGCAGCACCGACCCGAGCACGGCTTCGCCGCCTTCGACATCATGGCCGACAGCGGGCTGACGGCCGACGCCCTGCCCGGCCTGGACAGCGACCCGGCGGGCGTGCTGGAGCAGCGCTGGCCCGGTGTGACCGCCCTGCTGCGGGACCGTGGCCTGGAGGTCCCCGGCCTGGTCTGGGGGCGTCGCCTCTACCCGGTCGAGCACGCCCGGTCCGGGCTGGGCTACTCGCCGACGTACGACTTCGGCGGCTTCCTCGACGCCCTGCGACGCGAAGACCGGAGCCACTACCCGTACGCCTCGCAGCCGTGGTGGGGCGTCGACCGGCCCGACCGCCGCTGACAGCCGGCGACGGGAGCCGGCAGCCCGTCCCGCGTCGCCTGGTAGCCGCGGCCGCGCGGGGGCACAGCACCCGGCGTGAGCCTCCCCTACCGCAATCCCGTCCATGACGGCTACTTCGCCGATCCGTTCGTCATGCAGGCACCGGCGTCCGGCAGCCGCTACGTGGCCATCGGCACCGGCTCGGTCCAGGACGACCGGGTGTTCGAGGTGCTGCTGTCCGACGACCTGGTCTCCTGGCGGTCCGTCGGCGGCGCGCTGGAGCGGCCCCGGAGCTGCGGCAGCGACTTCTGGGCGCCGGAGGTCGCCGAGCACGACGGCCGCTGGTGGATGTACTACTCCTGCGGCGAGGGCGACGTCGGGCACTCCCTGCGGGTCGCGGTCGCCGACTCCCCCGTCGGTCCGTACGTCGACCAGGGCGTCGACCTCACCCCCGACGAGCGCTTCGCCATCGACCCGCACCCGTTCCAGGACACCGACGGATCCTGGTACCTGTTCTACGCGCGCGACGTCCTCGAGGGCGAGCGGGTCGGGACGATGCTGGCCGTCGACCGGCTCGACACGATGACCAGCCTGCGCGGCGAGGCACGCACGATCCTGACGCCCAGCGACGACTGGCAGATCTTCCTGCGCGAGCGGCAGATGTACGGCGCGACCTACGACTGGCACACCCTCGAGGGCCCGTTCGTCCGCCGCTCGGCGGGCCGCTACTGGTGCTTCTACTCGGGCGGGTCGTGGCTGGAGCCGACGTACGGCGTCGGCGTCGCGGTGGCCGACACCCCGCTCGGACCGTGGACCGGGCACGGCGACGGCGCGATCATGCAGACCGTGCCGGGCCACGTCATCGGCCCCGGGCACAACAGCGTCGTGGTCGGACCGCACGGCGAGGACGTCATCGTCTACCACGCCTGGGACGTCGCGCAGACGGCTCGGCGGCTGTGCGTCGACCCGCTGATCTGGACCGACGACGGTCCAGGCGTCGACGGCCCCACCTGGCAGGACACGGACCTGGACCGGCGCCCGGCCTGATGCCGTCCTGCCGGCACCGGCGCGGCCGCTGCGCTCGAGTGGCGGGCGTCATCGCCCGAGCCGTCGTGCGCCCGCAGGTGCGGGGTACGTGCCAGGCGTGGACCTGCTGACCCTGCCCCGGACCGCTCTCGCGACGACCCTCGGCGCAGCCACCGCGCTGCGCGGCGCCCGCGTCTTCCACCCGCACGGCCAGGCGCACGTCGCGCGGCTGACCGTGACCGGCGGACTGCGGACCGGGGCCTCGCTGCTCGACGTCCCGGCCACCCGGTCCGGCGTCGTGCGACTGTCCCGCGGTGCCGGCCTGCCCGCTCCCCTGCCGGACGTCGACGGGCTGGCGCTGCGCCTGCCCGGTCTGGGCGTCGGCGGCGCGCCGCTCGACCTGCTCGTCAACAGCGCCTGGCGCTACGTCTTCGTCCCGTCGCTGGTCGCGCCGACCTGGTCCGCCGTGCTCCCCCACCGCACCGGCACGGGCCACCTGCGACTGATCGGTGCGCGACCGGTCGACGACGGCTTCGCCATGCTGTGCGCCGCGCCGCTGGGGCCCTGGCGGCAGTGGGGGACGCTGGCGCTCGCAGCCCCGTTCGACGGGGAGGACCTGCGCTTCGACCCGACGGTCGGCGCGGACGACCTCCAGCACACGGCGCTGCTCCGCACCGTGCGCGCGTGGTCGTACGACGCGTCCCAGGCCGCACGGCTGTCCGGCCCGGCGCGCCTGACCGCGGTCGGCTCGTCCCAGGCGCCTGGCGCGTCCTAGGGACAGCCGGCGAGGCGCCGCCCCGCGCTCAGGAGGTGCGGCTCTGCAGCGCGGCCTCGATCTGCTCGTCGGCGTGCTCGAGCGCCTCCTCGAGCTGCTGCTCGGCACCCGGCTCGCCCGTCTGGACCGCCTCGACGGCCCGTGACACGTCGATCATCGTCTGGCGGTCGACGACCTTGACCCGCTCGCGCACCGCGTCGCCGACGAGGCCGTACGCCTTGCCGAGCGCGGTCTCGTGGGCGTCGAGCAGCTGCCAGCCGTCCCAGGTCGTGTAGTCGATCCCCCGTGCGTGCAGGAACTCGAGCACCGCCTCGGGGGCGGGCTCAGCGGCCTGCGGCATGGTCGGCAGGTCCTCCAGCAGGGAGCCGACGGTCTCGATCGCGTCGCCCTTGGTGTGCCCGATGAGGCCGACGGGGCCGCGCTTGACCCAGCCGTTGACGTAGACGCCCGGCAGCGCAGAGCCGTCGAGGTCCAGCACCCGGCCGGCGGCGTGCGGCACGACGTGGTTGCGGCTGTCCCACGGCAGACCGGCCAGCTCGGTGGAGCGGTAGCCGACGCACCGGTAGACCGCCTGGACGGGCCAGTCGCGGAGCACCCCGGTGCCCTTGACGCTGCCGTCGCCGGTCAGCTCGGTGCGCTCGGTGCGGAACGCCTCGACCTTGCCGTCGCCGACGATCTCCACCGGCGACTCGAAGAAGTGCAGCCACAGCTTGCGGGGCCGCTCGCCCTCGCCCTTGTCGGCGGTGCGCATCGCGTACTTCTCGAGCTCGCGGACGACCAGCTTGGTCTGGTTGTCGGAGTGAATGGCGGCGACGGAGCCGTCGTCGTACTCGATGTCCTCGGGGTTGACCAGGACCTCGACGTTCGGCGAGTGGTCGAGCTCGCGCAGCTCCAGCGGGGTGAACTTGGCCTGCGCCGGGCCCCGGCGCGCGAAGACGTGCACCTCGCGCACGGGGCTGGCCTTCAGCCCCTCGTAGACGTTGTCCGGGATCTCGGTGACGAGCAGCTCGTCGGCGGTCTTGGACAGCATCCGGGCCACGTCGAGACCGACGTTGCCGGCGCCGACGACCGCGATGGACTCGGCCTCGAGCGGCCACTCGCGCGGCACGTCCGGGTGCCCGTCGAACCACGACACGAACTCCGCGCCGCCGAAGCTGCCGGGCAGGTCGATCCCCGGCACGTCGAGGTCGCGGTCCTTCTCGGCGCCGGTGGTGAAGACCACCGCGTCGTAGTAGCGGCGCAGGTCGTCGAGCTTGACGTCGACGCCGTACTCGACGTTGCCGAGCAGGCGGACCTGCGGCTTGGACAGCACCTGGTGCAGCGCCTTGACGATCCCCTTGATGCGCGGGTGGTCCGGGGCGACGCCGTAGCGGATCAGCCCGAACGGCGCAGGCTGACGCTCGAACAGGTCGATCGACACGTCGGTGCCGGACTTCATCAGGACGTCCGCGGCGTAGATGCCCGCAGGCCCCGCGCCGACGACGGCGACGCGCAGCGGGCGCTCGCTCGTCTGCTGGTCGGACACCGGGCTCTCCCCACGATCGACGGTCTGCTGGCAGTGGCGCTCTGCTGGCGGGAACGCGCCAGGCGAGGACCATTGTTCCAGTGCGGTCCCGCGGGCGGCGGGGACCGCGCGTGACCTCGGCCACCTCCCCGGAACGCCGGAGCGGCTCGGCCCGCGCGCCGCTCACCGTCCCGCCCCGGACGCGGTCTGTTCCTCACCCTCCTGGGCAGGTGTCCGCACTGCCGCTGCGGGAATCGTTGAGAGCAGACGGACGTTGCTGGAGGCAGACGTCCTGACCCGGGAGGCACCCATGAGCGACCGCGTCCTCCGAGGCACACGCCTCGGGGCTGTGAGCTACGAGAGTGACCGCCACACCGAGTTCGCCCCTCGGCTGCGGACCGTGTACGACTGCCCGAGCGGCCACGAGACCGCGGTGCCCTTCGCGGCCGAGGCCGAGATCCCGTCGACGTGGGAGTGCAAGCTGTGCGGCGTGCCCGCCCTGCTGCGCGACGGCGCCCCGCCGGAGGAGAAGAAGGGCAAGCCGGCGCGGACCCACTGGGACATGCTGCTCGAGCGCCGCTCCACCGAGGAGCTCGAGGAGGTCCTGGCCGAGCGCCTGGCCGTCCTGCACGACCACCAGGGCAAGGTCAAGGCCGCGCTGAAGAGCGAGCGCGCCAAGGACAAGAAGACCGCCTAGAACGCTGCGCCGCGACGGGCCGACTCCCACCAGGGGGTCGGCCCGTCGGCGCGTCGGCGGCCCCCAGGCACGTGCGGGCCGTCCCGGGTGGTGTCGGTCAGGCCGGCGGCTGCGTGCCCGACGGCCGGCCCGGCGGGTCGTCCGGGTCGCGCACGACCTCGCCGTCCACCACCGACCGACCGCGAGCGGGTCCCGCCTCCGGGGGACGTCGACGGCTGGACGGTCGTCGCAGCCCCTCGGCGGCCAGGCCGCCCAGCACGCCGGCTGTCCCGAGCCGCCGCGCCACGACCCTGGTCAGCATCCGCCGGAGCACGGCCCGGGTCGGCGGCAGCACGCAGAGCACGCCGAAGGCGTCCGTCGCGAAGCCAGGGGTGAGCAGCAGCGCTCCGCCGAAGATCACCAGAGCGCCATCGGCCACCTCGGCGGCCGGCAGCCGACCGCGGGCCAGCGCCTCGCGGAACGCGTTCCAGGTCCGGGCGCCCTCGCGACGGAGCAGCCAGGCGCCGAGCAGGGACAGGCTGACCAGCAGGACCACGGTGGGCAGCGCCCCGAGCTGCTGCCCCACCTGCAGGAGCACGTAGATCTCGATGATCGGCACGAGCACGAGCGCGAGGACGAGCAGGGCGGGCACGGCTACCTCCTGGTCCGCACGGGGCGCGGGCGTGCGTGCGAGCGGTGCAGCCCCCACCAGGTGACCCGCCACAGCGCCTCGAGCACGATCGCTCGGCTCATCTTCGAGCGGCCGCGTTCCCGCTCGACGAAGGTGATGGGCACCTCGGCGACGTCGAAGCCGGCCCGCCAGGTCTGCCAGGCGAGGTCGACCTGGAAGCAGTAGCCCTGCGAGGCCACGCGGTCCAGGGGCAGGGCGTCCAGGACGCAGCGCCGGTAGGCCCGGTAGCCGCCGGTCGCGTCCTGCAGCGGCAGGCGCAGCACGGCCCGGGTGTAGGCGTTGCCGCCTCGGCTGAGCAGCTCGCGCGACTTCGGCCAGTTGACCACCTCGCCGCCGTCGACCCAGCGGCTGCCGAGGACGAGGTCGGCGTGCTCCAGCGCGCTGAGCAGCCGCGGCAGCTGCTCCGGCGAGTGCGACCCGTCGGCGTCCATCTCCACGACGACGTCGTAGCCGTGCTGGCGCGCCCAGGTGAAGCCGGCGATGTAGGCGGCGCCGAGGCCGGCCTTCTCGCTGCGGTGCAGCACGTGCACACGCGGGTCGGCCGCGGCCAGCTCGTCGGCGAGCTGACCGGTGCCGTCCGGGCTGCCGTCGTCCACGACGAGCAGGTGCACCGACGGCACGGCGGCGAACAGGCGCTCGGTGATCGGCCGCAGGTTCTCCCGCTCGTCGTAGGTCGGGACGATGACGAGCACCGAGCCGAGCGGGTCGCTCATGCCGCTCCCGCGCGGCGGCCGGCGACGGCCGCCGCGGCCACGGCGAGGCCCGCGACGACGGACAGCACGACCTCCGGCAGCGCGCCGAGCCGGGTCGCGAGCGTGGTGCCGGTGCGGGCGGGGACCTCGGCCGACAGCACGGCGGACGTGAACACCGGCGCCGAAGCGGTCAGGCGGCCGTCCGGGGTGACGACGGCGCTGATGCCGCTCGTGGCCGCGACCAGCAGCGTGCGCCCGTGCTCCACGGCGCGCAGCCGTCCCATGGCGAGCTGCTGCGAGGTCTCCGCGCTGCGCCCGAACGTCGCGTTGTTCGTCTGCACCACGAGCAGCCTCCCCCCTGCGGTGACGACGTCGCGCACGAGTCCGTCGTACGCCACCTCGAAGCAGATCACGTCGCCGAGGCGGACGGGACCGACGTCGAGCGCACCCACCCGGTCACCGGCCGCGAAGTCGCGCGGCACCAGGTCGACCTTCGTCGTGACCCGCCGCACCAGCGAGCGCATCGGGATGTACTCGCCGAACGGCACAGGGTGGCGCTTGACGTAGCGCTCCCCCGGTCCGGTCTCCGGGTCCCACACGATGCCGGCGTTGCTGACCTTGTCGCCCGGGCCCTGCAGGACGGCGCCCACGAGCACCGGCACGCCGACGTCGCGGACCGCCTCGTCGATCAGGTCGTACGCCGCCGGGTCGGTGAACGGGTCGATGTCGGAGGCGTTCTCCGGCCACAGGACGAGGTCGGGGCGCTCGACCCGGCCGGCCCGCACGTCGTCGGCCAGCCGGCGCGTCGCCGCGACGTGGTTGCCGAGCACGGCGGCGCGCTGGGCGTTGAAGTCGAGGCCCAGGCGCGGGACGTTGCCCTGCACCACGGCCACCTGCACCGGCTCGCCGTCTACGGGCAGCGGCACCAGGGCCGCGCCGCCCAGAGCCGCCGCGGTCGCGGTCAGCAGCGCCCCGGTGGCGACGGCCGGGCGGGTCCGCAGGTGCAGCAGCGACCAGGCGAGCACCGTGCCGAGCAGCGCCACGACGGCGGTGACGAACGGCGCGCCCCCGATCGCGGCCAGGGGGGTCAGCAGCGTGTCGCCCTGGCTGAACGCGAGCCGACCCCAGGGGAAGCCGCCGAAGGGCGCGCGCGAGCGCAGCGCCTCCGACAGCACCCACAGGGCCGCTCCCCACAGCGGCCAGCCGGGCAGCCGCAGGACGCCGGGCAGCGCCGCGCCGACCCCCGCCACGAAGCAGGCCTGGAGCAGGGCGAGCGCGATCAGCGCCCCGGGGCCGGCGACGGTCGCCGTCCACTCGACGAGCGGCAGGAAGAAGGCCAGTCCGGTGACCAGGCCGAGCAGCGCCCCCCGGCGCGCGGAGGTGCCGCGGCACACCAGCGCGAGCACCGCGACGCCGGCCGGCGCCAGCCATGCCGCCCCGACGGGCGGGAACGCGAGGTAGAGCAGCACCCCGGCCGCGAGGGCGCCGGCGAGGCGCCGCGGGAGCCCGACGGTGCGCGGACGACGGGGGGCGGGCGGCCGTGGCCCCTGCACGGGGGCGGACGGCGCCAGCACCGGCGTCGGGACTCTCTCCACCGGCTCCAGTCTGCCCGACCTCGTCGGCTCGCACCCGGCTGCCGACCACCGCCACCACGACAGGCACCCGGCGCCCTTCGGTCCGACGGGCGGGCGACTGGGAGCCGACCGTCCGCCGTTGTCTAAGGAGCGCCGGGCGCCTGTACGCGGTGGACCGTGACGCAGCGTACTGGCGCACCCGCCCTCCGTGTCAACTGCCCTCTGACCTGCAGGTCTACGACGTCGTCGCAGGTCACCGGGGGTGCCGCGGAGGGGCAGGTCAGGACACGTCCGGCGGCCAGGCGCACCGCCCGCGCACGACGGTGCGCGTGCACACGGGGTCCGGGGCCGACAGGTCGGGCAGCCCCGCCACCCCGGAGCGCGGATCGGTCGACCAGGCCGAGACGCGGGCGTCCGGCGTCTGCACCACCAGCTCCGTGGGCAGGTCCCAGACCGCGAAGGTCGCCGGCGCCCCGGGCACCAGCTCACCGACGCCCTCGACCCGCGCCGCCCGCCAGCCGCCCCGCGTGTGCGCGGAGAAGGCCGCTCGGGCCGACAGGCCGCTGCCGGGGGTGCGGTGGGCGACGGCGGCCCGCACGGTGCCCCACGGGTCGAGCGGGGTGACCGGGGCGTCGGAGCCCAGCGCGAGGGCGACCCCGGCCGCGGCCAGCGCGGCGTACGGGTTCATCGTGCGGGCCCGCTCGGCGCCCAGTCGCGTGACGTACATGCCGTGCTCGCCGCCCCACCGGGCGTCGAAGGCCGGCTGGACGCTGGCGACGACGCCGTGCGCCGCCATCGTCGCGATGTGCGAGGGGGTCAGCAGCTCGGCGTGCTCGACCCGGTGCCGGGCGGCGCGCACGGCCGGCAGGCCCACCTCGTCAGCCGCCGCCGCGATGCCGTCGAGCACCGCGGTGAGCGCTGCGTCGCCGATGGCGTGGAAGCCGGCCTGCAGCCCCGCGCGGGTGCAGGCCGCCACGTGGCGGGCCACCTGCTCCGACGACAGGTAGGCGTGCCCGGACGTCGGCTCGTCGAGGTAGGGCTCGGCCAGGCAGGCGGTGTGGCTGCCGAGCGCGCCGTCGGCGAACAGGTCGCCGCCCGCGCCGGCGGCGCCGAGCTCGCGCGCCCGGTCGATCCCGTCCAGCTCGCCCCAGTAGCCGACGACCTCGACACCGTGCCCGAGCGCGAGCAGCGCGCGGAAGTCCTGCTCGCCGCCCAGATCGGGACCGCCGCACTCGTGCACGCAGCCCAGGCCCAGCGAGGCCGCGCGGTCGAGCGCGGCGGTCTGCGCGGCCCGGCGCTGCGCAGGGCTCACCGCCGCGTACGCCGCCCGGCGCACGAGGTGGTGCGCCTCCTGCCGCACCAGGCCCTCGCCGACGAAGCCCTGTGCCGCCCGGGCCTGCGGCGCCGCCGCCAGCAGGGCGCTGGAGGCCACGGCGCTGTGCACGTCGGTGCGTGCGAGGTAGACGACACCGCCGTACGACGCACGGTCCAGCTCGGCCGCCGTCGGCGGTCGCCGCTCGGGCCAGTCCGTGTCGTCCCAGCCGGTGCCCAGCAGCACACCCCCCCGCGCCGCGCGCGCCGCCTGCGCGACGCGGTCCAGGGCGACCGCCAGCGACGGAGCGCCGGTGAGGTCGAGGCCGGTGAGGGCCAGTCCGGTGGAGGTGGCGTGCACGTGGGCGTCGACGAACGCCGGCGCGACCCAGGCGTCCTCCAGGTGGACCGTGCGGTCGGCCGTCAGCGCGTCCGCCGCGCCCTCGCCGCCCACCCAGGCGACCGTGTCGTCGTCGACCAGCAGCGCCGTGGCGAACGGATCTGCCGGGGACCGCACCCGGCCTCCGCGGTACAGCGTGGTGGTCACCTGAGCAGCCTAGGACGGCGGCGTATCGCCCGCCCGGACGCTTCCCAACGGGACGATCTCCCTCTACGGTGGCTCCATGACTGCGATCGCCCTGCCGCCGGCCACCGTCGAGCCGGCTCAGGTGCACGACGTCCTGCGTCGGCACCTGCTCGTCGACGGCTTCGACATGGTCCTCGACCTCGAGGCCAGCTCCGGCTCGCGGCTCGTCGACGCCCGCGACGGGAGCTCCTACCTCGACCTGTTCACCTTCTTCGCGAGCAGCGCCCTCGGCATGAACCACCCGGCGCTCGTGGCCGACCCGGTCTTCCGGGACCAGCTGCTGACGGCCGCGATGAACAAGCCGAGCAACAGCGACGTCTACTCGGCCGCCATGGCGTCCTTCGTCGACACGTTCGCGCGGGTCCTCGGCGACCCCCGCCTGCCCCACCTGTTCTTCGTCGAGGGCGGGGCGCTCGCGGTCGAGAACGCGCTCAAGGTCGCCTTCGACTGGAAGTCCCGCTGGAACGAGGCGCACGGCATCGACCCCCGGCTCGGCACGAAGGTGCTGCACCTGCGGGACGCCTTCCACGGCCGCAGCGGCTACACCATGTCGCTCACCAACACCGACCCGGTCAAGGTCGCCCGCTTCCCGCAGTTCGCCTGGCCGCGGATCCCCTCCCCCTACCTGTCGAGCGGCACCGACGTGCAGTCGCGCGAGCGGGAGACGCTGGCGGCCGCCCGCGCCGCCTTCGCGCAGCACCCGCACGACATCGCCTGCTTCGTCATGGAGCCGATCCAAGGGGAGGGCGGTGACCACCACTTCCGACCCGCGTTCCTGCAGGCGATGCAGGCCCTGTGCCACGCCCACGACGCGCTGTTCGTCCTCGACGAGGTCCAGTCGGGCTGCGGCCTGACCGGCACGGCGTGGGCCTACCAGCAGCTGGGCGTGGCCCCCGACGTCGTCGCCTTCGGCAAGAAGACGCAGGTGTGCGGGATCATGGCCGGCGGGCGCGTCGACGAGGTCCCCGACAACGTCTTCGCGGTCGGCTCCCGCATCAACTCCACCTGGGGCGGCTCGCTGACCGACATGGTGCGGGCCCGGCGGATCCTCGAGGTCGTCGAGGCCGACGGTCTGGTCGACCGCGCCGCCGAGCTCGGGCTGGTGCTGCTCGGCCTGCTGCACGACCTGGCCGCGGCGCACCCCGAGGTGACCGACGTGCGCGGTCGAGGGCTGATGTGCGCCTTCTCGCTGCCCGACGCCGGTCTGCGCAACGCCGTGCTGACCGCCGTGCGCGACGATGAGAGAGTGCTGCTGCTCGGCTGCGGTCGCCGCAGCGTCCGCTTCCGCCCCGCCCTGACGGTCGCGGTCGAGGACCTCGCCGCGGGCGTCGCCGCGCTGGACCGCGTCCTGACCCGCCTGAAGGGGGCCTGTGCATGACCCGCGTCGACTCGTCCGTCGCCGGTGCGCCGCTCGTGGGCGCCGCCGGCACCGTTGCCAGCACCAACCCCGCCCGGCTGTCCGACGTCGTCGCCGAGGTCTCGCTCGCGACCGGCGAGCAGGTGCTCGAGGCGTTCCGGGCCGCTCAGGGTGCCCAGCCGGCGTGGGCGGCGACTCCGGCACCGGTGCGCGGCCAGGTCATCGCCAAGATCGGCCGGCTCGTCGAGGCGAACGCCGAGGCGCTGGCCGCCCTGGTCACCCGCGAGGTCGGCAAGCCCATCGCCGAGGCGCGGGGCGAGGTGCAGGAGATCGTCGACACCTGCGACTTCTTCCTCGGCGAGGGACGGCGGCTGTACGGCCAGACCGTCCCCAGCGAGATGCGCGACAAGCAGCTGTTCACCTTCCGGGTGCCGGTCGGCGTCGCCGGCATCATCACCGCCGGCAACTTCCCGGTCGCCGTGCCGTCCTGGTACCTCGTCCCGGCGCTGCTGTGCGGGAACGCCGTCGTCTGGAAGCCGGCCGAGTACGCCGCCGCCCTCGGCGACGCCCTGACCCGCATCTTCCTGGCCGGCGGTCTGCCGCCGGGAGTCCTGAACACCGTGCACGCCGACGGCCCGGCGACCTTCGAGGGACTGTCCCTCGCCCTCGACGAGGGGCTGGTCCACAAGATCGGCTTCACCGGCTCGTCCGAGGTGGGGGTGCGCATCGGCGAGCTGGCCGGCCGGCACCTGCAGAGCCCCTGCCTCGAGCTGGGCGGCAAGAACCCGCTGGTGGTCATGCCCGACGCCGACCTCGACCTCGCCGCTGAAGGCGCGCTGTTCAGCGGGTTCGGCACCGCCGGGCAGCGGTGCACCTCGCTCGGGGTCGCCATCGTCCACGACGACGTCCACGACGCCTTCCTCGAGAAGTTCCTCGCCCGGGTGGAGCAGGCCGTCGTCGGCGACCCGACCGACCCCTCCGTCCTCTACGGACCGATGCTGGGCGAGCGCTTCCTCGACGGCTTCGAGAAGTGGCTGGGTGAGGTGCAGCCGCACCACACGGTCCACGGCTCCCAGGGCCGCATCACGGCGGACAACCCGCGGGCCGGCTTCGTGGGCGACCCGGCGGCGGGTGTGTACGCCCATCCGACCGTGGTGTCGGGTGTGCGCCCGGACGACGCGCTCTACCGCAACGAGACCTTCGGGCCCCTCGTGCCGGTCATGCGCTGCGCGAGCTTCGACGAGGCCGTCGAGCTCGCCAACGGCCACGGGTACGGCCTGTCCGCCGCCATCTACACCCGCGACGCGCAGACGGCGTTCCGGTTCCGCGAGCGGGTCTCGGCCGGGATGCTGTCGGTCAACAACTCGACGTCGGGCGCCGAGGCGCACCTGCCCTTCGGCGGCAACGGCAAGAGCGGCAACGGCTCGCGGCAGTCCGGCGTGTGGGTGCTCGACCAGTTCACCCGGTGGCAGTCGATGAACTGGGACTACGCCGGCAAGCTGCAGAAGGCGCAGATGGACGTGGAGACGCCCGCGTACGACGCCGGCTTCCGCCTCTGACCCGCCACCCCACCTCCTCTCCCCCACCCTCCCCCGCGATCGTGCCGTGGCACGCCTCGTGAGCGCAGCGGGTGAGCACCAGCGACATGATCGCCGGGGAGTCGGGGGCGGGACGGTCGTCTCGGTCAGCCGCAGCCCCCGGCACCGGTTCTCCAAGCAGGTCGTCGACGAGGTGACGCTGGTCGAAGGGCACGGCGTCGACGGCGACGCCCACGCCGGCGCCACCGTGCAGCACCGGTCGCGCAAGCGCTGGCGGCCGCAGCTGCCCAACCTGCGGCAGGTGCACCTGCTGCACGAGGAGCTGCTGGACGAGCTGCGCGTCCGGGGCTTCGACGTCGACCGGGGCGCGATCGGGGAGAACGTCCTGACCCGCGGGCTCGACCTGCTCGCCCTGCCCACCGGTGCGCGGCTGCACCTCGGTGCGACGGCGGTGGTCGAGGTCACCGGGCTGCGCAACCCGTGCGTGCAGCTCGACCGGCACGCCGACGGCCTGATGCGCGCCGTGCTGCGCGAGGAGCCGGACGGGACGACGTCGCGGCTGGCCGGGGTGATGTCGGTGGTGCTGGTCGGGGGTCGGGTCAGGGCCGGCGACAGCGTGCGTGCGCTGCTGCCGGCCGAGCCGGGTGCGCCGCTGCGACCGGTGTAGCCGCCGTCCTGCGAGCCCAGGGCGTCTCAGGACGGCAGAGGTCCGTCCGTGCCGGGCTCTAGCGGCCGGGCTGCGTCCGGCGGGACGCGGCCCGGTCACCGGACAGCAGTGCCGGCGCGTCCGGGGGCGTCGTCTGCCCGTCGGCGATGACCGCCTCGAACGCCAGGCGGAAGTGCTGCATCCCCTGCGCGACCTGCTCGGCGTCGGAGCGGGACGAGGTGTTGACCTGCTCGAGGGCATGGCCGGCGCGGAAGCTCGCGAGCACGTGCGCATGCCATCCGGGGACGACGTCGGTCGGGGACCGCGGGTCGTCGACCGGGTAGCCGCACGAGCGCAGCATCCGGTCCAGCACGGCGTCGGCCTCGCACAGCGCGAGCGCCGGGAGCTGCGCCGTTCGGCTCTGCACCCCGTCCCAGGCGGTGCGGTAGCGCGCGCGCTCGTCGTCGGTGAGCGGTCGGATGCCCAGCTGCTCGGGCCGCCGGGCCAGCTCCTGGCCCCGGTCGGCCGGCGGGCGGGGCGCCCGGCGCAGCCGCGCTGTCTCGGGCACGGAAGGGATCGGACGGCGCCGGGCCCGGCGCCGTCGCAGGGCCACTCCGGCGACGACGGCACCGGCCAGCAGCATCAGGGCGAGGACGACGAGGGGTGCGACGAGCTCTGACACCGGGACTCCCGAGACGAGGATGCCGCAGTCCTGCCCATCGTGGCGATCGACACACGGGCCGTCGAGGGCCGGCTCAGAGCCGCGCGCGGTACCAGTTGGGCGAGGTGGTGGGCGGCGGCGACAGCGTCGTCCTGACCACCACGACGTTGGGCGCTCCGCCGGCGATCCCGGCCCGCACGGCCTCGGCGAGGCCGTCCACCGTGACCTCGCGCGCCGCCACCCGGAAGGCCGCCGCCAGCGCCACGAAGTCCGGCGGCTCGAGCTCGGTGCCGACGGGCTGCTCGCCGGCCCGGGTGAAGTCGTAGCGCAGCATGCCGTAACCCCCGTCGTCCACGATCACGACCGTCACCGGCAGCCGCTCCTGGGCCGCCGTCGCCAGGTCTCCGCAGGCGAACAGGAAGCCGCCGTCGCCGACGAGGGCCACCGTCGGACGCCCCGACAGCGCGCTGCCCAGCGCCGCTGGGAAGCCGAAGCCGAGGGTGCCCCACCCGACCGGGTAGGCCAGCCCGCGGGGGCGCGCCACCCGGCCGTAGCCGCCGTACCAGTAGCCGGCGACGCACATGTCGGCGACCACGACCACGTCGTCGGGCAGCCCCTGCTCGAGCGCCTCCAGCAGGGGCGGACGCGGGGCTCCGGTCGGGCGCGGGCACCACTGCGGGCGCTCGGTCCGCGGCAGCCGGTCGAGCAGGTCGGCGCAGACCTGGTCGACGTCGCCGCACACCCAGTGGTCGGGCACGAGGTTGACCGGCTCGGCGAGGTCGACGGTCACGACCCGCGGCGGACGGGGCTGCCGGAAACCCTGGGTGTTCATGGCGTCGAGGTCGCTGCCCAGCACCAGGACGAGGTCGGCGGCGTCCCACAGTGCGCCGGCGGCAGGCTCGTGCGGCGGCAGGGGCACCAGGCTCGGGGAGTCGGGG
>CADCUE010000024.1 GCA_902805805.1 uncultured Frankineae bacterium | reverse complement strand
CGGGATCATCCGTGACACCTTCCCGCCGGAGCGGGTCCCCGGGGCCATCAGCCTCATCAGCTCGGTCTTCGGTGTCGGCGCCGGCATCGGCCTCCCCCTGTCGGGCGTGGTCGTCGACCACACCCACCCCTCCGTCGTCTTCTGGATCAGCCTGGTGGCGGTCCCGGCGGCGGTCGGCGCCCACCTCGTCGTCCCGCGCACCGGGACCGTCCGCGGCATGCGCATCGACTGGACGGGCGCCCTCCTGCTGTCCGGCGCCCTCGCCCTGCTGCTGCTCGGCGTCACGCAGGCGCCGCAGCTGGGCTGGGGCTCCCCGGGCAACGTCGCCCTGCTGGGCGCCGGGGCCGCGCTGCTGGCCGCCTGGGTCGCGGTCGAGCAGCGGGTCGACCAGCCGCTGATCCAGCTGGCGGTCCTGCGCCACCGCGCCGTGCTGGCGACGAACCTGACGGGCCTGCTGACCGGCCTGGCGATGTTCTCCGGGTTCCTGCTCATCCCGCAGATCGCCCAGGCGCCCGAGTCGACGGCGTACGGGCTCGGCGCGTCCGTGACGCTCGCCGGCCTGCTCCTCGCCCCGAGCGCGGTCGGGCAGCTGGTGGCCGGGCCGGTCGCCGGTCGGCTGGGCGTCCGCACCGGCTTCCGCGCGACGCTCGTCGTGGGCTCGCTGCTGAACGTCGCCGCCTTCGGGCTGCTGGCGCTGCTGCACGACCGCTGGTGGCACCTGGTGCTCGGCGGGCTGCTGCTCGGCGCCGGGGTCGCCTTCGCCTTCGCCTCGATGGCCAACCTCATCGTCGCGGCCGTCGACCAGTCCGAGGTCGGCATCGCCACCGGGATCAACACCGTGACGCGCACGGTCGGCGGGGCCTTCGGCTCGGCCGTGTCGACCGCGGTGCTGGCGAGCACCGCGGTCGCGGGTGGGCCGGCGAGCGACAGCGGCTACCGGATCGCCTTCGGCCTCGCCGCGGGCATGGCGCTGCTCGCGGCCGCCTCCGCCCTCGGCGTCCCCCGGACGGTGCCCGCGCAGCGGCGCTGAGGCGTCGACCTGCCGCGTCCTGTGGTGCGCGAGACGTCGGACGACGTAGACTCGCCGCATCCGCCCAGCCGCCGGGGCCTGCGCCCCACGGCCGTCGACATGCGCGCGGACGGCCGCCCACTCGAAGGCGCACGACCCGGTCCGAGCACCGGTGTCGGCCCGACGAGACGTCGTCCGCTCGGCGGGCCACACGCCCCGTCGCACGGAGGGCGGCTGCGAGACGACGCCCGTGCACCCACGGGTCAGGACGAGGGGAGCTGCGTGGCCACGCGAGACCGGCGTCGACCGCGCGCCGACGCCGCCCCCGGGCGGTCGCCGCGCACGCAGGGGCGGCCCGAGCAGGGCATCGTCCCGGTGCTCGCCAAGGCGGTGCGCGACGTCGAGCTGGCGGTCGAGCGCGGTCGGCCACGGGCGTCCACGCGCAGCACCTTCCAGGCCGTGGCGCTGCTGGTCCGGGAGGAGCGCACCCGCCTGCAGGGCCCGGACGTGCCCGAGGGACGGCGCACCGAGCAGCTCAAGCGGCTGGACGGCATCGCGACCGCCCTGGCCCGGACCGCGGCCCGCGACGGCACGCTGCTGACGCTGCTCACCGAGGACGCGCAGGTGCTCCCCGACACCCGTGCGCTGCTGCGCGAGCTGCGCCAGGCGGGCGGGCTCGAGGTGGCGCCCGAGGCCGAGCCGGAGCAGGCGCCGACGGCGGCGGCCACCAAGCCCGAGAAGCAGGTCGTGCCGCGCTCGGTGATCTCCCGCCAGCTGGCCAACCCGTTCCTCGAGCCCGACTTCTCCGCCCCGCCCCCGCCGCCGCGTCCGCGGCTGCTCGCGACCTGGGAGCTGCTGGGGCCGCTGCTGCGCGCCTTCGAGCGGGCCTCCGGCGGGGCTCCCTCGTGCATGGCGCTCCCCGAGCCGTCGGCGCTGCGGCCGCGCACCGGTCGCGAGCTCATGCCGCACCAGGCGCAGGTCGTGGCGGCTGCCGCAGCCGGGCACCGGACCTTCCTGCTGGCCGACGAGCCGGGTCTCGGCAAGACGGCACAGGCGCTGCTGGCCGCCCAGGCGGCCGACGCGTTCCCGCTGCTGGCGGTCGTGCCCAACGTCGTCAAGACCAACTGGGCTCGCGAGGCGGGGATCTGGACCCCGGACCGGAGCGTCACCGTGGTGCACGGCGACGGTGAGAACGTCGACGCCTTCAGCGACGTCGTCGTCGTCAACTACGAGGTCCTCGACCGCCACGTCGGCTGGTTCGGCACCTTCGGCTTCCGCGGGATGGTCGTCGACGAGGCCCACTTCATCAAGAACAAGAGCTCGCAGCGCTCGCAGCACGTGCTCGAGCTGTCCGAGCGCATCCGGTGGCGCACGGCTCGTCCGCTGCTCATGGCGCTCACCGGCACGCCGCTCATCAACGACATCGACGACTTCCTCGCGATCTGGCAGTTCCTCGGCTGGATCGACGACGACGAGCCGTCCCTCGAGCTGATGAGCGCCCTCGAGCGCAACGGCCTGACGCCGATGGACCCCGACTTCTACCCGGCGGCCCGCGCCGCCGTCATCGACCTCGGCATCGTGCGGCGCCGCAAGGTCGACGTCGCGGCGGACATCCCCGCCCGTCGCATCGCCGACCTGCCGGTGGAGCTCGACGGTGCGGCTGGACGGTCGATCCGCGAGGCGGAGCGCGTGCTGGCCCGTCGCCTGGTCAAGCGCTACCGCAGCGCGCTCGAGGTGCGCGACCCCGGTGTCGTGCCCACCGGCATCGACGCGGCGCTCGTCCGTCGTGTCGCCGGCTGGGAGCGCCAGGAGGCCAAGGAGACCCAGGACTCCGAGAACGTCTTCAGCATGATGCGGCGCATCGGGCAGGCCAAGGCGGTGCCCGCCGCCGACTACGCCGCACAGCTGGCCCGCAGCGCCGGCAAGGTGGTGCTGTTCGCCAAGCACGTCGACGTGATGGACGCCGCCGAGCGGACGTTCGAGCAGCGGGGCGTCGGCTACGTCTCCGTCCGCGGCAACCAGACCTCACGCGCGCGGCAGGAGAGCATCGACGCGTTCACGAACGACCCGGACGTCGCCGTCGCGGTCTGCTCGCTCACCGCCGCCGGCGTCGGGCTCAACCTGCAGGTGGCCTCCGACGTGGTGCTCGCCGAGCTGAGCTGGACCGACGCCGAGCAGACGCAGGCCATCGACCGCGTGCACCGCATCGGCCAGGACAAGCCCGTGACCGCCTGGCGCATCATCGCCGCGCAGACCATCGACGCCCGCATCGCCGAGCTGCTCGACGAGAAGGCGGGTCTCGCGGCGCGTGCGCTCGACGGGTCCGACGAGGAGGTCGGCTCGTCCACCGACGTGCAGCTCGAGGCACTGGTGGCGCTGCTCACCGACGCGCTGACCGAGGAGGACGGCGACCTGTTCCCGGCCGCCTGACGGGGTAGGCGGCAGGCATGACCGAGCCCTTCCTCCAGACGCAGTGGGCGGTGTGCGGCATCGCTGCGGCGGCCGCGCGCTTCGTGCCCGTGCCGCTGCTCGACGACGTCGTCCGGCGCCGGGCCGCGCAGGTCGCCGTCGTCCGCACGCTGCGGGCGCACGGGCGCGACCACCCGAGCGAGCTCGTCGAGGCGCTGTGGGAGGAGCCCGACCCGGCTCGCCGGGGGGTGCGCGGTCGCCTGCGCGGGCTGCCCCGCCGGCTGCTGCTGTTCCCGGTGCGCAAGTACACCGCGGTGTTCGGGGCGGTGCGCGGGGTGCCGAACGACGTCGCACGCGTGGTCCTGCTCGCCCGCGCGGTCGACCGGCGGCTGGAGCTCGGCGAGCTGTCGTCGCCCGCGCGCGTGCCGGACGAGGCGGCCGCGCTCCGCCGGGCCGTCGACGAGGCGATCGAGGGGATGGACCTGCGCCTGCTGACCGCGGCCCTCGCCGACGGGCTCTCCCGGAGCCGCGGTCTCACGACGGCCGCCGTCGCCTTCGTCCGCGGGCGCCTCGGCGGCGACGAGCCGGACGCGGACGTCCAGGTGGACGGACCGCTGGCCGAGGGCGCGGAGGAGGTGACGCAGGTGCTGCGCCGACCTGAGATCGCCACCCTGCTCGACCACTTCGACGCAGAGGTCGCGGCGCGCGTGGCGCGCGGCGCCTGACCGCCCGCTCAGACGAGGAGCTGGCGTGCCGCCAGGTCGCGGTACAGCGCGGAGGTCTCGACGAGCTGGTCGTGCGTGCCGGTCGCGACGACGCGGCCCTCGTCGAGCACGACGATGCGGTCGGCGTCGACGACCGTCGACAGGCGGTGCGCGACGACGACGACCGTGGTCGACGGGCCGATGGCCGCCACCGCGTCGGCGAGCGCCTGCTCGTTGCGGGCGTCCAGGCTCGCGGTCGGCTCGTCGAGGAGCAGGACCGCGGGCCGGGACAGCAGCGCACGGGCGATGGCCAGGCGCTGCCGCTGACCGCCCGACAGCAGGATCCCGTCGTCACCGACCTGCGCGTCGAGCCCGTCCCGGCTGCGCTCGACGAGCTCGCCGAGGTTGACGCGGTCGAGCACCTGCAGCAGGGCGGCCTCGTCGGCGTCCGGAGCGCCCAGACGAAGGTTGTCGCGCAGGGTGCCGGCGAGCGCCGGTGCGTCCTGCTCGACGTACGCCATGCGCGCGCGCAGCTGGTCGCGGTCGAGGTCGCGGACGTCCGCACCGCCGACGCACACGCTGCCGGCCGTCACGTCGTAGAAGCGCTCGAGCAGCGCGAGCACCGTCGACTTGCCGGCGCCGGACGGGCCGACGAGCGCCGTCCGCGACCCGGCCGGGGCGACGAAGCTGACGCCGCGCAGGACCGGTGCGCCCAGCCCGGTCGGCGAGGCGTCGTCGGGGTACTCGAAGTGCACGTCCGAGAAGACGATCTCGACCGGCCGACCGTCCAGCGGGACGGGCGCCCGGAGGTCACCGGCGGTCTCCTCCGGCAGCGCGAGCACCTCCTCGATGCGGGCCAGCGCGCCGAGGCCGGTCTGCACGGCGCTGTAGGCGGCGATGCCGCTGGCGAGGGGCTGCACGAGCAGGAAGAGCAGCAGCACGAAGGCCACGAGGTCGGCGACCGAGATGAGGCCGGCGGCCACCCGCGCCCCGCCGATGCCGAGGACGGCCAGGAAGGCGCCCTGCGCGGCGACGGAGGCGACGGGGCCGAGCACCGCCTCGAGCCGGGCCAGCCGCAGGCCCGCCCGGAAGGCGTCGCGCGACGACCCGTCCACGACGGCGGCCTCGCGCTCCTCCGCCCGGGCCGCTCGGATCGTGCGCACCCCTGACAGCGCCCGCTCGACGCCCGCGGTCATCGTCCCGACGGCGGTCTGCGCCGCCAGCGAGGCGCTGCGCAGCCGCCGCACGACGACGGACGCCAGGCTCAGACCGACCACGACGGCCAGCACCGTCACGCCGAGCAGCACCCGGTCGACGAACGCCATGGCGGCCAGGGCGCCGCCGGCGACCACGACGCCCGAGACGAGGTCGACCAGGCCGGACGTCACCACCGTGCGCAGCAGCGTGGTGTCGGCCCCGACCCGGGAGATGAGGTCGCCGGTGCGCCGGCGGTCGAGCTCCGCGACGGGCAGGCGCAGCAGGCGCCGCACCAGCGCCGTGCGGGTGTCGAGGACCAGCGCCTCACCGGTGCGCTGCAGGACGTACCGCTGCACGCCCGACAGGGCCGCTGCCACGAGCAGCGCAGCCGCCAGGACCACGGCGAGCCCGAGCACGGACCGGTCGTCCTCGATCGCGGCGATCAGCCGGCGGGCGAGCAGGGGCTGCGCGAGCGCCGCCGCAGCCCCGGCGAAGGCGATGACGACGGCGAGGACGAGGGCGGGCCGGTGGGGCCGCAGCAACCGCCACAACGACCGCAGGTCCGC
>CADCUE010000023.1 GCA_902805805.1 uncultured Frankineae bacterium | reverse complement strand
GGCCGGCCAGGCCCCGGCCGGCCGCACCCGCTCCCGCGCCCGCTAGCCACCGGCAGCGACCGGGCCGGGTGCTCAGCCGCCGCGCAGGTGCTCCGCCGACTCGAGGCCCTGCACGGCGGTGAGCACGGCCTGCTGCTCGGGCGCCTCCCGGGGCTGCTCCACCGAGGGCAGCGCCGGCAGCAGGCTCGCCGCCAGGGTGCCGAGCCAGGTGCAGGCCGTGTCCTGCTTGCCGACCTCGTACAGGCCGTCGCCCGCAGGGCGCAGCAGGTAGTCGCCGGAGGCGGCGCCGTCGGCGGACTCGTGACCGGCAGGGACCAGGTAGACGGTGGGCATGTCGCGGCCCTACCCGGCTGCTCCGCGGATGCACCTCGGGGCTGTTTGACGGTGGTCTGACGATGGACTTATGGTCCTACCAATCCGCGCCCCACCCTCGATCGGAGCCGAGCATGGCCAAGGACGCCCTCGTCGCCGACCACCTCGCGGCGAAGTTCGCCACCGAGAAGGACTCCCCCTACACCCGCTGGGTGGCCGCCGAGGGGCTGGACATCATCGCGGCGCACTACGTCCCCGACCTGCGCACGGTCGAGCTCAAGCCGTGGGCGCGGCGCGGTGGCCGCGGTGTCTTCATCAACCACGAGGCCACCCGCACCTCCAACGACTGCTACGTCTGCGAGATCCCGGCCGGCGGTCAGCTGGCCCCGCAGCGCCAGCTGTTCGAGGAGATGGTCCTCGTGCTCGAGGGCCAGGGCTCGACCAAGGTCTGGAACGACGCGGGCGCCGAGGTGGTCTTCGAGTGGTCGGCGGGCTCGCTGTTCGCGATCCCGCTCAACGCCCACCACCAGCACTTCAACGGGTCGGGGCAGAAGGCCGCGCGCTTCGTCTCGTCGACGAACATGCCGCCGATCATCAACCTCTACGACGACGCCGACTTCGTGTTCGGGACCCCCAAGGACTTCCCCAACCGCTTCGCCGGCGAGCCGGACTACTTCTCCCCCAAGGGGGAGCAGAAGGGCCTGCTGCTCGACACCAACTTCGTCGCGGACGCGGTCGACCTGCCGCTGATCGAGGCCAAGGAGCGGGGCGCCGGCGGCGGGCACATCCGCTTCAACATGGCCAAGGGCTCGATGAACAGCCACATCTCGCAGTTCCCGACGGCGACCTACAAGAAGGGCCACCGGCACGGCCCGGGGGCGCACGTCATCATCCTGTCCGGCGAGGGCTACAGCCTCATGTGGCCCGAGGGCGAGGAGCCGCGGCGCTACGAGTGGCAGGCCGGCAGCATGATCGTCCCGCCGAACATGTGGTACCACCAGCACTTCAACACCGGTACGCAGCCGGCCCGCTACCTCGCCTTCAAGCACGAGGTCGTCTCGGTCCGCAACGCGCAGGGCGTCCCCAAGGCGTGGATCAGCCAGCGCATCGGCGGCGACCAGATCGACTACGCGGACGAGTCCTCCCTGGTGCGCGAGACGTTCCGCGAGGCGCTGGCCAAGCACGGCATGGCGCCGAAGATGGACGAGGTCTACGAGGCCGAGCTCCCGACGCTGCCGCCCAAGCCGCAGGAGACCGTCGCCGTCTGACGACGCCCCGATCGCCGCAGGGTCCGTCCACCCGGGCGGGCCCTGCGAGCACGGTGCCGGACCTTCTCGAGAGGCACCCGTGAGCGACCACGAGCACGACGACGCCCCGCGCACCGTGCACTCGCCGCACGTCCCGCTCTCCGACCACGAGCACGACGACGAGGCCGTCGGGCCGCTCGAGGACAACCCGGTCTGGCAGCAGGACAACGTCACGCTGCACAGCGTCGGGATGGACATCGGCTCGTCGGGCACGCAGGTCGTCTTCTCCCGGCTGCACCTGCGGCGCCTCGGCGAGGACCTGACCAGCCGCTACGTCGTCGTGCGCCGCGAGACGACCTACCGCTCCCCCGTCTCCCTGACGCCGTACGCCGGCGGCGAGCTGGTGGACGCACCGGCGCTGGGCTCGATCATCGACCGGGCGTACGAGCAGGCGCGGGTCTCGCCCGACGACGTCGACACCGGGGTCGTCATCCTCACCGGTGAGGCGCTGCGGCGGCGCAACGCCGAGGCGATCGCCGGTGTCCTCGCCGAGCGGGGCGGCGAGCTCGTCACGGCGACCGCGGGTCACCACATGGAGGCGATGCTCGCGGCGTACGGCTCCGGGGCGGCTCAGGCGTCGTACGACCGCGGGCTGCGGATCCTCAACGTCGACGTCGGCGGCGGCACCACCAAGCTCGCGCTCGTGGAGGGCGGCCGCGTCCTGCGCACCGCCGCGGTGCACGTCGGCGGGCGGCTGCAGGTGGTGCAGGACGACGGCCGGATCGTCCGGCTCGAGCCCGCCGGGCGCCGGCACGCCGCCCGGGCCGGCTTCGCCTGGGAGCTCGGGGACACCGCTGCACCGGAGGAGCTGACGGCGGTCGCGGAGGCGATGGCGGACGCGCTCGTCGCCGCCCTGACCGCCGACCCGCTCCCGGCGGACGTCGCCGGGCTGCACCTCACCGAGCCCCTCGGGACCCTCGGGCCGCTGGACGGCGTGATGTTCTCCGGGGGCGTCGCGGAGTACGTGTACGACCGCGAGAGCCGGCGCTTCGGCGACCTCGGCCAGGCGCTCGGGGCAGCGCTGCGGCGCAGGGTGGACGCCGGCGCGCTGCCGTACCCCCTGCTCCCCGCCGGTGAGTGCATCCGCGCCACGGCGCTGGGGGCGTCCGAGTACAGCGTCCAGCTCAGCGGCAACACCGGGTGCATCACCAGTCCGGACGCCCTGCTGCCCCGCCGCAACCTGCAGGTGCTGCGCCCGGAGTACGACCTCGGCGAGGTCGTGGACGCGTCGTCGGTGGCCGCTGCCGTCCGCCGGCACCTCGCTGCGCTGGGGGCGGTCGACGCCGACGTCGCGCTCGCCATGGCCTGGAGCGGCCTGCCGAGCCACGGCCGGCTGCTGCCGTTCGCGCAGGGCATCCGGGACGGGCTGGCGGAGCGCACCGCGCGGGGCCGGCCGGTCTACGTGGTGCTCGACGGCGACGTGGCGCTGACCCTCGGCCGGCTGCTGCGCGAGGAGCTGGGCGTGACGGCCGAGCTGCTCGTCGTCGACGGGCTGAGCCTGCGCGACTTCGACTACATCGACCTCGGCCGGGTCCGCTGGCCGTCCGGCACGGTGCCGGTGACGATCAAGTCGCTGGTGTTCTCGACGGACCCGCGGCCCTGACGGTGCGAGCCTTGCCACGCGCCCTCGGCTTGTGGTTGTTTGGTCAGACCATTAGTCAGGAGGCGCAGCCATGGCGACGAAGACGACCACCGGCGTCACGCACTACCACGTGCAGAAGAAGCGGCGGGCGGACTTCCTCGAGCAGTGGCGGCAGTACCGCAACACCGTGGTCCGCGTGGGAGACGTCGAGATGCACGAGACGGCCCGCGGACTGCGGCGCGGTGTGTACGTGGGCGCGGACGCCGACCGGCCGACCCGATCGATGGACGCCCTCGTGCACGAGATCGACCCGGGCGTCACCTCGACGGTCCACCGCCACTCCTGGGACGCCATGCTCTTCGTCGTCGCCGGCTGGGGCTGGACCGAGATCGACGGCGAGCGCATCGAGTGGGGTCCCGGCGACTCGCTGCACCTGCCCTCGTGGGCGTGGCACCGTCACGGCAACGAGGGGACCGCGACCGCGCGCTTCCTGAGCTTCTCCAGCGAGCCGATGCTCGAGACGATGGGCATGGCCTTCCAGGAGGACGCCGGCCACACCCCGACCGAGGAGCTGGCGCCCCGACCGCCGTACAGCCCCCCGATGGACGGCGACGACCCCTACGCCCGTCGCGTCCGGCGGCTCGCCAAGGACCAGGACGCCCGCCGCTCCGGCCGCCTGCACACTCGCTGGGACTCGCTCGAGCTGCTGCCCACCCCGCGGGGGACCCGCACGACGTTCCTGCTGGACCGCGCCATCGGCTACCAGGCGTCCGGCATCACCATGGCGATGTTCGAGCTCGGCCCCGGCCGTGGCCAGTCGATGCACCGCCACCCCGGCGAGGCGTGGCTGTACGTCGTCGAGGGCCGGGGGCACAGCTTCCTCGGCACCGAGCCGGACAAGGGCGAGGACCACCCGTGGCAGAAGGGCGACCTCATCGTCGTCGACCACTTCCTGTGGCACCAGCACTTCAACGACGACCCGGACAGGACGGCCAAGGTCGTCCGCATCCACATGTTCGACAGCCTGCTGGAGACCATGCGCGTGCTGATGGACCCGATGGTGCTGTTCGAGGAGCCGCCGGACGAGATCCGCGACGCCCAGGCCGGCGATCCCTCGACCGTCGAGTGGCCGGCCACGCTCGAGCGCCCGACCTGGCCCTGACGGCGTGCCCGCGAGCGCCCTGCCGCAGGGCGTGCTGTCCGTGCACGCCCTGCCCGCCGACCACCACGACGGCCCGTGGGACCACATCCTCGTGCCACCCGGCACCAAGGAGCGACTGCTGGCGACGGCGCTGCTGACCCTGCGGCACGGCCGGCGGCTGGCCACGCTCCCCGGCCTGCCGCACGGCCTCGTCGTCCTGGCCGGCCCTCCCGGCACGGGCAAGACGACGCTGGCCCGTGGTCTGGCCCAGGCCGCGGCGCGGGCGCTGGCACCGCACGGCGCGACGACGTACGCCGAGATCGACCCGCACGCCTTCCCCAGCGAGATGCTCGGCGAGAGCCAGCGGGCCATCACGCGGCTGATGCTGGACACCGTCCCCGAGCTCGCCGCACGCCGGCCGCACACCGTGGTGCTCGTCGACGAGGTGGAGAGCCTGGCGGTGCGCCGCTCCACCGCGTCGTTCGAGACCAACCCGGTCGACGTCCACCGGGCCACCGACGCCCTTCTCGCCGGCATCGACGCCGTCGCGACGCAGCACCCCGGCGTCCTGTTCGTCACGACGACCAACTTCCCCGAGGCGATCGACGAGGCGTTCCTGTCCCGGGCCGACCTCGTCCTGCACGTGCCGCTGCCGGACGAGCAGACCGTCGCGGCGATCGTGCGGGCGTCGTTGCACGAGCTCGCGGCGCTGTGGCCGGCGCTGCGCCCGCTGGCCGCGGACGACTCGCTGCCCGCCGAGGTGGCCGTCCGGTGCGCCGGCTGGGACGGGCGCCGGGTGCGCAAGCTCGTGCTCGCCGCCCTGGCCTCGCGGCTCGAGGTCGCCCTCGACCCCGGGCAGCTCACCGCCGACGACCTGCTGGCCGCGGTCGAGGCCGCGGCGTGACGGTCGAGCTGCCGGTCGCGGGCGCGGCGGGAGGACCGGCGTACGGCAGCGACGCCGTGGTCGACCTCCTGCGCGCCGTGGGCGTGCGGTACGTCCCGCTGAACCCCGGATCGAGCTTCCGCGGGCTGCACGACTCGCTGGTCAACCACGGCGGCAACCGCGACCCCCAGCTCCTGCTGTGCCTGCACGAGGAGATCGCGGTCTCGCTGGCGCACGGCTACGCCAAGGCGACCGGTGGGCTCGCGGTCGCCGCCGTGCACGACCTCGTCGGGCTGATGCACGCCTCGATGGCCGTGTACGACGCGTTCTGCGACCGCACACCGGTGCTGGTGCTCGGGGGCAGCGGACCGGCCGACCCGGCGCAGCGGCGGCCGGTGGACTGGACGCACTCGGCCACGACGCAGGCTCAGCTGGTCCGCGACTACGTGGTCTGGGACGCCGAGCCGGCCACGCCGGCGGCGTCGGTGGCCGACGTGGTCCGCGCCCGGCAGCGCGCCCTCTCGGCGCCCCGCGGACCCGTCTACGTGTCGCTGGACGCCGGCGTGCAGGAGGCCGAGCTGGACGCCCCGCTCTCCCTGCCCGATCTCGCGCTGCACGCGCCCGCGCCGGCGATCGGCGCCGACCCCGCTGCCGTGGCGCGCTCCG
>CADCUE010000022.1 GCA_902805805.1 uncultured Frankineae bacterium | reverse complement strand
CGCTGGCGGGGCCCGCGGCACCTGCGTGGATCGTCCAGATCAACGGCTTCGACGCCTGGGGCATCGACGACGGGTCCCGGCTGCGCGACCTCGTCCGCCAGCGGTACCGCGTGGTCGCCGAGGTCTGCGGTCACCCGGTGTGGCTTCGTCAGGACACGACGCGGGAGCTGGCAGAACCGCCACGCTGCTGACCGGCCCGTTGACCGTTCCAGGACGTCACGCACGAGTGGCACCCACCCGGTGGCAGGATGCGGGGCGTGGCACCGACCCCGGCTGGGCCGACCGTCGTGCAGGACGAGGCCGCCGGGACGGACCGGGGCACGCTGCTGATGGTGCCCGGCCTGGTGTGCGACGAGGACCTGTTCGGTGACCAGCGGCTGACCCTCGAGGCAGACGTCGACGTGGTCGTGAGCGACGTGTCGCGGGGAGCGTCGCTCGGCGACATGGCCCGCGACGCTCTCGCGGTTGCGCCGCAGCGCTTCGCCGTGGCCGGCCTGTCGATGGGTGGCTACGTCGTCTGGGAGATCCTCCGGCAGGCCCCGGAGCGGGTCACCGCCGTGGCCCTGCTCGACACCAGCGCGCGGCCGGAGACCCCGGAGCAGACGACCCGCCGCAGGGCGCTGATGGCGCTGGCCGAGCGGGACGACTATGCCGCCGTGCTGGACCTGCTCTGGCCGTTCGAGGTGGCGCCGAGCCGTCGGATGGACGCCGCGCTCCGGGCTCGGTGCGATGCGATGTTCTGGCGCTCGGGACCGGAGGTGTTCCTCCGGCAGCAGGAAGCGATCATGGCTCGGCCGGACAGTCGGCCTGGCCTTGCCCGGATCGACGTCCCGGCTCTGGTCCTCTGCGGTCGCGACGACGCCATCACCCCCCTCGACGGGTCGCAGGAGATGGCGGCGAAGATCGCAGGCGCCGAGCTGGTCGTTCTCGAGGACTGCGGTCACCTGTCGACCTTGGAGCGCCCTGGTGAGGTCACCACGGCCCTGCGCCAGTGGCTCGCGCAGGTCACGCAGCGACAGGACGGGGACGCATGACGAGCACGGACCCGGCAGGCCCTGGTCGCGCGGACCAGGAGCGATCGTGACCAGCACTGCCTGCGGGGCAGTCCGGCGTGCGGCCCCGTCACCCGGTGCGACTGCCCAGACCCGCTGGCGCTCGTTGCGGCAGAGCTGATCCACTTCGCCCGGGTCGTGCAGGCTGACGCACGGTGTCGACGGCCGGACTCGCCACCTGCGGGCGTGACGCCTCCGTCATCGAGGCGGGATCGCGACGTAGGTTCGTGTCCTCACGGACAGGAGCCGGGGTGTGCTGAGCAGCGACGTCGCCGAGCCGCGGGTGACCTACCTCGTCATCGACGGCGAGAACCTCGACGCCACGCTCGGCGTGAGCGTCCTCGGCCACCGCCCGGCGCCGGACGAGCGGCCGCGGTGGGAGCGCGTCCTGACGTACGCCCAGAGCGTCTGGGGGCAGCCGGTCAAGGCGCTGTTCTTCCTCAACGCCAGCTCCGGCTCGCTGCCGATGCCCTTCGTGCAGGCCCTGCTGGCGATGGGCCTGCGCCCGGTGCCGCTGTCCGGGCCGCCGGGGATGAAGGTCGTGGACGTCGGCATCCAGCGCATGCTCGACGCGATCGCCGGGCGCGACGCCGACGTGGTGCTCGGCAGCCACGACGGTGACTTCCTGCCCCAGGTCAAGGCGCTGCTGGAGGGCGGCCGGCGGGTGGCGCTGCTGGGCTTCCGCGAGTACGTCAACAGCGGGTACGCCGAGCTCGCCGGTGCCGGGCTGCAGGTCTTCGACCTCGAGCAGGACGCGCAGGCCTTCAACCGGCCGCTGCCGCGGGTGCGCATCCTCGACATCGAGGCCTTCGACCCGGCCCAGTTCCTGTGAGAGGTCCGGCGGGCAGGCTGTCGGTCAGCCGCCGCCCGCCTGTCGCGCCGGACCGCTGAACAGGTCGCCGATCGGCCCGTAGGGGCCCGGGGCGGGCGCCGCGCAGGCCCGGCGGGGGTCGCGCAGCGCGTCGTCGAGCAGCCCGCCGTACGCCTGCTCACCGGCCAGGTCCAGCCGCACCGTCGACGGCGGCCGGTCCGCCACGGCCGCCCGGAGCACGAGGTGCTCCGGCGCCGGCTCGTCCACGGGCGGGGCGCCGCAGTCGACCGGGTGGCGCAGGGACAGCACCACGCTCTCGCCCGGCAGCAGCAGGGAGCGGTCGACGATGTCGACGCGCCAGTCACCGGGCGTCAGCGACGCCGACTCCAGCTGCACCCTGCGGCGGCTCTCGTTGACCAGCTCGACGTGCATGTGCGCCTGGGCGGGGACGTCGGTGCTCCCAGCGGTGTCGCGCAGCACCAGGTGCGGGCCCTGCCGGAGCGCGAGCACCAGCCGCTGCTGCTCGGCGCGAGCGGCGAGGGCGCGGGCGTCCTCGGCGCGCTGCGACCGCACGAGCGCCGTCGGAACGGCCAGCGCCGCCGCGAGGATCACCGCAGCGACCGCTGCGCTCTGCAGGCGCGGGGGCGGCTGCCAGGGCGCCCGCTCGCTGCCGCTCACGAGGACGTCCTCGGACTCCCGGTCCGCGCGCGGACCGGGACGGCGCGTGACCGAGGCGACCACGACCCGGACGGTACGCCCCGCCGCGCAGGTCGAGAAGGCCGTCAGAGCTCGGGCGGGACCGGCTGGCCGAGGATCGCCGGGCGGTTGGACGTCGGCAGCCGGCCGTGCTCGTCGGTGACGCCGTAGGCCGCGGCCACCTCGGCCGCGACCAGCCACCGGCCGGTGAGCCGCAGGACGTCCGGGTCGGCCGCGAGGGCTGCCACCGACCGCCCGACGAACAGCGGCGTCTCGCGGTTGGTCTCGGCGGCGAAGTGCTGGAGGTTGGCGACGACGCTCTCGGTGAGGACCAGTCCCGGGTAGAGCGAGACCGAGGCGACGCCGTGCGGTCGCAGCTCCTCGGCGGTGTCCCGGGCCAGCCGGTCGATCGCGGCGTGCGCCACGCCGTAGGGCACCGGCGGCACGAAGACCTGACCGGCGAACGACGACACGCTGACGACCAGACCGCCTCCGGTGGCGATGAGCAGCGGCGCGGCCAGGGCCGTGGTCACGTAGTGCGCCCGCACGCCGATGCGGTGCATGGAGTCCCAGAGGGCGAGGGGCTGCTCCCAGAACGGTCCGGGGTTGAACGGCGAGCCGTCGGTGAAGCGCTCGTAGCCGCCCCACGCGCTGTTGACGAGGACGTCGAGCCGGCCCTGCTCGGTCCGGACCTGCTCGACGACGGCGGCCAGCCGGGAGTCGTCCCCGGCGTCGCAGGCCACGGCGATGCCCGTGCCGCCGAGCTCGGTGACCTCCTGCGCGGTGGCGTGCACGCTGCCGGGCAGCCGGGCGGCGGACGTGCCCTCCTCCACCGTGCGACCGGTGACGTAGACGGTCGCGCCGGCCTCCCCGAGGCCGCGGGCGATGCCGCGCCCCACGCCGCGGCTCGCCCCGGTCACCAGGGCGACCCGTCCGCGCAGGTCCTGGGCAGGTCGGGCAGCGGTCGTCATCGGCCCATCCTGCCCGCGGGGTGCGACAGGAGGGCCGCCCCGCTCAGGGGGAGCGGCGCGGGACGGCGGTCGCGGCCAGGGCCGACCCGGCCACCAGCACTGCCGCCGTGACGAGCACGGCCGTCCGGAACCCGTCGGCGAACGCCGCCGGATCGGCGTAGTCGTCGCCCGACAGCCCGGCCACCGCGGGCAGGACCGCCACGGCGAGCAGGCTCGCTGCCCGGGCGACGGCGTTGTTGACGCCGGACGCGACGCCGGCGTGCGCGATGTCGGTGGCGGCCAGGACCGCGGCGGTGAGCGGCGCGACGAGCAGCGCGAGACCGAGGCCGAGCACCGTGACCCCTGGCAGGACGTCGAGGACGTACGACGACGCCGGCCCGATGCGGAGCATCAGCAGCACGCCGGCGGCGCACACCAGGGTACCGGCCGTCAGCGGCAGGCGCGGTCCGGTGCGCGACCCCCAGGCGCCGGCCCGACCGGACAGGACCAGCATGACGACCGTGATCGGCAGCAGTGCCGTGCCGGCGGCGAGCGCGCCGAAGCCGGCGACCGCCTGCAGCGCCACGACCAGGAGGAAGAAGATCCCGCCAAAGGCGCCGTAGACCACGAACGTGACCGCGTTGACGGCACTGAACACCCGTGAGCCGAAGATCGTCAGGGGCAGCATGGGAGCGGCGCTGCGCTGCTCGACCACGACGAAGGCGACCAGAGCGGCGACGCCGACCGCAGCCGCGCCGAGGACCTCCGGTGCCGTCCAGCCGGTCTCCGGCGCCTCGATCAGCGCGTACGTGACCCCGGCCAGTCCCAGGGCTCCGAGCACGGCGCCGGCCAGGTCGACGCGGCCGGTGGCCCGGGCGTCCCGGGTCTCCGGGACGTGGCGCTGCGCGACGACGACGACGAGGACCGCCAGCGGCACGTTGATGAGGAACACCCACCGCCAGGACGCGACCTGCACGAGGTAGCCGCCCAGGAAGGGGCCCGCTGCGGCCGCGACGCCACCCAGCCCGGACCAGCTCCCGATCGCCCGGGCGCGGTCGTCCGGCGCGAAGGAGGCCGAGATCATCGCCAGGCTGCCGGGCGTGAGCAGGGCGCCGCCCACGCCCTGCAGCGCCCGGCAGGCGATGAGCACCTCGGTGCTCGGCGCAAGACCGCACAGCAGGGACGCCACGGCGAACCACACGACACCGACGACGAACACCCGCCGACGCCCGTAGCGGTCGCCGAGCGCGCCCCCGAGCAGGATGAACGAGGCCAGGGTCAGGGTGTAGCCGGTGATCGTCCACTGCAGGTCGGCGAAGTCGCCGTCGAGATCGGCGCCGATCGCCGGCAGCGCCACGTTGACGACGGTCGCGTCGATGCCGGCCAGGCCGAAGCCCAGGACCGAGGCGAGCAGCACCCAGCGGCCCGCCGGCGTGCCCAGCCGGACGACCCCGGTCGGCGCCGGCGGTCCGTCCGAGCCCATGACGGCTACTGGTAGGACACGAAGACGGGGGTCGGCTCGATCTGCAGGGTCTGCGCCGGGGTGAGGGTCGGCTTGTCCTCGTCGTAGAAGTTCTTCCAGCCCCAGCGCATCCCCTCCGGCGTGCCGGGCCGCAGGACGTTCCACGTCTCGAGCTTGGTGCCGGGCGAGCCGTGGCCGTCCATCTGCGTGACGACGGACAGCTCGGGCCGGGTGACGTCGATCGTCTCCCGGTCCTCGAGCATGAAGGTCTTGAACTGGTGCAGCAGCAGCATCTTCTGCGGCAGCTCCCGGTCACGGGTGAGGTCGGCCAGCCACGTCACGACCGAGTTCACCTCGGCGGCGCTGACCCGGCCGATCTGGCGCATGTGCCGCTCACCCGGCTTCAGGCGCCACTCGGGGTCGAGGGCCAGGCCGACGTGCGGGAGCGCGAGCAGCTCCTCGTACATCTTGGCCTGGGTGAGGAAGTCGTCGTAGCCCGGCTGCAGGTCCAGCACGACGTAGACGCCGGCGCGGCCGGCGGCCTCGACCAGCGGGCGCACGTGGGCGATCTCGGACTCGTCGGAGTAGTCGCCGTCGGTCAGTGCCGACGACGCCACGGTGGTGATGATCTCGAACGTGGGGACCACCGGCACCTGGCTGCCGGCCTGCTCGTACTGCGCGGCGACCTCCTTGGCGCGGGCCACGGTCTGCTCGACGCCCTGCTCGCCGAGCACGCCGAGCGCGTCGGAGCCGGGATGGCCGTAGAGCGCGACGTACAGCTTGCCGGGGAGCACCAGCTGTCCGCCCGCGGGCAGCGCGACGCCGGTCGAGGCCACCGCGACGTTGCGCTCGAGCTGCGCGGCGTCACCGAAGCCGTCCCCGAGCGCCAGGACCGCCTCCGGCTTCGCGGCCGACAGGGCCTTGACGGCCTCGGCGCTGCCGCGGGGGTCCGGCTCCGGGAGCAGGTGCACCGCAGCGCCGGTCGAGCGGGCGGTGGCGATCGCCGCCACCGCGCCCGGGTCGGAGGCCCTCGCCAGCACGACGAGCCCGTCCGAGCGCGCGGGCTCGGACGCCTGGGGCAGCTCGGCGTCCTCGGCGAGGACGTCGACGCCGTCCAGCCCCTCCGCCCAGGTCTGCGCCTCCGCGCCGACGGCGACGACGGTGTCGGCCTGCAGGCGTTCGACCTCCGCGGCGGGGTCCTCGCCGGGAGCCGGCTCGTCGGGGGACGCCGACGCCGACGGGGCCGGGGCCTCGGGGCTGAGCAGCAGCGGAGCCCCGGCGGCCACGGCCAGGGACGCGGCGCGGGTCTGCGCGGCAGCGTCGCCGGCCGGGGCGACGACCACGACGGGAGCGCGCTCGTACAGCGCCTCGGAGGTGGCCGTGGCCAGGGCGCCGCCCGAGCCGGGCACGACGCCCACACCGGTCGGGGTCGTCAGCCGGGGGCCGTCGTCGGACGGTGAGGACGCGGCCGGTGACGGTCCGGCCGAGGTGTCCTGCGGGTCCGCGGACGTGCAGGCGGCCAGCGCCAGCGCGGGGAGCAGCAGCAGGGCGTGCGCCCGTGACATGGGGCCTCTCGGGAGTGCTGGAGGGGAGCGCGAGCGGTGCGCCCGGGCCCGCCTCAGGGTAGGCGGCGGCGGGCCCCGTCCCGGTGAGCGAGCGGTCCGCGGCGCGTCCGCCCCGCCGGTGCGGTCATCGGGACGCCAGGTGGGGGCTGGCCTCCAGCGCGGGGCGGTGGCCCTCGGCGGCGCTGCGCAGCCGGCAGATCTTGGCCAGCATCACGCCGTACAGCACCTTGGACCCGATGTCGGCGACCGTGAACAGCACCTGGATCGTCACCGCGGACGCCGGTCCGGCGTCGACGGCCGGCAGCAGGTAGGCGATCGGGTACAGCCCCCAGAAGAAGGCGAAGACGAACACCAGGTTGCGGGCGGTCGTGCCCGCCTCCGCCGGCAGGTGTGCCCGGGCGGCCAGCAGCCGGGGCACCAGCACCGCCAGGAGCACCACGAACGGCGGTGTGCCGAGCAGCCCCCAGAGCAGCAGCGTGCCGTCGTCGCGCCCGGAGGAGAACTGGCCGACGTAGCCGCACAGGACCATCAGCACTCCGCTGGTCACCAGGACCACCCGCAGCCGCTGGACGACCGGCCGGGACAGGTCCAGCACGTACAGCACCTGCACGAGCAGGACCGGCACGGTGACCAGCCAGTTGACGTAGCGCAGCCCGCCGTCGAAGCGGTTGCCGGTGCGCACCATCTGGCCGGTCTGCTCGACGAAGGCGAGGTCCCACGACTGACCCAGCCGGAAGAACAGCAGTCCGCTGGCCGCCATGACCGCCATCGACAGCCAGGTCGCGGTCCGGTAGTGCGGCGCGATCTGGTCCCGGCGGGACAGGAAGTACAGGAAGCCGACGATGTGCGCGCCGAGCGCCACGGCGAACGCGTGCCCGACGATCGCGTGCTGCGTCGGTGTGAAGACGAGCTCGTTCTCCACCTGGATCCTCTCGGTCGCGCCCTCGTCCGCCGAGGGCGTGCCGACCACTGTGGTGGGGAGCCGCCGTCCCCGCCCGTCGAGCGGGCGGTGGGACAGACTGGTCGCATGGAGCCCGTCGACGCCGCCGCCGTCGAGGCGGCCGGGCGGCGGCTGTCCGGTGTCGTGCCGAGGACGCCGCTGCAGCGCAGCGAGCGGCTGTCGGCCCGCGTCGGCGGGGACGTCTGGCTCAAGCGCGAGGACCTGCAGGTCGTGCGGTCCTACAAGGTCCGCGGCGCCTACAACTTCCTGTCCCAGCTCCCCGAGGAGCGCCGCGCGGCCGGGGTCGTCTGCGCGAGCGCGGGCAACCACGGACAGGGACTGGCGTACGCCTGCAGCGCCCTGGGGGTGCAGGGACGGGTGTACGTCCCGCGCACCACACCGCGGCAGAAGCGCGACCGGATGGCTGCGCTCGGCGGCGACGCGGTGACCGTGGAGGTGCTGGGCGACACGTACGACGACGCTGCGAGGGCGGCGCTGGCCGACGCGGCGCGCACCGGCGCGACCCTGGTCCCCGCCTTCGACGACGCGCGCACCATCGCCGGCCAGGGGACGGTGGTGCTCGAGGCCGTCGAGCAGCTCGGCGCCTGCCCGGACCTGGTCGTCCTGCCGGTGGGCGGCGGCGGACTGCTGGCCGGCGCGGTGGCCTGGCTCGGGGAGCGCTCGCCCGGCACGCGGGTCGTCGGGGTCGAGCCGGCGGGGGCCGCGTCGATGGCCGCTGCCCTGGCCGCCGGTGGGCCCGTGGTGCTCGACCGCCTCGACTCGTTCGTCGACGGGGCCGCCGTGCGACGGGCCGGCGACGTCACGTTCGCGCTCGTGCGGGACAGCGGAGCGGTGCTGCTGCCCGTCGCGGAGGGGCGCATCTGCACCGAGATGCTCGAGCTCTACCAGAGCGACGGCATCATCGCCGAGCCCGCCGGGGCGTTGGCCGCTGCGGCGCTCGGCGACGTCGTCCACCCGCCGGCCGGCAGCACGACGGTCGTGGTGCTGTCCGGGGGCAACCACGACGTCTCCCGCTACGCGGAGGTGGTGGAGCGGGCGCTGGTGCACGAGGGGCGCAAGCACTACTTCCTCGTCGAGTTCCCGCAGGAGCCCGGAGCGCTGCGGGCCTTCCTCGACGACGTGCTCGGTCCCGACGACGACATCACGCTGTTCGAGTACGTCAAGCGCAACAACCGCGAGACCGGTCCCGCCCTCGTCGGGATCGAGCTCGGCCGGCCCGCCGACCTCGAGCCGCTGCTCGAGCGGATGCGGGCGGCGCCGCCCTCGGTCGAGCGGGTGCCGCCGGACAGCCCGCTGTTCCGCTTCCTGCTCTGACCGCCTACGGGATCATCTGCTCGGCGCGACCGGTGAGCCACTCCACGAACAGCATGGTGGCGTCGTCCTGCAGCCGGCCGACCTGGTGGCGCAGGGTCGCCTGCTGCAGGCGCCGCATGACCTCGGGCGTCGCGAGGCCGGAGGAGGCCTCCTTGGCCGCGAACTCCGCCAGGCGGGTGCGGCCGAAGAACTCGCCGTGCTCGTTGCGCGCCTCGTCCACGCCGTCGGTCAGCAGCAGGATGCGGTCGCCCGGCTGCAGCGCCTCCGACGAGACGGGGAAGCTGTCGGCGTCGCCCGTCAGTCCGTTGATGCCGAGGGGCAGCGCCGGGGCGCCCTCCAGCTCCTTGACCACCTGGGCGTCGCGCAGCAGCATCGCGGCCGGGTGGCCGGCGTTGATCCAGCGGAAGACCCCCGTGTCGAGGTCGAGCTGGCCCAGCAGTCCGGTGACGAAGCGCTCGCCCCCGAACATCTCCTCCAGCGCTGCGTCGATGGTGCTCGCGGCCATGGCCAGGTCCAGGCCTGCGCGCCGGGTGTTGCGGTAGCACGAGACCGCGAGGTTCGCGAGCAGGCTGGCCTGCAGGCCGTGACCGACCGCGTCGAACACCGCGATGTGCAGCAGGTTGCCGTTCACCGCGTAGTCGAAGGCGTCGCCCCCGACGTCGTACGCCGGAGCGAGCAGGCCGCTGAGCACCACCCGGTCGGTGCCGAAGGTCAGCGGCGGCAGCAGCCGGTGCTGCATCTCGGCCGGCAGGGACATCGGCTGCCGGCGGCGGAACCACTCGTAGTGGTCGGTGTAGGCGCCGTTGCTGATGAGCAGCTCGGCGAGCAGGTGCGCCAGGCGGGTGAAGGACTGCCGGAGGTCGTGGAGGAGCGGCTCCGGGGGGCCGGGCACCACGACCTCGAGCACGCCGAGGCGCTCCAGCCCGTCGAGCAGGGGGACCCAGAGCCGGCGGCCGTCCGGCGCCTCGGTCTCCAGGGTGTCGACCGCCCGGAAGGCCCGGCCGGCCACCGACCCCTCCACCGACAGGTGCTCGCGCGGCGCTCCCGCCGATGCGGTCAGCCGCACGAGGGAGGACTGCTCGTAGTCGACCAGCCAGAGCGCGGTGGCGCTCGCGCCGAGGTGGCGGCCGCCCGCCATGGCCAGCTCCGGCAGGTCGTCCGGGGACATGAGGTGGGCGCGGAGCAGGACGGTGTCCAGGGCTGCCGCGTACGCGCTCGCCAGGTCGTCGGCCATCGGGCCCACTCTGTCACGGCGCGGACGGCGGGTGTCCGCCGTCGGGTGGCGGGCAGGGCTGCCGGCATGACGGCGCAGGTGGCGGCGACCGACGACGTCCTCGACGAGGACCTCGTGCGGCTGCCGGCCGGCGAGGTGCACGGCTGGTACCGCGGTCAGAACGCCACGGTGTGCGGTCTGAGCCTGCACCGCTCGCGGCTGCGGACGTTCGGGGGGCTGGTGTGGGCCGACGTCCAGCCGGCCTCGGGCGGGTCGGCCGAGCACGTGCAGGTGGTCTGCGTACGCTGCCGGGCCGCGATCGAGGGGCGGACGTCGAAGCGGCGTCCCTGGACCCGCGAGCGCCCGCGTCCCTAGCTGCGGACGGTCTCCGGACGCCGCGAGCGGGCGTGCAGGCGCGCGCCCTGGCGGGCGTAGTCGATCCCGGTGAGCACCGTCGCCGCCACCGCCAGGAGCAGGACGGGAAGGCGCAGGTCGGTCAGGACTGCGCCGAGCGGCAGCACGGCCAGCGGCAGCAGGTAGAGCGTCACGGCGACGTTCTGCGACAGGCACTTGAGCTTGCCGCCCCGGCTCGCCGGGATCATCCCGTGCCGCGCCAGCGCGCTGCGCATGACGGTGACGGCGACCTCGCGTCCCAGGACGACGAGCGTCGCCCACCACGGCAGCGCGCCGAGCAGGGAGAGCCCGACCAGCGCTGTCCCGACCAGGGCCTTGTCGGCGATCGGGTCGGCCATGACGCCGAAGTCGGTGACCTGCCCGCGGCTGCGCGCCAGGTGCCCGTCGACGACGTCGGTGAGGCAGGCCACGACGAACAGCACCGCCGCGAGCAGCCGCGCGCCGGTCGAGGTCCCGTCGAGGATCAGCAGCCCGGCGAAGAACGGGACGACCAGCAGCCGCCCGAGCGTGAGGACGTTGGGCAGGTTGAGCACGGGGGCGGCCGTCCGGGCGGGCGCCACGCGGTCGTAGGTCGGCACTGCGGTCACGAGGCACCTGCCAGGAGGTCGGTCGGGCCGGCGGCGGACAGGTCCGCGGCTGACCCGAGGGAGAGGGTGGCGAGCCAGGGGAGGAGCAGGCCGGCCGTGAGCCGGGGTGCCTCGATCTGCGGCACGTGACCGATCCCGTCCAGCAGGTGCAGTGTCCAGTCCGGCTGCAGCTGGGCCAGCTGCGCCACGCCGGAGACGGGCACCAACCGGTCCAGGCGGCCCTGCAGGACGATGCCAGGCGCGCGCACCGAGGCCAGCAGCGAGCGGTAGGCGCCGGCGCGCGTGACGAGCAGGGCGAGCGAGCGGGCGGCCTCGAGGTAGGCGTGCTCGGCGTCAGGACCGTTGGCCCGGTCGTCGCACAGGCGCACCGCCAGCTCCCGCATCTCCGGCGACACGGTGGACACGTCCGCGCAGGTGAGCTCCAGCGTGGCCTGGACGAAGGCCTCCGCACCGAGCCGCGTGCGGCGGCGGGCCAGCGACCGCTCGGCGATGCCGGGGACCGCGAACAGCGCCACCTGCTTGGCCAGCGCGCGGTTCGGCACGGTCGTCCGGGTGCGCGGCAGGGCCGGGCCGATCAGCGCCAGGCCGCGCACCTGCTCGGGACAGGCGGCGGCGTGCAGGACCGACAGCGCGGCGCCCATGGAGTTGCCCAGCAGGACCACCGGCTCGCCGACGACCTCGGCCACGAAGCGCCCCAGCAGCGCGCAGTTGGCCCGCACCGACGCGGACCGACCGGCGCGCGGGGTGCGCCCGTGACCGGCGAGGTCGACGGCCAGGACGCGGTGCCCGTCGGTGAGCAGCGGCGCGAGGTCGTGCCAGTTGGCGTGCGAGCCGCCGAGGCCGTGCACCGCCACGACCACCGGACCGTCGACCGGCCCGCCGTGGTCGACCCAGGAGAAGGGACCGTCCAGGTCGGCGGTGCGCAGCACCGGGGTCGGTCGGGTCATGGCCTGTGCTCCGTCGTCGAGACCGGGCACGAAGGCCTGGTGTGTGGGTCGTGGCCGATCTGTTCTCGCTGCGGCTCCGGGGCAAACGTGACGTTCTCGCTGCGGACGTCCTGCGGACGTCCTGCGGCGGGGGGTGCGGACTAGCGTCCGCGTCGTGCCCCACGCTACCGCCTCAGAGCCGTCCGCCCTCGCGGCCGGTGCGGCCCGACGCTGGGCCGAGCTCAGCGGCGTGCCGGCCCACGACGTCGCCCTGGTCATGGGATCGGGGTGGGTGCCGGCGGCGGACGCGCTCGGCCCGGCCGAGGTCGAGGTGCCGGTCACCGAGCTGCCCGGCTTCCTGCCGCCCGGCGTCGCCGGGCACGCCGGCAGAGTGCGCTCGGTGCAGGTCGGCGGCCGGCGGGTCATGGTCCTGCTGGGCCGCACCCACCTGTACGAGGGGCGCGGCGTGGAGCCGGTGGTCCACGGCGTGCGAGCCGCGGCCGCGGCGGGCTGCCGCACGGTGGTCCTGACCAACGCCGCCGGCGGGGTGCGGGAGGGACTGCAGGTCGGGCAGCCGGTCCTCGTCAGCGACCACCTCAACCTCACGGCTCGCTCGCCGCTGGTCGGGGCGCACTTCGTCGACCTGGTCGACCTCTACTCCGCCCGCCTGCGCGAGCTCGTGCGCAGCGTCGACCCGAGCCTCGCGGAGGGGGTCTACGCGGCGCTGCCCGGCCCGCACTACGAGACCCCCGCGGAGATCCGCATGCTGCGGGCTCTGGGCGCCGACCTCGTCGGCATGTCGACGGCGCTGGAGGCGATCGCCGCGCGCGCCGAGGGCATGGAGGTCCTCGGGGTGTCGCTCGTGACCAACCTCGCGGCCGGCATGACCGGGCAGCCGCTGGACCACGCCGAGGTCCTCGACGCGGGGGCGGCGTCGGCGGCGCGCGTCGGCGAGCTGCTGGCGCAGGTGGTGGGGCAGCTGTGACCGGGCTGGCGGCACAGGTGCGTGCCTGGATCGCGGACGATCCGGATCCCGCGACCCGGGCAGAGCTGTCCGCGCTGCTCGCGGCCGGTGACACGGCGGCGCTCGCCGACCGCTTCTCCGGACCCCTGCACTTCGGGACAGCCGGCCTGCGGGGTCCGGTGCGTGCCGGGCCGCAGGGCATGAACCGCGCGGTCGTGCGGCGCACCGCCGCGGGTCTGGCGGCGCACCTCGGTGCCGGCCGGACCGTGGTCGTCGGGCGCGACGCGCGGCACGGGTCCGTCGAGTTCGCCGCCGACGTCGGCGCGGTCCTGGCCGGTGCCGGCCTGCGCGCGCTGCTGCTGCCGCGCGAGCTGCCGACCCCGGTGCTCGCCTTCGCCGTCCTGCACCTCGGCGCGGACGCGGGCGTCATGGTCACCGCCAGCCACAACCCGCCGCAGGACAACGGGATGAAGGTCTACCTGGCCGACGGCGCGCAGCTGTCCTCGCCCGTGGACGCCGAGGTGGAGCGCGCCATCGCCGCGGTCGCCGGCGTGCTGGCGCTGCCGCTCGGGGAGGCCGAGGTCCTGGGCGAGGACGTCTGGCAGGCGTACCTGTCGGCGATCGCCGCCCTGCCGCTGACCGGCGCGCGCGACGTGCGGGTGGCGTACACGCCCATGCACGGGGTCGGTCTCGAGACGCTGTGCGCGGCCTTCGCCCGGGCCGGCTTCCCGGCTCCGGAGGTCGTGGCCGAGCAGGCCGTGCCCGACCCCGACTTCCCGACGGTCGCGTTCCCCAACCCGGAGGAGCCCGGCGCGCTGGACCTGCTGCTGCGGCTGTCGGCGGACGCGGACGTGGCGATCGCCTCGGACCCCGACGCCGACCGGATCGCCGTCGCGGTCCGGGACCGGCCGCTGCGCGGGGACGAGACGGGGGTCCTGCTCGCCGACCACCTCCTGTCGTCAGGGGTTCGGGGCCGCTTCGCGACCACCGTCGTGAGCTCGTCCATGCTCGCGCGGCTGTGCGCCGCCCACGACGTGCCGTTCAGCGAGACCCTGACCGGCTTCAAGCACCTGGCGCGGGCGGGGGACGACCTGGTCTACGCGTACGAGGAGGCGCTGGGCGTCGCCGTGTCCCCGGCGACGGTGCGCGACAAGGACGGGATGTCGTCGGCGCTGCTGGTCGCCGAGCTGGCGGCGCTGGAGAAGGCGCGGGGTCGCACGCTGCTCGACCGGCTGGCCGAGCTCGAGGCCCGCTTCGGCCGGCACGAGACGCGGCAGCTGTCCTACCGGGTGCACGACGTGGGCCTCATCGCCGCGGCCGTCGACAGCCTGCGCGCCGCTGCGCCGACGTCGTACGGCTCCTTCGCGGTGACGTCGGTCGAGCAGCCGGCCGACGACGTCCTCGTCCACCGGCTGGAGGGCGGTCGTGTGGTGGTGCGGCCGAGCGGCACGGAGCCCAAGCTCAAGGCCTACCTCGAGCTGGTCGACCCCGCGGACGGCGCGATGGACGCGCTGGCACAGGCGGTCGACGCCCGGCTCGGACTGGGCTGAGGCGGGCGCACCGCCACTACGCTCGCCGCCGTGACCTGGACCCGTGAGGCGCTCGCCCGGACCGTCGACCACACCCTGCTCAAGCCCGAGGCGACCGACGCGCAGGTCAGCGCACTGGCCGCGGAGGCGGCCGAGCTGGGCGCGTTCTCGATCTGCGTCTCGCCGAGCCGGCTGCCGGTGACCGTGGCCGACGGCGTGGCGGTCTGCACCGTCGTGGGCTTCCCGTCCGGCGCGCACGAGAGCGAGGTCAAGGCGGCGGAGGCGGCGCTGGCGGTCCTGCGCGGGGCCACCGAGGTCGACATGGTGGTCGACCTCGGGCGGGTGCTGGCGGGCGACTGGGGCGCGGTGGAGGCCGACGTCGCCGCGGTGCGGGCGGCCTGCGGGCAGGCGCTGCTCAAGGTGATCCTCGAGAGCGCCGCGCTGACGCCGGAGCAGCTGGCCGAGGCCTGTCGGCGCAGCGAGGCCGGCGGCGCGCAGTACGTCAAGACCTCCACCGGCTTCCACCCGTCCGGCGGCGCGTCCGTCGAGGCCGTGCAGACCATGCGGGAGACCGTCGGCGACCGGCTCGGGGTCAAGGCCAGCGGCGGCATCCGCGACACCGCGACGGCGCTGGCCATGCTCGAGGCCGGCGCGTCCCGACTGGGGCTGTCCGGCACCCGCGCGGTGCTCGAGGGACTCCCCGGCTGAGCGGGAAGGCTCAGGTCGTGGCGATCCGCGCCGATGAGCAGGCACGGCACACCTACGGGAGGACGTCCCATGAGCTCGACCCTGCTCGCCGCTGCTGACCTCACGCACGCCGACCGGTGCGACCGGTGCGGGGCGCAGGCGTTCTTCCGCGCCGTCCTCGCCGCCGGGGAGCTGCTGTTCTGCGCCCACCACGGCCGCGCGCACGCGCAGCGCCTCGGCGAGGTGGCGATCGAGGTGCAGGACGGGACGGCCGCGATCAACTCCCGCCCCAGCCCGGCTGCGTACTGAGCCTGCCCGTACGGTGCCTGCATGGGCACCTCGCGCGACCACGACCTCGTCCTGTTCGGGGCCACCGGCTTCGTCGGACGCCTCACCGCGGCCCACCTCGCCCGCGCCGCGGCGCCCGGCGTGCGGGTCGCGCTCGGCGGCCGGTCGAAGGAGCGCCTGGAGGACGTCCGGGCCGAGCTGCCCGAGAGCGCGCACGACTGGCCGCTGGTCGTCGCGGACACCTCTGACGCGGGCGCGGTCCGCGAGCTGGCGACGTCGGCCCGGGCCGTCGCGACGACGGTCGGCCCGTACGCCCGCTACGGCCTGCCGCTCGTCGAGGCGTGCGCGGCAGCCGGCACGCACTACGCCGACCTCACCGGCGAGGTGCCCTTCGTCCGGGCGAGCGCCGACCGGGCGCACGAGCAGGCCCGCGAGAGCGGCGCCCGCATCACGCACGCCTGCGGCTTCGACTCCGTCCCGTCCGACCTCGCCGCGCTGCTCACCGCGCAGGCCGCCGGCGGCGACCTCACCGACACCACGCTGGTCGTGACGCGGCTGTCCGGCGGCATCAGCGGCGGGACCGTCGACTCGCTGCGCGGGATGGTCGACGAGGTGAGGAGCGACCCGGCGACGCGGCGGCTGATGACCGACCCGTACTCCCTGTCGCCCGACCGCGACGCCGAGCCCTCGCTCGGGCGCGAGAGCGACGCGACAGCCGTCGGGCGGGTCGACGGCCGGTGGACCGGCATCTTCGTCATGGCGCCGTTCAACACGCGCATCGTCCGGCGCAGCAACGCGCTGCAGGGCTGGGCGTACGGCCGGGGCTTCCGCTACCGCGAGGTGATGGCCTTCGGGCGCGGGCCGCTCGGGCCGGCGGTGGCCGCCGGGACCGCGCTCGGGGTGGCCGGCATGGGCCTCGGCATGGCGCTGCCCCCGACGCGGGCGGTGCTCGACCGGGTCCTGCCCAAGCCCGGTGAGGGGCCGAGCGCGCGCACCCGCGAGCGCGGCTACTTCCGGACCGAGACGACCGGCACGGCGACGGACGGCCGGCGCTACCGCACGACGTTCGCGATGCGGGGCGACCCCGGCTACGCCGCCACGGCCGTGATGCTCGGCGAGAGCGGCCTGTGCCTGGCCCTCGACGACCTGCCCGGCGAGGGTGGGGTGCTGACGCCCGCCACGGCGATGGGGACGCGGCTCGCGGACCGGCTGCGGGCCGCCGGCGCGGAGATCGAGACGGTGTCGCTGTGAGCGCGGCCCGGCAGTGGGTGCTGCGCAGCCGGCCGAAGGGCGAGCCCGTCCCGACCGACGTCGAGCTCGTCGACGTCGAGGTCCCGACGCCCGGACCCGGCCAGGTCCTCGTGCGCAACCACTACCTGTCGGTGGACCCCTACATGCGCGGGCGGATGAACGCCGCCAAGAGCTACGCCGCGCCGTACGAGATCGGCGAGCCGCTGTACGGCGGCGCCGTCGGCGAGGTCGTCGCCAGCGAGGACGCCCGCGTGCCGGTCGGGACGCACGTGCAGCACGAGCTCGGCTGGCGCACCCACTCGGTCGTGCCGGCGCGAGCGGCGGTCGTCGTCGACCCCTCGCAGGCGCCGCTGCCGAGCTACCTCGGCGTGCTCGGCATGCCCGGGATGACCGCGTGGGTCGGCCTGTTCGACATCGGCGAGGTGCGTCCCGGCGAGACGGTCTGGATCTCGGCCGCGTCCGGCGCGGTCGGCAGCCTGGCCGGTCAGCTCGCCAAGCTCGCCGGGTGCCGCGTCGTCGGCAGCGCCGGCGGGGCGGACAAGTGCCGCTACGTCGTGGAGGAGCTCGGCTTCGACGCGTGCGTCGACCACCGCGCCGGCGACCTGGAGGGGCAGCTGCAGGAGGCGCTGCCGCGCGGGCTCGACGTCTACTTCGACAACGTCGGCGGCTCCCACCTGCGGGCCGCGCTGACGCTGGCGAACCCGTTCGCGCGCTTCGTCGAGTGCGGGCAGATCTCCGCCTACAACGGCGTCGTGGAGCCGGTCGACAACCTGTTCCTCATCGTCGGCAAGAAGCTCACCGTCCGCGGGTTCATCGTCTGGGACTCCGCGCACCGCAAGCCGCTGTTCACGCACCACGTCGCGGGGCTGCTGCGCGAGGGGAAGATCCGCTACGACGAGACGGTCGTCACCGGCATCGAGGGGCAGTTCGACGCGCTGCTGGCCCTGCTGCGCGGCGGCTCGCAGCGCGGCAAGCTCGTGGTGGACGTCCGGGAGTCCTGAGGCCCTGGGCTGTCCAGGGTTCCGGACCGTCCCGCACACCTGGCCGCTCGTCCGCAGGTCACCGCACGCTCGGCTGAGGCGGCTGGACGGCCGTCGTGGATCAGCACGTGTGCAGACCGGTCAGTCCGCGCGCCGGCCGGGGTGCGGTCGGCTGCGTGCGGCCGCGGCTGAGGCGCGCGCCGGCAGCCCGTGCGGCCGGCGGGCGCCTCGCCCGGATGTGGCGATCTCGCGCGCTGGGACCGGCCCCGAGATCGCCACTTCCGGCCGCCCAGCCCGCTGCGCTCGCCCGGCCGGGGCGCGGCCGACGTAGGCCTCGCGCGGATGTGGCGATCTCGCCCGCTGGGACCGGCCCCGAGATCGCCACTTCGGCCGCCCAGCCCGGCCAGGGGCGCGGCCGGCGGGCGCCCTCGCGCGCATGTGGCGATCACGCACGCTCGGACCGGCCCCAAGATCGCCACTTCCGGCCGCCCAGCCCCGCGCTCGCCCGGCCAGGAGGCGGCCGGCGTACCCCTCGCGCAGATGTGGCGATCTCGCCCGCTCGGGCCGGCCGCGAGATCGCCACTTCCGACCGCCCAGC
>CADCUE010000021.1 GCA_902805805.1 uncultured Frankineae bacterium | reverse complement strand
GACAAAAAGATCTCAGCGACAGAAGTCAACCAGCAAATACCTAGCTGTCCGTTCCATCCACCAAGAAATCCGACCAGACCCTCCCACAACCCCGAACGGGACCACAAAAGAAATCCGTGCCGGACATATGGCACTGACTTTCGGCACGCTGTTGAGTTCTCAAGGAACAGACGCACACCGACCCCGACCCTCCGGCCGATCGCGGGGCAACTCTCCAAGCCTATCCTGTGACGTCATGACCGTCAATGTCGGCGGTCGTGCTCGAGCGGGCACCAGTGCTCGTGCCGCATCGTCTCGAGGTGGTCCCAGACCGTCCGTCAGCGACTCGTACCGCTGCCGTCCGGTGCTCCGGGTGCCTGGGAGACGTTACGAGGGCGGGGCCACGTCGTCAAACGGGTCCTCGCGGGAGGTGGCTCACACTTCGCCCGCGCGACGCTCGACGACGGCCATGGCCTTCTTGCCGCGCCGCAGCACGAGGAAGCGTCCGTGCAGCCAGTCGCCGTCGCCGGGGACCGCCGACTCGTCCCCGACGCGGCGGTTGTTGAGGTAGGCGCCGCCCTCGCGCACGGCCCGCCGCGCCTCCGACTTCGACACGCCCAGGGTCTCGGCGAGCAGGTCGACGACGGGAGGGACCTCGCCCCGCACCACGGTCGACGGCGCCTCGGCGAGGGCGGCGGCCAGGGTCCCCTCGTCCAGCTCCTCGAGCGCACCGCCACCGAACAGCGCGGCGCTGGCGGCCTGCACCCGGGCGAGCTCCTGCTGGCCGTGCACGAGGGTCGTGAGCGCCTCGGCCAGGGCGCGCTGCGCCGCCCGGGCCTGGGGACGCGCCGCCGTGGCCGCGTCGAGCTCCTCGACGGTCGCCCTCGGCAGGAAGGTCAGCAGGCGCAGGTAGGTGCCGACGTCCCGGTCGTCGACGTTGAGCAGGTACTGGTACAGGGCGTACGGGGAGGTGAGGGCCGGGTCCAGCCAGACGTTCCCCCCGCCCGTGCTCTTGCCGATCTTGGCGCCGGAGGCATCGGTGACCAGCGGCAGCGTGACGGCGTGCACCGACCGGGCGCCGCCCTCGACACGCCGGATCAGGTCGAGGCCGGCGGTGATGTTGCCCCACTGGTCGTTGCCGCCGATCTGGAGGCGGCAGCCGTACCGGCGGTGCAGCTCGAGGTAGTCGTAGGCCTGCAGCAGCATGTAGCTGAACTCGGTGAACGTCAGCCCGCCCGCCTCCAGGCGGGCGCTGACCGACTCCTTGGCCAGCATCGCGTTGATGGAGAAGTGCTGGCCGACGTCGCGCAGGAGCTCGATGGCCGACATCGGCGCCGTCCACTCGAGGTTGTCCACCAGGAGCGCGCCGGTGCCGCTGTCGTCGAAGTCGAGGAAGCGCTCCATCTGCGCCCGGATCCTGGTGACCCGCTCGGCGACGACGTCGGCGGTCATGAGCACGCGCTCGGTGGAGCGACCCGTCGGGTCGCCGATGAACCCGGTGGCCCCGCCGGCGAGGGCGATCGGGCGGTGCCCGGCGAGCTGGAAGCGGCGCAGGGTGAACAGCGCGACGAGATGGCCGACGTGCAGGCTGTCGGCCGTGGGGTCGAAGCCGCAGTACAGCGTCAGGGGTCCGGCGGCGAGGTCACGACGCAGGGCCGCCTCGTCGGTCGTCTGCGCCAGCAGCCCGCGCCAGGCGAGGTCGTCGAGGACGGCGGCCCCGGAGGTGGGCGTCGGCGTGTCGGTGCGGGTCACCGGTAGATCGTCGCGCACGTCAGGTGCCGGCCCGGGCGGACCCCGGGGCGCGAGCCCGGCGCACGGCCGGGCGGTACGGCGAGACCGTCGGCTCGTCGGCGAGCCAGAACCTCCAGGGCGTGGCCGCGCCGGCGCCGGCCACCCCGACGCGCGGGCCGGTGCGCACCCGGTCCGGACCCGGGGGTGGGCCGGTCAGCAGGCGCACCGGCGAGGACGGGTCGAGCAGGTCCACGCCGTCGCACTCGCCGGAGATCCCGAGCGTCCTGCACAGCCGCGCCGGACCGCGGCACAGGTCGCGCTCGCGCACGCCGGGACGCCGTTCCCGGGCGTGCTCGAGGCCCTCGACGACCTCGCCGGCGCGCAGCAGGACGGCGGAGGCCTCCCCGTCCGGCCCGGTGACGACGTTGGTGCACCAGTGCATGCCGTAGGTGAAGTAGACGTACGCGCGGCCGGCCGGGCCGAACATCACGTCGGTGCGCGGCGTCCGCCCGCGGTGGGCGTGGGAGCCCGGGTCGAGCTCTCCGGCGTACGCCTCGACCTCGGTGAGCCGGACGGTCACCCCGCCGGCCTGCAGGAGCGCACCGAGCAGGGCCGGCGCGACCTCCACGACCGGGCGGGACAGGTCGACCAGGGGCACCGCGCTACTGCCCCGCCCAGGCACGCTGGGCGGAGAGCTCGGCGGTCAGCGCCTCCAGCTGCTCGCGCACCCGCACCGGGGCCGTCCCGCCCTCGCCGTCGCGCGCGGCGATGGCCCCGCGGACGTCGAGCACGGAGCGGACGTCGGGCGTGAGGTGGGTGGAGATCCCGGCCAGCTCCGCGTCGGTCGCCTCGGGCAGGTCCTTGCCGCGCGCCGTGCACCAGGCCACCAGCTGCCCGACGGCCTCGTGCGCCTCGCGGAACGGCACGCCGTTCTTGACGAGCAGCTCGGCGACGTCCGTGGCGAGCGCGAAGCCGGTCGGCGCAGAGGCCTCCAGCACCTCGCCGTGCACGGTCATCGTGGCGACCATCCCGGCCATCGCCGGCAGCACCAGCAGCAGCGTCTCGACGGCGTCGAAGCAGGGCTCCTGCGCCTCCTGCATGTCGCGGTCGTAGGTGAGCGGCAGGCCCTTGAGCATGGCCAGCTGCCCGGTGACGTGCCCGATCAGCCGGCCGGCCTTGCCGCGCGCCAGCTCGGCGATGTCGGGGTTCTTCTTCTGCGGCATGATCGACGACCCGGTCGAGAAGGCGTCGTCGAGGGTGACCCAGCCGAACTCGGTGGAGTTCCACAGCACCACCTCCTCACCCAGCCGGGACAGGTGCACCCCGAGCAGGGCCGCCGCGAACAGGAACTCGGCGACGAAGTCTCGGTCGGACACCGCGTCCATGCTGTTGGCCGCCGCAGACGTGAAGCCCAGCTCGGCGGCCGTCGCGACCGGGTCCACCGGCAGCGACGAGCCGGCCAGCGCGCCGGAGCCGAGCGGGGAGACGGCCGCCCGGGCGTCCCAGTCGCGCAGCCGGGCGACGTCGCGGGCGAACGCCTGCACGTGGGCGAGCAGCTGGTGCGCGAACAGCACCGGCTGGGCGTGCTGCAGGTGGGTCATCCCCGGCGCGGGGGTGTCGAGGTGCTGCTCGGCCTGGTCGACGAGCGCCTGCTCGAGGTCCGCGAGCCGGGCGACGACCGCGCGGGCGGAGTCGCGCAGGTAGAGCCGCAGGTCGGTCGCGACCTGGTCGTTGCGCGACCGGCCCGCCCGCAGCTTCCCGCCGAGCCCGCCCAGCTTCTCGAGCAGCCCGCGCTCGAGCGCGGTGTGCACGTCCTCGTCCTCGACGCGCGGGAGGAAGGCACCGGCGGCGACCTCGCCGCCCAGCTCGTCGAGCGCGCCGAGCATGCGGGCCAGCTCGTCGTCGGACAGCAGCCCCGCCCGGTGCAGGACGCGGGCGTGCGCCCGCGAGCCCTGCAGGTCGTACGGCGCGAGGCGCCAGTCGAAGTGGACGCTGACCGACAGCCGGGCGAGGGCCTGCGCGGGGCCGCCCTCGAACCGGCCTCCCCACAGCGAGGTGCGCTCGGGCAGCGCTGCGGGATCCGGGACCGCCGTCACGTGCCCAGCCGCTGGTCCCGCTGCGCGGCGATCTTGCTGGGCATCCCCCACAGCTCGACGAAGCCCTTGGCCAGCGACTGGTCGAAGGTGTCACCGGCGTCGTAGGTCGCCAGGTTGAAGTCGTACAGCGACGAGTCGCTGCGCCGGCCGTTCACGGTCACCGTGCCCGCGTGCAGCACGAGCCGGATCTCGCCGCTGACGTGCTGCTGCGAGGCGCGGACGAACTCGTCGAGGGCGCGCTTGAGCGGGCTGAACCACAGGCCGTCGTAGACGAGCTCGGACCAGCGCTGCTCCACCTGCCGCTTGTAGCGGGCGAGGTCGCGCTCGACGGTGAGGTTCTCCATCTCCGAGTGGGCCGTGATGAGCACCTGCGCGCCCGGCACCTCGTAGACCTCCCGGCTCTTGATGCCGACCAGGCGGTCCTCGACCATGTCGAGCCGGCCGACGCCCTGCGCGCCGGCGCGGGCGTTGAGCTGCTCGATGGCCTGCAGCACCGTGACCGGCTGCCCGTCGATCGCGGTCGGGACGCCGTCGACGAAGGTCAGGACCAGCTCGTCCGGTCCGGACGACGTGCCGGGGGCCGAGGTGTAGGAGTAGACGTCCTCGATCGGGCCGTTCCAGGGGTCCTCGAGGAAGCCGGTCTCGACGGCGCGGCCCCAGACGTTCTGGTCGATCGAGTAGGGCGACTTCTTGTTGACGTCGATCGGCAGCCCCTTCTCCTCGGCGAAGGCGATCGCCTTGTCGCGGGTCATGCCGGAGTCGCGGACCGGGGCGACGCACCGCAGCTCGGGCGCGAGCGCCCCGATGCCGACCTCGAAGCGGACCTGGTCGTTGCCCTTGCCGGTGCAGCCGTGGGCGACCGTGGAGGCGCCGTGCTGACGCGCCGCCGCGACGAGGTGCTTGACGATCAGCGGCCGGGACAGCGCCGAGACCAGCGGGTAGCGGCCCATGTAGAGCGCGTTGGCCTGCAGCGCCGGCAGGCAGAAGTCCTCGGCGTACTCGTCGCGGACGTCGGCGACGACGGCCTCGACTGCGCCGCAGTCGAGCGCGCGCTGCCGGATCACCTCGAGGTCCTCGCCGCCCTGCCCGACGTCGGCGGCGACGGCGATGACCTCCGCTCCGGTCTCCTCGGCGATCCAGCCGATCGCGACGGAGGTGTCCAGGCCGCCGGAGTAGGCCAGGACGATGCGGTCACGGGAGGGGGTGCTCATGGGGCGTCCTTCGTGGGAGAGGGGTCGGGGACGGACGGTCGGCCCTCGGCCAGGCGCCGCAGGCGGTCGGCGAGGGTGCTGGCCGCGGGGGTCGGCGCGGCAGCGGTGCGGGTGACCAGCAGGACGGTGTCGTCGCCGGCGAGGGTGCCGGCGACGTCGGGCAGGCCGGCCCGGTCGAGCGCCGAGCCGAGGAAGTGCGCGCCACCGGGCGGCGTCCGCAGGACGACGAGGTCGCCGGTCGCCTCGACCGAGACCAGCAGCTCCTCGAGCAGCCGGGCCAGGCGCGCGTCCACGGCCTCCGGAGTGCCACCGCGGGGCGCGTTCTCCTCGGGCACGGCGTACGCCATCCCCGCAGCGGTGCGCACCTTCACGGCGCCGAGCTCGTCCAGGTCGCGCGAGAGGGTGGCCTGCGTGACGCCGACGCCGGCCTCGGCGAGCAGGCGGCCGAGCTGGGTCTGGCTGGCCACGACCTGGCCGCCGAGCAGCTCGGCGATGCGGGACTGGCGGGCGGCCTTGGTGAGCGGCGCCGTTGCCGGGGCAGGAGCCGGCGCGGCGCCGGTGGCGGTGCTCGGCGGCATCAGGCCTGCCTCAGCAGCCAGGTCAGCAGCGCCTTCTGCGCATGCAGCCGGTTCTCGGCCTCGTCCCACACGGCCGATCGCGGGCCGTCGAGCACGGAGGCCGCGATCTCCTCACCGCGGTGCGCCGGCAGGCAGTGCAGGACGACCGGGTCCCCGGCAGCGGCGACCGCGGCGTCGTCCACGGTGTAGGGCGCGAGGTCGCGCCGTCGCTGGTCGCCGTCGGACTGCCCCATGGACACCCAGACGTCGGTGTACAGCACGTCCGCCCCGGTGGCGGCCCGCACCGGGTCGTCGGTGACGACGACGTCCGTGCCGTACGCCGCTGCCCGCGCGACGACCGCGGGGTCGGGCGCGTAGCCCGCGGGGGCGCCGACGCGCACGTGCATGCCGGCCATCGCTGCCCCGACGAGCAGGCTGTGCGCCATGTTGTTGGCGCCGTCGCCGAGGTAGGTCAGGGTCAGCCCGGCCAGCGCACCGCGGCGCTCCTGCACGGTCTGCAGGTCGGCCAGGACCTGGCAGGGGTGGAAGGAGTCGGTGAGGGCGTTGACGACGGGGACGCTGCTGGCTCCGGCCAGCGCCTCGATGCGGTCCTGCCCGGTGGTGCGGATGACGATCGCGTCGACGTAGCGCGACAGCACCCGGGCGGTGTCCTCGATGGTCTCGCCCCGCCCCAGCTGCGTGCTGCGGGCGTCGAGGACCACCGGGTGGCCGCCGAGCTGGACGATGCCGACCTCGAACGACAGGCGGGTGCGGGTGCTGGGCTTCTCGAACACCACCGCGACCGCCCTGCCCCTGAGGGGCGCGGACACGGCGGCGCCGGTCTTGAGCTCGGCGGCCAGGGCGAGGACCTCGGCCTGCTCGGCAGGGGTGAGGTCGTCGTCGGCCAGGAAGTGGCGGACCATCAGCGGCTCGGGCCTCCTGTGATGGCGCCGACGCGTGCGAGCAGCTCGTCGACGGCGAAGGGCTTGAGGAACACGTTGTCGTCGCCGAGCCGGGCGCGCACGGAGGGCACGGCGTCCTCCTGGCCGGTCACGACGACGACCGGGATGCGGGCCAGCGCCGGATCGTCCTGCAGCTCCTGCAGGACCCGGACACCGCCGAGGTCCGGCATGACCAGGTCGAGCAGCACCAGGGCCGGCGAGGTGGACGCCGCCTGCCCGAGGCCGCCGAGGCCGTCGGAGGCGGTCGACACCTCGTAGCCCTCCGCCACCAGCAGCGTCTGCAGCAGGCCACGCACGCTCGGGTCGTCCTCGACCACGAGGACCCGCACGCCGGTCATGCCGGCACCCGCGCGGTGTCGAGCAGCCCGGGGAGGGCGTCGACGAAGCCGTCGAGCTGCGCCTGCGTGACGACCAGCGGAGGGGCCAGGCGCAGCACGTCCGGGGCCGCGGCGTTGACCAGGTAGCCGGCCTGCCGGGCAGCCGCCTCGACGGCCGGGGCCACGGGCTCGGTGAGCGCGATCCCGACCCACAGCCCGAGCCCGCGGACCTCGCGGACCAGCGGGTGGCCGAGGGCGTCGAGCGACGCCCGCAGGTGGGCGCCGAGGGCGGCGGACACCTCGAGCAGGCGCTCCTGCTCGATCGTGCGCAGGACGGCGAGCGCGGCGGCGCAGGCCACCGGGCTGCCGCCGAACGTCGTGCCGTGGTCGCCCTTGCCGAGCGCCCCCGCCGCGCGCCCGTTGGCGACGACCGCACCGATGGGCAGCCCGCCGCCCAGCGCCTTGGCCATCGTCACGACGTCCGGCACCACGCCGGGCGCGAGGACCGTGCTGGTCAGCCAGGCGCCGACCCGGCCGACGCCCCCCTGCACCTCGTCGACGTGCAGCAGGGCGCCGTGCGCGTCGCACGCCTCGCGCGCCGCCTCGAGGAAGCCCGGGGGTGGCAGGACCACGCCGGCCTCCCCCATCACCGGCTCGAGCACGACGGAGGCGGTGGCGTCGGTGACGGCCGCGTGCAGGGCCGCGCTGTCGCCGTACGGGACGAACGCCACGGGGCCGGGCAGCGGCTCGAAGGGCGTGCGCTTGCCGGGCTGGCCGGTGATCGCGAGAGCGCCGAGGGTGCGGCCGTGGAAGGCGCCCTCGCAGGCCACCCAGCCGCCGCCCGGCCGCAGCCGCCGGGACAGCTTGAGCGCTGCCTCGTTGGCCTCGGCGCCGGAGTTGGTGAACAGCACGCGGCTGTCCGGACCGGCGCCGACCAGCGCCTGCAGGCGCTCGGCGAGCTCGATGCCGGGCGCGTGCGCCGCCAGGTTGCTCGTGTGCCCGAGGGTGGCGATCTGCCGGGTCACCGCCTCCACGACCGCGGGATGGGCGTGACCGAGCAGGTTGACGGCGATGCCGCCGAGCAGGTCGACGTACGACTTGCCGTCCACGTCCCAGACGGTCGCGCCGCTGCCGCGGGCGAGCACGACGGCGGGCGTGCCGTAGTTGCCCATGAGCGCGTCGTCCCAGCGGTCCTGCCACTGCGCGGTGACGGTCACGACGTCACCGGACCGGGGACGACCATGGTGCCGACGCCCTCGTCGGTGAACAGCTCGAGCAGCAGGCTGTGGGCGACCCGGCCGTCGAGCACGTGGGCGCGCGGCACCCCGCCGCGCACCGCCGCCAGGCACGCCTCCATCTTGGGGACCATGCCGCTCGACAGGGTCGGGAGCAGCGCGGCCAGGTCGTCGACGTCGATCTCGCTGATCACGTCCGCCGCCGCCGTCGCCGCGTCGTCCCCGGACGGCGGCCAGTCGGCGTACAGGCCTTCGACGTCGGTCAGGACGACGAGCTTCTCGGCCCCGACGGCGACGGCCAGGGCAGCCGCGGCCGTGTCGGCGTTGACGTTGTAGAGGGCCCCGTCGGTGCCGCGCGCGACGGTGGCGACGACGGGGACCTTGCCCTCGTCGAGCAGGGCTCCGACGATCTGCGGCTGCACCCGGACGACCTCCCCGACCAGACCGACGTCGACCGGCGAGCCGTCGACCACCGCGTCGCGACGCTCGGCGGTGAGCAGCTGCGCGTCCTCCCCGGACAGGCCGACGGCGAACGGCCCGTGGGCGTTGACGAGGCCGACGACGTCGGAGTTGACCTGGCCGACCAGCACCATGCGCACGACCTGCATCGTCTCCGGCGTGGTGACCCGGAGCCCGCCGCGGAACTCGCTGTCGAGCCCGAGCCGGTCCAGGTGCGCCGTGATCTGCGGCCCGCCGCCGTGCACCACGACGACCCGCACACCGGCGTAGCGCAGGAACACGACGTCCTCGGCGAAGGCGGTCTGCAGCTCGGGGCTCGTCATGGCGTGGCCGCCGTACTTGACGACGATCGTCCGGCCGGAGAACGACTTGAGCCAGGGCAGCGCCTCGACCAGCGCGGCGGCCTTGGGCAGCGCGGCGTGGCCCCGTGCGACGGGCCGGGTGGTGCTCACGTCGAGTACGCGCTGTTCTCGTGGACGTACTCGGCCGTCAGGTCGCTCGTCCACAGCGTGGCCGTGTGGGGGCCGGCGTGCAGGTCGACCACGACGCGCACCTGCCGGCCCCGGAGGTCGACGAGGCCGCGGTCGTCACCGGGCGCGCCCGCCCGGCACACCTGCACGCCGTTGATGGCCACGTCGAGCTCGTCGGGCTCGAACACCGCGCGCGTCGTGCCGACGGCCGCCAGCACCCGTCCCCAGTTGGGGTCGTTGCCGTGCAGCGCGCACTTGAGCAGGTTGCTGCGGCCGACGGCACGGGCAGCCTCGAGGGCGTCGTCCACCGACGCCGCGCCGACCACCTCCACGGCGATGTCCTTGCTGGCGCCCTCGGCGTCGCGGACCATCTGCTGGGCGAGGTCGTGGCAGACGGCGGTCACCGCGGACTGCAGCTCCGCCCTGCTCGGCGTGCGGCCGCTCGCCCCGCTCGCGAGCAGCAGCACCGTGTCGTTGGTGCTCATGCAGCCGTCGGTGTCGACCCGGTCGAAGGTGCCGGCGGTCGCGGTGCGCAGCACCTCGTCGAGCAGCGCCGGATCGGCCACGGCATCGGTCGCGACGACGGCGAGCATCGTCGCGAGCGCGGGAGCGAGCATCGCGGCGCCCTTGGCCATGCCACCCACCGACCAGCCGTCGGCCCGCGCGACCGCCGTCTTGGCGACCGTGTCGGTGGTGCGGATCGCCTGGGCGGCCGCCACCCCGCCGGACGGCGACAGGTGCGAGGCGGCCGCGTCGATGCCGGGCAGCAGCCGGTCCAGGGGCAGCCGCACGCCGATCAGCCCGGTCGAGCAGACCGCCACCCGGGCGGCGCCCGTGCCCAGCGCCGCGGCGACGGCCTCGGCGGTCCGGTGCGTGTCGGCGAACCCGTCGGGTCCGGTGCAGGCGTTGGCGCCGCCCGAGTTGAGGACCACGGCCTCGACCCGTCCGGCGGCGAGGACCTGCTGCGACCACAGCACCGGGGCGGCCTTGACGCGGTTGGCGGTGAAGACGCCGGCCGCGGCGTCGAGCGGCCCGTCGTTGACGACGAGGGCGAGGTCGGGGGCTCCGCTGTCCTTGAGGCCGGCGGTCGTGCCGGCGGCCCGGAAGCCCCGCGGGAGCCAGTCGTCCACGACGGCCGACTGCGGCTGGTCGAGCGAGCCGGACGTGCTCACGGTGCGACCCCGCTGGCGGACAGGCCGGCCGTCTCCGGCAGGCCGAGGGCGAGGTTGGCGCACTGCACGGCCTGCCCGGCCGCGCCCTTGCCCAGGTTGTCCAGCGCCGCGACGACGACGGCCCGTCCGGCGTCGGCGTCGACCGCGACCTGGAGGTGGCAGGCGTTGCTGCCGACGGTCGCCGCCGTGACCGGCCACCGCCCCTGCGGCAGCACGTGGACGAACGGCTCGTCGTCGTACCGCGCCTGCAGAGCCGCCCGCAGCTCCGCCTCGGAGGCGGCCGTGCGGGCCGTGCAGGTGGCCAGGATGCCCCTGGGCATCGGCGCCAGCGTGGGCGTGTAGGACAGCGTCACCTCCGCGCCGGCGAGGCGGCCCAGCGACTGACGGACCTCGGGCGTGTGCCGGTGCGCCGCGACCTTGTAGGCGCTGGTGCTGCCCATCACCTCGCTGGCCAGCAGGTGACCGGCCAGGCCGCGCCCGGCGCCGCTCGTGCCGCTGATCGTCGTGGTGACGAGGTCCTGCGGCTCGACGAGTCCGGCAGCCAGCAGCGGCCCGAGGGCGAGCGTCATGGCGGTCGCGTTGCAGCCCGGACCGGCGACCCGGGTGGCGCCTGCCAGCTGCTGGCGGAACAGCTCGGGCAGCCCGTACGGCCACTCCCCGGCGTAGGGCGTGTCGTAGAACCGGTCCCAGTCCTCGGCCCGGGCGAGCCGGTGGTCGGCGCCGAGGTCCACCACGGGCAGGCCGTCCGGCAGCGCGGCGGCCAGGGCAGCGGACTGCCCGTGCGGCAGTGCGAGGAAGACCACGTCGGCGGCCCCCAGCACGTCCGCCGTCGTCTCGGCGAAGGTGCCGGTCAGCGAGGGCAGGTGCGGGTGGAGCTCACCGACCGGGCGACCCGCCGCGCTCCCGGCGGCGACCGGCCCCAGGTCGATCTGCGGGTGCTCGAGCAGCAGGCGGAGCAGCTCGCCGCCCGCGTAGCCGCTCGCCCCCGCCACCGCCGCTGTCAGCCCCATGCCGACACCATACACAACGGTGCATGCCCATTCAGCGCGGGTGCCCAGCATCTGTTGCGCCGCCTACCAAACTGCTCTTCCCGGCGAGAGCAGTCCGGTAGGCGCGCTGAGGCGCTACCGGTGCCGGCCGCACGGGCGTCTGGTGGACGGCCCGCCGTCGCACAGCTGTCAGCTCCGCAGCTGCGCGCCGACGTCGTCCTGGGCCCGGTCGAGCGCCGCGTCGCGCGCGGCCAGGATCTCCGGTCCGGTGAGGACCCGGTCCGGAGCGCGGAAGCGCAGCGCGTAGGCGAGCGAGCGCCGGCCCTCGCCGACCTGCGGCCCGGCGTAGACGTCGAACAGCCGCACGCTCTCCAGCAGGTCGCCGGCGCCGCGCCGCAGCGCGGCCTCCACCTCGATCGCCGGCACGTCCGAGCCGACGGTCACCGCCACGTCGACGCTCGCCGGAGGGAAGGGGGAGACGAGCGGAGCCGGTCGTGGCCCCTGAGCCGCCGCCGCCGCCACGAGCACGTCGAGGTTCGCCTCCGCCGCGCAGGTCCGCGGCGGCAGGTCGAGCCGGGCGAGGACCCGCGGGTGGAGCTCGCCCGCCAGCCCGACGCGGCGACCGTCGAGCAGGAGCTCGGCCGTGCGCCCCGGGTGGTAGGGCCCCGCACCGGCCGCCCGCGGCTCGAGCCGCAGGCCGAGCGCACGACCGACGCCCACGACGGCCGCGACGGCGGCGTCCCAGGACGCCGGTGCTCCGGCGAGGGCCAGCCCGAGGTGGCGCGGCTGGTCGGGCAGGGCCGCGTCGAGCGCTGCGCGCTGCTCAGCGGTCGGCGGACCGTCGACCCCCGGCGCGGGTGCGCTGCCGCCGGCACCGAGGAAGACGTGACCGGTCTCGAAGACGGCGACGTCGACCAGCCCCCGGCTGGTGTTGCGCGCCACCGTGGCCAGCAGTCCGGGCAGCAGCGTGGGGCGCAGCCGGTCCTCCTCGGCCGACAGCGGGTTGAACAGGCGGGGGGACGACATGCCACCGCCCAGAGCCTCCAGCGCATCACCGCTGACGAACGGCGGCAGCACGACCTCGACGAGGCCGGCCGCGGCGAGCGCGCGCGAGGCGGTGCGGGACAGCCGCTGCTCCGGCGTGAGCCCACGTCCGGCGGGCGCCGTCGGCAGCACGACCGGGATGCTGTCGTAGCCCTCGAGCCGGACGACCTCCTCCACGAGCTCGGCCCGGCCGGTGAGGTCGGGCCGCCACGACGGCGGGACGACCTGCAGCACCTCCGGACCCCCGGAGACGGTGCAGCCGACGTCCTCCAGCCGGCGGCGGACGACGTCCAGCGGGTACGCGCGACCGGCCAGCCGCTCGGGCTCGCCGGCGGGCAGGTCGAGCACGGGCAGCGGCGCGCGGGTGTCCACGTCGGTGACCGGGCCCGCCGCGGCGCCGCCGAGCTCGACCAGCAGGCGCACGGCGGCCTCCGCCGCTGCGGGCGCCAGCGCCGGGTCGACGCCGCGCTCGTAGCGCCGGCTCGCCTCGGACGGCAGGCGGTGCCGGCGGGCGGTGCGGGAGATGCTGCGCGGCGCGAAGTGGGCCGACTCGATCAGCAACGCCGTGGTGTCGCCGGTGACCTCGGTGGGCCCGCCGCCCATGACGCCGGCGAGGGCGATCGGCCCGCGGTCGTCGGTGATCAGCAGGTCCTGGGGGTCCAGGGCGCGGTCCTGGCCGTCCAGGGTCGTCAGCCGCTCTCCCGCCCCTGCGCGGCGCACGACGACGTCGCCGTGCAGCGCGTCCAGGTCGAAGGCGTGCAGCGGCTGCCCGAGCTCGAGCATGACGTGGTTGGTCACGTCGACGGCCAGGGAGATGGACCGCATGCCGGCGAGCGCCAGGCGACGCTGGAGCCAGGCCGGCGACGTGGCCGCCGGGTCGAGGTCCCGCACGACCCGCGCGACGTAGCGGTCGCAGCCGTCGGGGGCGTCGACGCGCACCGGGTGGCCCTGCGGGTCCGCGGCCGGGACCGGCCCGAGGCCGGGGTCGGCGAGCTCGAGCCCGAAGGCCGTGGCCGCCTCCCGGGCGACGCCGCGGACGGACAGCGCGTAGCCGCGGTCGGGCGTGACGGCGATGTCGAGCACCTCGTCGCGCAGGTGCAGCAGCTCGACGACATCGGCGCCGAGGGCCGGCTCGCCCGCCAGCACGAGGATGCCGTCGGACTCGTCCGACAGGCCGAGCTCCGCGGCGGAGCAGATCATGCCGTCCGAGACGTGGCCGTACGTCTTCCGCGTCGCGATCGTGGAGCCACCGGGCAGGACGGCGCCGGGCAGGGCGAAGGGCACCCGGTCGCCCGGGACGAAGTTGGTCGCCCCGCAGACCACCTCGTGGGTGCGCTCGCCGACGGAGACGTGGCAGTAGCGGATCGGCTTCTTGAACGACGTGAGGTCCTCGACGTCGAGCACCTCACCGACCACCACGGACGTGATCTCGTGGCCCACGCGGTGGACCTGCTCGACCTCGAGTCCGGCGCGGACCAGCGCAGCGCCGATGTCGTCGGCGGACGCGGTGAGGCCGGGCACCAGCGTGCGCAGCCAGGAGACGGGGACGCGCACGTCAGGCCTCCGTGCCCAGCGCCAGCGTGAAGCGCTGATCGCCCTCGTAGAAGTCGCGGATGTCGGTGATCCCGTGGCGGAACATCAGGGTGCGGTCCAGGCCCATCCCGAAGGCGAACCCGGTGTAGCGGTCGGGATCGACGCCGCACGCGCGGAGCACGGCGGGGTTGACCATGCCGCAGCCGCCCCACTCGATCCAGCCCTCGCTCGAGCACACCCGGCAGGGGTCGGCGCCCGGCGACGCCGAGGCGCCGCGGCAGGCGAAGCACTGGAGGTCCACCTCGCCGGAGGGCTCGGTGAACGGGAAGTAGTTGGGTCGCAGCCGGGTCCGCATGCCCTCGCCGAACATCGCGGTCGCGAGGTGGTCGAGCGTCCCGCGCAGGTGCGCCATCGTGATGCCCTCGTCGACGCACAGCCCCTCGACCTGCGCGAACACCGGCGAGTGCGTCGCGTCGAGGGCGTCGGCGCGGTAGACCCGGCCGGGGCAGACGACGTAGACGGGCAGCTCGCGGTCGAGCAGCGAGCGGACCTGCACCGGTGAGGTGTGGGTGCGCAGGACCAGTCCGCTGTCCGCCGGCTCGAGGAACAGCGTGTCCTGCAGCTCGCGCGCCGGGTGGTCACCGCCGAAGTTCAGCGCGTCGAAGTTGAACCACTCGTGCTCGACCTCCGGTCCTTCGGCGACCTCCCAGCCCATGGCGACGAAGACGTCGGCGACCCGCTCGGAGATGGTCGTCAGCGGGTGACGGGCCCCGGCCGGCCGGCCCGGCAGGACGGTGACGTCGACGGCCTCCTCGACGAGCACGCGCGCGTCGCGCTCCTGCTCGAGCTCGGCGCGACGGGCGTCGAACGCCGCCTGCAGCGCCTGCAGCACGATGTTGACCCGCTTGCCGGCGTCGGCCTTCTCGGGGCCGGGCAGCCGGCCGATCGAGCGGCGTGCCAGGGCGACGGGCGAGCGGTCCCCCAGGCACGCGGTCCGGGCGCCGCTGAGGGCCTCCAGCGAGTCGGCGGCGGCGAAGGCGGCCAGTGCCGCGTGCCGCGCGGCCTCGAGCGACGACGGCGACAGCAGGTCGCGCTCGTCGTCGGGGGCCGGCGTCCGCGGTGCGGACGTCTCGGACGTGGAGGTGTCGGGGGCGGGCACGGTGCAGCAGCTCCAGGCGTGAGGGGTCGGCGGACAGTCTCCCAGAGGACTGCGCCACCGGACGAACAGCAGGACGGACGAGGGCAGGACCGACGACGTCAGGACGGACGTGCGGGGTGGGCCGGTGCCCAGGACGCCGGTCGCTGGACCTCGGGTCGGGGCGCCCGTCGGGCCGGCTCCTACAGGAAGCCGGGTGGAGTCCCGACGGGCAGCACGAAGCGGAACTCCGCTCCACCGCCCTCGGCCCGGCCGACCTCGATGCGGCCGCCGTGCGCCTCGACGAGGCCCTTGACGATGTAGAGACCGAGACCGGTGCCGCCCCGCCGGTCGCCGCGCCAGAAGCGCATGAAGATGCGGGACAGCACCGCGTCCGGGATGCCCTCTCCCTCGTCCGCCACCGTGACGAGCGCGCCCTCGCCGCCGGCCACCTGCGCGGGGCGCAGGCCGACGGTGACCCGGCCGCTGCCGTGCCGCAGGGCGTTCTCGACGAGGTTGCCGACGATCTGCTGGAACTTGTCCGGGTCGACCCACATCTCCGGCAGCACACCGTCCTGCACGAACAGGAACCGGTCGTGCGGCTCGCCGGCCGCGACGCGCCCGTCGAGGATCTGCTGGATGGAGGCGGCGAGGTCGACGACCTGCTTGCGCAGCTCGATGCGGCCAGCGTCGATCCGGCTGACGTCCAGCAGGTCGGTGATCAGCCGCGTGACCCGGTCGGCGTCGGCGTTGACCGTCTGGAGCATGAGCTGCTTGTGCTCGTCGGTGAAGCGGTCCCACTTGGCGAGCAGCGTCGCGGTGAAGCCCTTGACGCTGGTGAGCGGAGACCGCAGCTCGTGCGCGACGGTCGACACGAGGTTCGCGCGGGCACGCTCGATCCGCTCCCGGGCCCGGGTGTCGCGCAGGCAGACCACCAGCCGGGCCAGGCGCCGCTCGTCGTCACGGACGTACGACGCCGTCACCAGCAGGTCGCTGCCGCCGGGCAGGCTGAGCAGGCGCTCGGGCTGCCGGGAGCGGCTGGACAGCCCGTCGTAGGGGTCGGTGCACTTCCACCAGTCGCGGCCCTGGTCGTCGACGAGCGGCAGGACGTCGCGGTAGTCGCGGCCCAGCGCCGACGAGGCAGGGATGTCCAGCAGGCGGGCCGCCGCCCGGTTGAGCACCTGCACCTGTCCGTCCGGCCCGGCGACGACGACGCCGTCCGGCAGCGCGTCGTAGTCCGCGGCAGGGGGGCCCACCAGGTCGAGCGTGGCCACGCGGCCTCCTCGAGACGACTCAGGAGCGTGCACTGTACGGCGGGGGGCAGGCCGGTGGAGACAGTTGACCACTCCGGGGCCCCGCCGATCGCGACGCCTCTGCCCTTGGACGTCCGTACGCGGCTGTGGTCGCGGTCTGACCCTCGACGAGTTCTGGGCCGGAGGCCCGGCGCTGCGCCCGGGCGGAGGCGTACAGGCACAGCGCCGCGGCGGTGGCGAGGTTGAGCGACTCGGCCCGCCCGTGGATCGGGATGCGCACCGTGCGGTCGGCGCGGGCCAGTGCCGCTTCGCTGAGCCCCGCTGCCTCGTTGCCGAGCAGCCAGGCGGTGGGCGCGGCGAGCACCCCCTCGTCCGCGAGCTGGTCGAGGTCCTGCCCGCCCGGGCTGCCGCTGGTGGCCAGGACGGACAGGCCGGCGTCGTGCAGCGCCGAGACCGTGTCGGCGAGCGACACCCCGACCACCACGGGCAGGTGCCACAGGCTGCCGGCCGTCGCGCGCACGCACTTGCCGCCGTGCGGGTCGGTCGAGCCCTCGGTGAGCACCACGGCGTCGGCCCCGGCGGCGTCCGCCGTGCGCACGATCGTCCCGGTGTTGCCGGGATCGGCCGCGGCCTCGAGGACGACCACCAGGCGCGGACCGCCCTGCAGCGCCGTGGCGAGGTCGACGTCGAGCAGCGGAGCGACGCCGAGCACGCCCTGCGGGGTGACCGTCTCGGCCATCGCCGCGAGCACCTCGCGGCTGACGGGCGTGACCGGGCAGGCCGCCGCGGCGAGCAGATCGGCGTGCCGGGCCTGGCCGTCCGGGTCGGCGTAGAGCTCGAGCAGCGAGGGCAGCGCCTCGCGGACCGCCTGCGGCCCCTCGACGACGAACCGGCGCTCGGCCGCACGGGCCGAGCGCCGGGACAGACGTCGTACGGCCTGGACCCGCGGCGAGCGGATCGAGGTCAGCGCCGCGCCGGATGCGGGCGGGCGGGGCTCAGGCAGCGTGCTGCGCGGCCGGGCCGCCGGTGCCGTCGGTCGGCAGGGCGGCGCGGGCGACCTCGACGAGCGCGGCGAACGCGGGCGCGTCCGAGACGGCCAGCTCGGCGAGCACCTTGCGGTCCACCTCGACGCCGGCCGCCTTGAGGCCCTGCATGAGCCGGCTGTAGGTCATGTCGTTGAGCCGGGCCGCCGCGTTGATGCGGGTGATCCACAGCTGCCGGAAGTCGCCCTTGCGCTTCTTGCGGTCGCGGTACTCGTAGGTGGCCGAGTGGAGCAGCTGCTCCTTGGCCTTGCGGTAGAGCCGGCTGCGCTGCCCCCGGTACCCGCTGGCCTTCTCGAGCACCTCACGGCGCTTCTTGTGGGCGTTGACGGCCCTCTTGACCCTTGCCACTGCTGCACGTCCGATCTGGGAGACCCGGCCGCGTCGGCGGCCAGGAGGGAGGAGGGGGCAGGTCAGCTGCTGAGCAGCTTCTTGACCTTCTTGGCGTCCTGCGGGGCCAGCTCGGCGGTGCCGGTCAGGCGGCGCGTGAGGGCGCTGGACTTGCGCTCGAGCAGGTGGCGCTTGCCCGCGCGCTCGTGGAGGATCTTGCCGGTCCCGGTCACCTTGAAGCGCTTCTTCGCGCCGCTGTGCGTCTTCTGCTTGGGCATGGCTGCCGCTGTCCTTGTCTTCGGTCGCGCTCGGGTGGGACTCGTGCTGTTCGTCGGTGCGGTGTGCCCGCGCGGTGGAGCCGGTGCGCTAGGACGCGGGCGCCGCGTCCGCGGCAGCCGGTGCCTCGGGCGCGTCCTTGGCCGCCTTCTTGAGATCGGCGGCGTTCTTGTGCGGAGCCAGCACCATGATCATGTTGCGCCCGTCCTGCTTGGGTGCCGACTCCACGAAGCCCAGGTCGCTGACGTCCTCACCGAGCCGCTGCAGGAGCCGGTAGCCCAGCTCGGGACGCGACTGCTCGCGCCCGCGGAACATGATCGTGATCTTGACCTTGTCGCCTGCCTTGAGGAAGCGGACGACGTGGCCCTTCTTCGTCTCGTAGTCGTGCGGGTCGATCTTGGGACGGAGCTTCATCTCCTTGATGACGGTGAGCACCTGGTTCTTGCGGCTCTCACGCGCCTTCTGCGCCGTCTCGTACTTGAACTTGCCGTAGTCCATGA
>CADCUE010000020.1 GCA_902805805.1 uncultured Frankineae bacterium | reverse complement strand
TGCCGTGGCAGCCGGACAGCGCCCGGCCGGACAGGCCGACAGAGGATGGGTTGGCGACGGACAGGCCGGCAGAGGACAGGCCGGACAGCGCCTGCCCCGTCATCGCGGACGACACCCCGCCGCGGCTCATGGCGATGGCGTCGATCTCCTCGATGAAGCCGATCGCGCCGCCTTCCTTGCGCGCGGCCTTGCGCAGCGCCTTGAAGTACGAGCGGATCTTCTTGGCGGTGGCGCCGTACCACATGGACTGGAAGCTGGTGGCGCTCACGAACAGGAACGGCACGCCCGCCTCGCGCGCCATGGCGCGGGCCAGGTGCGTCTTGCCGGTGCCGGGCGGTCCCTCGAACAGCAGGCCGCGACGCGGCGTGCCGCCCATCTCGTCGCGGAACGTCCGGTGGGCGAGGAACAGGTTGAGCGAGCGCACGACGTCGTCCTTGACCGCGTCGATCCCCACGACGTCGTCGAGCGTGGTGGAGATCTGCTCGGGCCGGTAGAGGACGTGCGGTGAGCGGCCCGCGAGCACCTGCTGACCGACGGCGAGGCCGAGCAGCAGGGCGAAGAACACCACGATGGTGAGCAGGAACGGGTCGATCGAGGGCACGGGGACGAAGCCCCCGTCGCCGTCCCAGGCCAGGGCCCGCCACCACAGCAGGGCGACGGCCAGCCACGTCCACCCCGCGAGCCGGACCCAGCGCCTCCGGCGCTTGCTCTCACGCGTGGCGCCCACGTCGGCGCCCGCCATCGTCAGGACGCGGGCGCCCGCGGCGCCGATCAGCTGGTCGAGTGCAGGGGCAGGCTGGGTCATCTCGGTCCTCCGGGGAGCGGACGGACCGGCGTGCTGCCGGCTCCGCTGCGTGAAGTGTCCCCTCAGATCGCGAGCGGGTCCTCACGCAGCGTGAACATCACCCGATCGGCGCATCCAGCACGGGGTCGTCCAGGCCGAGGCCGGCGAACAGGTCACCCTCCCGGTCCAGCGGGCCGGTGCCGCGCCCCCGGGGCCCGCGGGCCAGCACGAAGTGCTCGATCCCGAACGCCCGGTGTCCGACGTTGTCCGCCAGGGCGAAGAACGGGCCGTCGACGGCGATCTGCGTCCGGTGCGCCCGCATCGCCGCCACCTTGGCGTCGAGGTGCGCGCTCGCGTCGACCTCGGTGGTGACCTGCTCGTCGGCGATCCCGAACGGCAGGTCCTCCGCGGAGTCCACGCCGAAGAAGCTGCTGTCCCCCGCGGCCTTGAGCTGGTCGATGCCGGCCTGCAGCGCGCTCTTCGGCACCGCCGTCCAGTAGAGCTTGTCGACCGACCACACCTCTCCGAGCTCCGGGGCGTACGAGGAGTCCGCTGCGGCCTCGACCGCCGCGACGGTGACCCGGTGCGCCTGGATGTGGTCGGGATGGCCGTAACCACCGCGGTCGTCGTAGGTCACGACGACCTGCGGGCGCACCTCGCGGACGACGGCGACCAGGTCGAGCACCGCCTCGTCGAGGTCGGCCTGCCAGAAGCAGTCCGCTCGCTCGTTGGCCGGCGTGCCCATCATCCCGCTGTCGCGCCAGCGGCCGGGCCCGCCGAGGAAGCGGGAGTCCTTGACCCGCAGCGCTTCCATCGCCGCCGCCAGCTCGCCGATGCGGTGCTGACCGAGGCCGTCCTCCCGGTCGGCTGCCAGGTGCGCCAGCTCGGGGACGAGGACCTCGCCCTCCTCGCCGAGGGTGCACGTCACGAGCGTCACGCGCGCGTGCTCGGCGGCGTACTTCGCCATCGTGGCGCCGGTCCCGATGGTCTCGTCGTCCGGATGCGCGTGCACGAGCAGCAGCCGCCGCGGGACGTCGAGGGCGTCCATGTCGGCGTCGACCTGCTCGGCCACCGCGTCCACGGCCGTGGCCGCCGCCTCGAGGACCGCCGCCGCGTCGTCCACCGGCAGCCGCTCACCGGGTTCGGGCGACGGCAGCGTGGCATCGGTCATGGCGCGACCCTACGTCGCCTGCACGCCGGTACGGTCCCTCGCGTGGCACCCTTTCCGGGTGCCCGGACCGACCGCGACGCTGACCGGGCGCGTCGCCCGGCTGGCCCGCGCGGTCCTCGTCGCACTCGCCGCAGCCACCGCCGTCAGCGCCGTGGTGCTCCTGCTGCTCGTGACGGTGCAGGCGCCGCGCCTCGGCGAGGTCTCCGACGGTGCTCGCGCCATCCGGCTGGGGCACCTCGCGATGCTCGACCAGGAGACCGGTCTGCGCGCCTTCCTGCTCACCCGGGACGACGCGTTCCTCGAGCCGTACCGGCGGGGCAGCGAGGAGCTCGGCCGGCACAACGCCGCCGCCCGCCGGGCCTTCCGCGACGACCCCGGGCAGCTGGCGCTGCTCGACGAGATGCAGGCCCGGCAGGACGCCTGGCTGCGCGGGTGGGCCGACCGTGCGCAGTCGGGGCCGCCGCCGGGACCGGCCGTTCCGGCCTTCCTCGCGCAGGGCAAGTCGCTGTTCGACGCCTACCGGGACGCCGAGCGGGCGGCCGAGCGCAACGCCGACCGACTGCGTGCCGCCTCCGAGGACCGGCAGGTCACGGTCCTCGTGCTCGCCGTCCTGGTCGAGCTGGCGCTGCTGCTGGCCGTCGCCACGGTGCTCCGGCGAGAGTTCGTCAAGCTGCGCTCGGACCTCGTCACCCCCGTCGGGGAGCTCGTCACGACCATCGACCGGCTGCGCCAGGGGCGGCTCGACGCGAGGCCGGAGCTGTCCGGTCCGGCCGAGCTGCGCTCCATCGGCGAGGGCCTGGGCAGCATGGCCGAGTCGCTGCAGAAGGCCCGCACGGCGGCCGAGGAGCGGGAGGCCGACCTGCGCGCCGCGCGCGCCGAGGCCGAGGCGGCGACGTACGCCAAGTCGTCGTTCCTCGCGACCATGTCGCACGAGCTGCGCACCCCGATGAACGCCGTGATCGGCATGACCGGGCTGCTGCTCGACACCGACCTCACGCCCGAGCAGCGCGACTTCGCCGAGACGGTGCGCTCCAGCGGTGACGCGCTGCTGGTGGTCATCAACGACATCCTCGACTTCTCCAAGATCGAGGCCGGCGAGCTCGAGCTCGAGCACGTGCCGTTCTCCGTGCGCGACTGCGTCGAGGGCTCGCTCGACCTGGTCGCGGCGCAGGCCGGCGCTCAGGGCCTCGACCTGGCCGGGCAGCTCGCCGGCGATGTCCCGCCGGTCGTCGTGGGCGATGTGACGCGGCTGCGTCAGGTGCTGGTCAACCTGCTCAGCAACGCCGTGAAGTTCACCGAGCAGGGGGAGGTGGTGCTCGGCGCCGCCGTCGACGCCGACGGGGCGCTGCTGTTCACCGTGCGCGACACCGGCATCGGCATCCCGGCCGAGCGGCGGGACCGGCTGTTCCGGTCCTTCAGCCAGGTCGACGCGTCCACGACGCGGGTGTACGGCGGGACCGGTCTGGGGCTGGCCATCAGCCAGCGCATCGCCGAGGCGATGGGCGGCGGCATCACCGTCGACAGCGAGCCCGGACGCGGGTCCACCTTCACGGTGCGCGTGGAGCTGCCGCGCGGCGAGGACACCGTCGACGCGCTGTCCACGCCGCCCGCCCAGCTGCCGGGGCGTGCGGCCCTCGTCGTCGACGACAACGCCACCAACCGCGCGATCCTGCGCAGGCAGCTGGCCGGCTGGGGCATGCGGGTCGAGGACCACGCGGACGGCGCCTCGGCGCTGGCCGCGGTCGACGCGGGAGGGACGTACGACGTCGGGCTGCTCGACATGCACATGCCCGGCATGGACGGGGTCGAGCTCGCCCGCGAGCTGCGGAGGCGGCCGACGACGCGGGACCTGCCGCTGCTGCTGCTCACCTCGCTGGGTGGCCGCCCGCAGGGAGCGGAGGCGCTCGGGCTGCTGCACCTCACCAAGCCCGTCAAGGCGGGCGCGCTGCGCACCGTCGTCGCGCAGGCCCTCGGCGCCCGGTCGGCACCGGTCGACCGCCCGACGCCCGCGGCGCCCGAGCGTCGGCTGAGGGTGCTGCTCGCCGAGGACAACGTCGTCAACCAGCGGGTGGCCGTGCTCATGCTCGACCGGCTCGGGCACCGGGCGGACGTCGTGGCCAACGGGCTGGAGGCCGTCCAGGCGGTGAGCTCGACGCCGTACGACGTGGTGCTCATGGACGTGCAGATGCCCGAGCTCGACGGGCTGGGGGCGACCACCCGCATCCGCACCGAGCTGCCGTCGTCGCGCCAGCCACGGATCGTCGCCATGACCGCCAGCGCGCTCGCCGAGGACCAGGAGCGCTGCCTGGCTGCCGGCATGGACGACTTCCTCAGCAAGCCCGTGCGCCGCGAGGAGCTCGCCGCCGCGCTGCAGCGGGCCGCGGTCGCCCGCGACCGCGACCGCGAGATCGACGCAGGGTCCGGCGATGCGGACTCCGGGGATTCCGACGTCCCGGCCGACGTCGGCGACGACGGCGCGCCGCCGGTCGTCGACCCGTCGGTGCTCGGCTCGCTGGCCGACCGCCTGGGTGCCCGGGCACCGGCGTTCCTCGGCAGCCTGTACGCGACCTGGGACAGGGAGACGGCGGCCCGCATGGAGCAGCTCGCGGCGGCCGTCGAGGCGGGTGACCGCACGGCCGCCGCGCGCGCCACCCACGCCCTCAAGGGCAGCAGCGGGTCGATGGGGGCGCTCCGGCTGGCCGCCGCGTGCGCCGAGGCCGAGCGGACCCTCGGCGCGGACGGTCACCGGGACCTGCCTGCCGTGCAGCGGCGCCTGGTCGACGAGGTGGGTCGGGCACGGGCAGCCCTGCGCGGGCTGTACGAGCGGTGATCCGGGCGTCCGCTCCCCCGCCGCCCGGCAGCTGCGCGTCCGCAGGCCCGTTCGAGCAGCGGTCGAGCGGCGCCTGTCCCGGCCGGCGGCCCTAGTTGAGGGTCGGGTCGGGCGGGTAGCTGGCGGCGAAGGCCACCGGCGGGCCCTGCCGGCGCAGCACGTGGGCCCAGAGCTGCTCGGGGCGGACGTCGAAGGCGTCGACGGGCAGGGCGTCGAAGACCCACCAGGCGCCCTCCTCCACCTCGGCCTCGAGCTGACCGGGCGACCAACCGGAGTATCCGGCGAACAGGCGGATCTCGGCGACCGCGGACGTCAGGTCGGACGGCTCGGCGTCCAGGTCGATCGTGCCGACCGACCCGCCGGGGACGCCCTCGAGCTCGGCGTACGCCGCGACGAGCGGTCCGCCGAGCCGGCGGTGGCCGAGGCACAGCGCCGCCTGGGGCTGCACCGGCCCGCCGCTGAACACGACGGACGGCGACGCGGACAGGGCCGCCCAGTCGGGCAGCACCTCGTCCACCCCGGTGCCCGTCGGACGGTTGAGCACCAGGCCCAGCGCGCCGTCCTGCTCGTCGGCCTGCAGCAGCAGGACGACGGTGCGCGCGAAGTTGGGGTCCTGCAGCACCGGGGTGGCGACGACCAGCTGACCGGCTCTCACGAGGTCACGTCCCGCATGCTCAGACCAGTGCGGCCTTGGCCTTGTTGCGGCCGGCCCGAGCCCGCTCGCCCGCGTCCAGGATCACCTTGCGGATGCGCACCTTCGACGGGGTGACCTCGACGCACTCGTCCTCGCGGCAGAACTCCAGCGCCTGCTCGAGGCTGAGCTCCTTGTGCGGGATGAGCGGCACCAGCACGTCCGAGGAGCTCTGCCGCATGTTGGTGAGCTTCTTCTCCTTGGTGGCGTTGACGTCCATGTCGTCGGCGCGGGAGTTCTCGCCGACGATCATGCCCTCGTAGACCTCCGTGCCCGGCGGGACGAACATCGTGCCGCGCTCCTGCAGGTTGGCCAGCGCGAAGCCGGTCGTCGGGCCGCTGCGGTCGGCGACCAGCGAGCCCGACGGGCGGGTGCGGATGTCGCCGTGCCACGGCTCGTACCGCTCGTGCACGTGGTGCAGCAGGCCGGTGCCGCGCGTCTCGGTGAGGAACTCGGTGC
>CADCUE010000019.1 GCA_902805805.1 uncultured Frankineae bacterium | reverse complement strand
AGCCCCCGCGCCCGCGCACGGGCCGCCGCCGCTCCCGCCGCGACGGTGAGGGCCACCAGGACCAGCGCGCGGCCGGTCGCTCCGAGCCGCTCGTAGGTCACGGCCGCGAAGACCAGACCGGCTGCTGCCAGCAGCAGCCCGCCGACGGTCAGCAGCAGGTTCTGCACCCGCTGCGACGTCCACTCGGCAGGAGCTCCACCGGGAGCCGCCCACTCGGTCGAGGCCGGCTCGGAGGGGGGCTGCGGGGCGGCCTGGGCCGGGTCCGGCTCGTCCGTGTGCAGGACGTGCAGGAGCTCGCGGCGCTCTCCGAGCAGCCCGCCGCGGGCGCGCTCGAGCCGCAGCAGCGCGACGTCGACGTCCCAGAGGCGGCCGGCATCGGGTCCGGTCAGCCGCAGCCCGCAGGCGAGGCAGCGGTCGCGCGCCGACAGCGGCGTGGAGCAGTCGGGGCAGCGGGTGGAGTCGGGCAGCGGCACATCGGTCATGTCACGGAGGATCGACGTCCCGGGCCGCGGACAGGAGAGTCGAACTACCTGGTTGCCCCCCTCCGTCCAGGTGCCCGGCGCGTCCAGGTGCCCGCCGGGTCTAGGTGATCGTCACGCCGCCGTCGACGGCCAGCGTCTGCCCGGTGACGTACCCGCCCGCGGGGCTGGCGAGGAAGACCAGAGCGGCGGCGAGCTCCTGCGCGTCGCCCTTGCGGCCGGCGACCATGCGGCTGCTCAGGCCCTCGAGGTAGCCCTCGGGGTACTGGTCGGTCATCTCGCTGGTGAAGAAGCCCGGTGCCAGCGCGTTGACGCGGATGCCCTTGCGGCCGGTCCACTGCTGGGCCAGGTCGCGGGTCAGCCCGATCAGGCCGGCCTTGCTCGCGGCGTAGGCGGCCTGCGGCAGCCCGGCCGTCGTCAGCCCGAGGATGCTGCTGATGTTGACGATGCTGCTGCCGGGCTCCATGACGCGTCCGCAGGCCTGGGCCATCCAGTAGCAGCCGTTGAGGTTCACGTCGATCACCGACCGGAACTGCTCGACGGTCTCCCGGGTGGCCGGGACGGCCGTGCCGATGCCGGCGTTGTTGACCAGGACGTCGACGCGGCCCAGCTCGCGCACCGTCTCGTCGACCAGCCGCTGGCAGTCGGCGGGGTCGGCGACGTCGGTCTGCACCGGCAGGGCCCGCCGGCCGAGGGCCTCGACCATCGCCTGGGTCTCCTGGAGCCGGTCGACCCGCCGGGCGCCGAGGGCGACGTCAGCGCCCGCCTGTGCCAGCGCCTGCGCGAAGGCGACACCGAGCCCCGAGGAGGCCCCCGTCACGATCGCGACCTTGCCGTCCAGCCGGAACAGGTCCAGCACGTCCATGGGCTCTCCTCGTCGGGTGGTGCGCGGATCGCGCCGGCGTCGCAGGGTAGGGCTCGACGGCGTCCGCCGGCGCACCGCCCCCTGCTCGTCGAGCCCCGCAGCGGCAGGCTGACCAGGTCGGCACCTGCCCCTGGCCGAGAGCCTCAGCCGTAGGGCGGGCCCTCGTCGAGGTCGAACGCCGCTCCGGTCATCCACGCCGCGCCGCCGTGCCCGCCGAAGCCGCGGTCGAAGGGCATCACACCCGGTCCCGGACCGATCGGCGCGCCCATGACCGGTCCCGACTGGTCGGACGGCACGCCGAGCAGCGCGCGGGTGACCGACTGGGTGCTGTCGAGCAGGTCGTCGAGCGCACGCGACAGGTGGTCACCGGTCACCGAGGTGAGGCTGCCCGGCGTCTCGGTGAGCGACTCGAGCACCGCCCGCCGCAGCAGCTCCTTGATGAAGGACGCGGTCACGCCCTCGGTGCGCTCCACCACCGAGGCGACGTCGCTGTCGGCGACCTGCAGCGGGACACCGCGGCTGTAGACCTCGAACAGCCGGCGCCGGGCGTCGGCGTCCGGCAGGTCGATCTCGACCGCGACGTCGACCCGGCCCGGGCGGGCGGCGAGCGCCGGCTCGAGCAGGTCGGCCCGGTTGGTCGTCAGGACGAACAGCAGGTCGGCGTCCGCAGCCGCGCCGTCCATGGCGTCGAGCAGCTCGAACAGCACCGGGCTGGGCCCGTCGCCGTAGCCGCGGTCCTCGGCCACCAGGTCGACGTCCTCCAGCACGACGACGGCCGGCTGCAGCTCGCGCGCCAGCGAGGTCACCATGCCGATGAGCGGCAGCGCCCGGCCCGAGAGCAGGAACACGGTCGTCCCCTCGAGCCGCTGCACGACGTAGCGGGTGGTGTGGGTCTTGCCGGTGCCGGGCGGGCCGTGCAGCAGCAGCCCGCGCTTGAGGTGCTGGCCGGCCGCTCGGAGGTCGTCGCGGCGCGCGGCGATCTCGACGGTGTGGCGCTCCACGCGCCGCAGCACGTCGTCCGGCAGCACCACGTCCTGCCGCGCGGTCGGCGGCAGGACGGGGAAGGCCACCTCACCGTTCGGGAGCATCTCGAGCAGCTGTCCGCGGTAGACGTTGAGCCGGTGACGCAGCTCGACGAGCTCGCGGTGCACTTCCTGCGCCGCGGCCGTGGGCAGTCCGGCGACCTGCACCTCCAGACCCGGCTCGTGCCGCTGCGGTCCGCGCACCATCACGACGTACGGCCCGCGCGCGTCGGTCACGAGCAGCAGCGCGGTGCGCCAGCAGGCCGAGGTCCGGTCCGGGCCCGACGGCAGGTCGACGATGTCGGGGGCGGACAGCCGCACCGGGCCCATCACCTCGCCGTGGACGAGGTCCTGCAGCCCGACGGGGCCGTACTGCTCGGGCAGGGCGACGCCGAAGACCTGGACCTCGCGCCCCGGCTCGGCGATCCAGGCGTCCAGCGCGACCTGGAGGTTGACCTGCTCGAAGGGCGGGAGGTCGCGCACGACGACCGACGCGGCGGAGCCGGTGCCTCCGAGGTGCCGCCGCAGCAGCGCCACGACCTCGTTCTCGCGGCCGGGTGCCTCGGCGGTGAGCTCCACCCAGCGCAGGAGCTGACTGACCGCGGTCGCGAACTCGGCGAACGACGGGGGAGGGGACGGCGTCTGCGGGTCGGAGGTCACGGTGCTCCCCCGCTACGGCCGGCCGAGGGCCCGGTAGGTCCAGCCGGCTGCCCGCCAGGCCGTCGGGTCGAGGGCGTTGCGGCCGTCGACGATGCGCCGGTCGGCGACCACCTCGCCGAGGACCGCCGGGTCCATCGAGCGGAACTCCGCCCACTCGGTGAGGTGCAGCACGATGTCGGCGCCCTTGGCGGCCTCCAGAGCGCTGTCGCGGTAGCCGAGCTCGGGGTGCTTGACCCGGGCGTTGTCCATCGCCTCCGGGTCGTACAGGCACACGGCGGCGCCCTGCTTCTGGATCGTCGCCGCGACGTCGAGCGCCGGGCTGTCGCGGATGTCGTCGCTGTTGGGCTTGAACGCCGCTCCGAGCACCGCGACCCGCATCCCGCCGAACGACCCGCCGACCAGCTCCCGGGCCAGGTCGATCATGCGGGCCCGGCGGCGCAGGTTGATGGCGTCGACCTCCTTGAGGAACGACAGCGCCTGGTCGACGCCCAGCTCGCCGGCGCGGGCCATGAACGCCCGGATGTCCTTGGGCAGGCAGCCACCGCCGAAGCCGAGGCCGGCGTGCAGGAAGCGGCCGCCGATGCGGGTGTCGTAGGACAGCGCCTTGCTCAGCAGCGTCACGTCGCCGCCGGTCGCCTCGCAGACCTCCGCCATGGCGTTGATGAAGGAGATCTTGGTGGCGAGGAAGGCGTTCGCCGCGACCTTGACCAGCTGCGCGGTCGCGAAGTCGGTCACGACGACCGGGGTCGCCGTCCCGTTGCGCTCTCCGGCGATGACCGGGGCGAAGGCGTCCCGCAGCTGCTGCTCGGCGCGGTCCGAGCGCACCCCGAAGACCAGGCGGTCAGGGGTCAGCGTGTCCTCGACGGCGAAGCCCTCGCGCAGGAACTCCGGGTTCCAGGCGAGCTCGAGCTCGTCGCCCCGGGCGGCGGCGATCTGCTCGGCCAGCCGCTCGGCCGTCCCCGCCGGCACGGTCGACTTGCCCACCAGCAGCGAGCCGGCCCGCGCGTGGGGCACCAGCGAGCGGAACGCCGCGTCGACGTAGGTCATGTCGGCGGCGTACTCGCCCTTCTTCTGCGGGGTCCCCACGCAGACGAAGTGCACGTCCCCGAAGTCCCCGACCTCGTCGTACGACGTCGTGAAGCGCAGCCGGCCGGACTCGAGGTTCTTGACGAGGAGCTCGGGCAGCCCGGGCTCGTAGAACGGCACCTTGCCCGCCTGCAGCGCCGCCACCTTCTCCGGCAGCACGTCGAGCCCGAGGACCTCGAAGCCGAGCTCGGCCATGCACACCGCGTGCGTCGCGCCGAGGTACCCGGTGCCGATCACCGTGAGTCGAGGACGTGTCGTCATGGCGTGAGGGTACCGGCGCAGGCGCATAGCCTCGCGCCATGAGCTCCGGCGACCCGTCCTACGCCCTGTACGGCCTGCCCGAGGAGCACGCGCTCCTCCGCGCGTCCGTCCGCGAGCTGGCGGAGGACAAGATCGCTCCTCGTGCCGCGCAGATCGACGAGGCGGCGGAGTACCCGTGGGACGTCCACGAGGAGCTCCGCAAGGCCGACCTGCTGGCGATCCACGTCCCCGAGCAGTACGGCGGCGCGGGTGCGGACCGGATCGCGCACTCCATCGTCGTGGAGGAGATCGCCCGCGTCTGCGCGTCCAGCTCGCTCATCGTGGCCGGCAACAAGCTCGGCACCATGGGGCTGATCCTGTCGGGCAGCGAGGAGCTCAAGCGGGAGTTCCTGCCGGCGGTCGCCGCGGGCGAGTCGACGTTCTCGTACGCGCTGTCCGAGCGCGAGGCGGGCAGCGACGCCGCGGCGATGAAGACGCGCGCGGTGCGCGACGGCGACGCGTACGTCCTGCACGGCACGAAGTGCTGGATCACCGGCGCCGGCGTCAACACGCACTACACGGTCATGGCGTCGACCGACCCGGGCAAGGGCGCCAAGGGCATCTCGGCGTTCGTCGTGAGCAAGGACGACCCCGGCTTCTCGGTCGGCACCAAGGAGCGCAAGATGGGGATCAAGGGATCCCCCACCTGCGAGATCTACTTCGAGGACTGCCGCATCCCGGCGAGCCGGATGATCGGCGAGGAGGGCACCGGCTTCTCCACGGCGCTCCGGACGCTCGACCACACGCGCTCGATGATCGGCGCGCAGGCCGTCGGCATCGCGCAGGGCGCCCTCGACGCGGCGATCGCCTACGTGAAGGAGCGCAAGCAGTTCGGCCGGGCGGTCGCGGAGTTCCAGGGCGTGCAGTTCCTGCTCGCCGACATGGCGATGAAGGTCGAGGCCGCCCGCCAGCTCGTCTACGTCGCGAACGCGAGCGCCGAGCGGGGCGACGCGGATCTGACCTTCCTGTCGAGCGCGTCCAAGACCTTCGCGTCGGACACGGCCATGCAGGTCACGACCGACGCGGTGCAGCTGTTCGGCGGCTACGGCTACACCCGCGACTTCCCGGTCGAGCGGATGATGCGCGACGCCAAGATCACGCAGATCTACGAGGGGACCAACCAGGTGCAGCGGATGGTGATGGCCCGCACGCTGCTCAGATGACCGTCTCGTCGAGGCCGAGCTCGGCCAGCACGCGCGCGGCGACCGCGAAGGCCGAGTTGGCCGCTGGGACACCCGCGTAGACGGCCGTGTGCAGCAGCACCTCGCCGATCTCCTCGGCGGTCAGGCCGTTGGCGACGGCGGCCCGGACGTGCAGGGCCAGCTCGGCCTCGTGGCCGAGCGCCGCGAGCAGGGCCAGGGTCAGGCAGCTGCGCGTGCGGCGGTCGAGCCCGGGGCGGGACCAGACGTCGCCCCAGGCGTAGCGGGTGATGAGGTCCTGGAACGGCGCGGTCAGGGCGGTCGTCCGTCCGACAGCGCGGTCGACGTGCTCGTCGCCCAGCACGGCTCGCCGGACCTGCATCCCGGAGGCCCGGCGGCTGGCGTCCGACGGCGCGGCT
>CADCUE010000018.1 GCA_902805805.1 uncultured Frankineae bacterium | reverse complement strand
CTCGTCAGCCGCAGCCGCCGCACCCACCAGCTCAAGCACTACGGCTGGACCCCGCTGCGCACCGCCACCTCCACCCTCTGGACCAGCCCCGCCGGACAGATCATCGACGTCCCCCACCCGCACACCCCACCACCCGGCATCGACCACGACCCCAGCCGCCAACTACCCGAGCTCCCCGACCCCGACCAGCTCACCGACACCGACACCTGGCAGCTCACACCACCCACCGACCACGACCCGCCGCCGTTCTGACCCCGGCGGCGGTCGGGACCTACCGCTGGGCGTACGGGCCCCAGCGGGGGTCCGGCACCGGACGAGGGCGGCCGGTGCCCCTCAGCCGCCACACCAGCACGACGCCCACGACGAAGCCGATGACGTGCGCCAGGTAGGCCGTGCCGGTCGCCTCGGTGAGCCCGGCACCGCGCGTGTAGAGGTACTGCAGGACGAACCAGCTGCCCAGGACCAGCCAGGCCGGCAGCCGCACAGGGAGGAAGAAGAGGAAGGTCAGCAACGACCAGACCCGGGCCCGGGGGAACAGCACCAGGTAGGCGCCGAGCACCCCCGCGATGGCGCCTGAGGCGCCGACCAGCGGCTGCGTCGAGCCGGCGAAGAACACCGCGAAGCCGTACGTCGCGGCGTAGCCGCAGCCGAGGTAGAAGGCGAGGAAGCGCAGGCGGCCGAGCCGGTCCTCGACGTTGTTGCCGAACACCAGCAGGAACAGCATGTTGCCCAGCAGGTGGGCCCAGCCGCCGTGCAGGAACATCGCGCTCAGGACCGACAGGAAGGGCTGCTTGTCGTACGGCGGCGGGCTCTGCGTCACGCAGCCCACCTCGCCGGCCGGGCCCCGGCCGGCGGCGCCCGTGGCGGCCTCGTCCTCCGCGTCGTTCCGGACGACCTCGGCCGGCTTCGCGGCGTACTCGTCGAAGAAGGCCACCTGCGCGCAGATCGAGCTCGGGCTCGGCTCACCGAGCAGCGGCGCGACCGCCAGCGGGCTGAGCAGGAACGCCACCACGTTGAGCACCAGGAGCAGCCGGGTGACCCACGGCGTGCGCCGCGTCGGGTTGACGTCGTGGACAGGCAGGACCAAGGAGGGCTCCGGATGGCGAGGGCAGGGTCAGGCGGTCAGCACCACCTTGCCGACGACGTCCCCCGTGGCCAGCCGCTCGAAGCCCTGGGCGGCCTGCGAGAGCGGCAGCACCGTGTCGATCTGCGGTCGTACGCCGGTCGCGGCCAGCAGGCGCAGCAGCCCGTCGAGCTCCTCGCGCGTCCCCATGGTGGAGCCGATGACCCGCAGCTGCAGGAAGAACAGCCGGTTGAGGTCGGCCGACGGGTCGGCGCCGGTCGTCGCGCCGGACACCACGAGCGTGCCACCCGGACGCAGGCTCTTCATCGAGTGCGACCAGGTCGCCTTGCCCACGGTCTCGAGGACCGCGTCGACGCGCGCCGGCAGTCGGGCGCCGGGCTCGAAGACCTCGGCGGCCCCCAGCTCGAGGGCGCGCGACCGCTTGGCCTCGTCGCGCCCGGTGACCCAGACGACGAGACCGGCCGCGCGACCCAGCGCGATGGCCGCGGTCGACACGCCGCCGCCGGCGCCCTGCACCAGGACCCGGTCGCCCGGCTTCACGCCGGCGTTCGTGAACAGCATCCGGTAGGCCGTCAGCCACGCCGTCGGCAGGCAGGCGGCCTCCTCGAACGACAGCTCCGCCGGCTTGGGCCGCAGGTTGCGCCGGGGCACCACGACCTGCTCGGCCAAGGTGCCCTGGTAGCGCTCGGACAGGATGCTGCGCTTGGGGTCCTGCGTCTCGTCGCCGGTCCACTCGGGATCACCGACCAGCGCGTGCAGCACGACCTCGTTGCCGTCCTCGTCGACGCCCGCGGCGTCGCAGCCGAGGACCATGGGCAGCCGGTCGGCGGGCAGCCCGACGCCCTTCAGGCTCCACAGGTCGTGGTGGTTGAGGCTGGCGGCGCGCACCGTGACGCGCGCCCAGCCGTCCGGCACCTCGGGCTCCGGACGCTCGCCGACCGTGAGGCCGGACAGCGGGTCGTCGGCGGACTGGGACGTGCAGGCGGCGGCAAGCATCCGCCGACACTACGAGCCCGCCTACAGTCCTGTGCGTGCAGGTCGACGAGCTGAAGGTGCCGGGGGCGTGGTCGTTCACCCCTCGGCAGTTCTCCGACCCCCGTGGGGTCTTCCTCGAGTGGTTCAAGGCGGAGGCCCTGGAGGGCGCCCTCGGGCACCCGTTCCGGGTCGCCCAGGCCAACCACTCGGTGTCGTCGCGGGGCACGCTGCGCGGCGTCCACTTCGCCGATGTGCCACCCAGCCAGGCGAAGTACGTCTACTGCACCCGCGGCGCCGTCCTCGACGTGGTGGTCGACATCCGCGTCGGGTCGCCGACGTACGGCGTCTGCGACTCCGTGCGTCTCGACGACGTCGACCGCCGCGGCATCTACCTGTCGGAGGGGCTCGGTCACGCCTTCCTGGCCCTGACCGACGACGCGAACGTCACCTACCTGTGCAGCGCGCCGTACGCCCCCGGTCGCGAGCACGGCATCTCCCCGCTCGACCCCGCCCTGGACCTGCCGTGGCCGGACGACGTCGAGCCCCTGCTGTCGGAGAAGGACGCCGCGGCGCCCACGCTCGAGCAGGCCCGCGAGTCCGGCCTGCTCCCGGACTGGCAGTCGTGCGAGGACTTCTACGCCGGCCTGCGTGGCGGCACCCACCCGGGCGGCAGGGGCCAGTAGCGCAGCACCACCCGCCCGAGCACCTCGGCCGGGCCGTACCGGCGGCTGTCGTCGGCGACGCCGGGGTGATCGCCCTCGAGCCACCACAGCGTGCCGACCGGGCGCACGGCGCGCTTGACGACGAGCAGGTCCGGTCGGGACGGGAAGCGGGCCACCACGACGTCCCCGGCCCGCACACGCGCTCCGCGTCGCACCAGCAGGCAGTCCCCCGGGCGCAGCGCAGGCAGCATGGACGGGCCGGAGACCAGGACGGCGAGCAGCGGGACCTCCACGGCGAAGCGGCCCGGCGGCGCGCGCGGGTCTAGGGTCGTGACCGGAGAACGCTCCCCAGCTGCACCCAACCCACCATGCACGGAGGACGAACCATGCGCCTGCCCCGCATCCTGACCCCCAAGACCGTCGTCTCGGCCCACTGCGACCTTCCCTGCGGCGTCTACGACCCCGCCCAGGCCCGCATCGAGGCGCAGTCCGTCAAGGCCATGCAGGAGAAGTACCTCGGCAACGAGGACCCGGTCTTCCGCGCCCGCGCGCTGAAGATCATCGACGACCGGGCCACGCTCGCCAAGCACCACCTCGCCGTGCTGTGGCACGACTACTTCAAGGCCGAGCACTTCGAGAAGTACCCCGACCTGCACATGCTGATCAACAACACGATCAAGCAGGCCAGCGGCACCGGCGCCAAGCAGAAGATCGACCCGGCCGAGGGCCAGAAGCTCCTGGACGGCATCGACCAGATCGCGACGATCTTCTGGGAGACCAAGGGCAAGACGTACGAGAAGCCCGCGGCGTAGGCACCGCGACGTCGGAGGCCGGTCCCGTGCGCGGGGCCGGCCTCCGCGCGTGCCAGGCTGCGCGGATGGCAGAGATGGTGCTCGTCCGGCACGGGCAGACCGAGTGGTCCCGCGACGGGCGGCACACCGGGCACACCGACATCCCCCTCACCTCGGTCGGAGAGGCCGACGCGACGGCCCTCGGCGCCCGGCTCTCGCGCAGCTTCGGTCTGGTCCTGACCTCGCCGCTGTCCCGCGCGGCGCGCACCGCCGCCCTCGCCGGGCTGCGCGCCGAGGTCGAGCCCGGCCTGCTGGAGTGGGACTACGGTCCCGAGGAGGGGCGGACCACCGAGCAGGCGCGCGAGACGCGGCCCGGCTGGTCGGTCTGGGACGACACCGGCCTGGGCGAGACGCTCGAGCAGCTCGCCACCCGCCAGCGCCGCGTGCTCGACCGGGTGTGTCCGGTGCTCGACCGCGGCGAGGACGTGTGCCTGGTCGGCCACGGCCATGCGCTGCGGGTCCTGGCGGCCTGCTGGCTCGGACTGCCCCCGGGCGCCGGCCAGCAGCTCGTCCTCGGCGCCGGCTCGATCTCGGTGCTCGGCCACGAGCACGGCTGCCCGGCGGTGCTCACGTGGAACGCCTGACCATGACGCGGATCCGCCCGGCCGAGCCCGCGGACGTCCCCGTCCTGCTGGCGCTGGTGCACGAGCTCGCGGCGTACGAGAAGGAGCCCGACGCGGTCGAGGCGACGGAGGCGATGCTCGCGGCCGCGCTGTTCGGACCGGCGCCGACGGCCTCGTGCTCGGTGGCGCTCGGACCGGACGGCGACGTCGTCGGCTTCGCCCTCTGGTACGTCACCTTCTCGACCTGGAAGGGCCTGCCCGGCCTGTGGCTGGAGGACCTGTTCGTCCGGCCGGCCGCCCGCGGCACCGGGCTGGGCAAGGCCCTGCTCCAGGACCTCGCGCGGGTCTGCGTGCAGCGCGGCTACGCGCGGTTCGAGTGGTGGGTGCTCGACTGGAACGCACCCGCGATCGGCTTCTACCGCTCGCTGGGCGCCGTCCCGCAGGACGAGTGGACGACGTTCCGCGTCGACGGCGACGACCTGCGGGCCCTCGCGGCCGGCTGACCCGGCTCCGCCGGACGCCTGCGGCTCAGCCGTGGGCGTCGGCCCAGCTGCTCGCGACCTGCACCTCGGCGACGAAGCGCACCCCGGAGCCGGCGGCCCACCAGGACGCCGTCGCCTGCAGCGCGTCGGACAGCAGGTCGGCGGCGGCGCGGCCGGACCGCTCGGGCACGTGCAGCAGCAGCTCGTCGTGCAGGCACAGCACGATCGACCCGTCGAGCAGGGCCACGCCGTCGCGCACGGTCGCGGCCCAGGCCTTGAACAGCTCGGCCGCGGCGCCCTGCACCACGGCGTTGCGGGCGAACCGGCCCGCGCCGGAGGGCGCGACGTGCTCACCGACGGGGACCGCCGCCGGTCCGGCCGACAGCCGGAGCAGGCGCCCGCCGTACGTCCGCAGGTCGGTCCCCCGCAGGCCGGCCTGCTCGGCGGCGCGCAGGTGGGCCATGGCGACCGGGTAGGCCCGGTCGAGGTCCCGCAGGGCCGCACCGGCGGTGCCGGAGGTCTGCCCGTACATCGCCGCGAGGACCGCCACCTTGGCCGTCGGCCGGTCGCAGCCCAGCGCCGCGGCGACGGGGGCGTACAGGTCGTCCTGGGCGGCGGCGCGGGCCAGCCCGGGGTCGCCGGACACGGCCGCGAGCACGCGCGGCTCGACCTGGCCGAGGTCGGCACGCACGAGCAGGTGACCGGGTCCGGCCCGGACGGCGGGCCGCAGCTCGGCCGGCAGGTTGTGCAGCCCGGCCGACGCCGTCATCCGGCCGGACGCGCCGTCGGCCGCGCGCCACGAGCCGCGCAGGCGGCCGTCCGCTCCGACCGAGCGGGCCAGCCAGGACGGTCCGTACGTCGTCGCGAGCCGCTCGGCCTTGCGCCAGCGCAGCAGCGCCGCGACCGCCGGCGAGGTCGCCGCGTGCGGCTCCAGCCGCCAGGACCGGGTGTCCGGCAGCTCGAACCCCTGCCGCGCCAGCAGGGCCTTGACCTGCGAGGGCGAGCGCAGGTCGACCGGCGGGCCGGGGAACTCGCGCAGGACCTCGGCGTCGCGCTCGGCCGAGCGCGCGGCGGCCTCGGCCTCGTCGGCCGGGGTCGGACCGAGGACCTCGGTCAGCAGCGCCGAGGCGACCGACCCGTCCAGCGGCAGTCCGTCCCGCTCGAGCTCGACGGCCAGCAGCGCCGCCGCCGACTCCGCCCAGGCGGTGAGGACCGCCAGCGACGGCGGACGCGCGCGCGGGCGCGGGTCGGGCAGCGCGCTCAGCAGCCGCTCCTGCGCCGACTGCAGCTGCACGGCCAGCTCGGCCCAGTGCCCCGGCTCGTCCCGCCAGGCGCCGCGCAGCCACTCGCGGCTGAGCTGGCCGTCCGGGCGCACGGGCGAGCCGTCCGGTGCGTCGAGGTCGAACAGGTCGGTCCCGCCCGGCGCGAGCTGCGCCGGCTCGGGCAGCCCGTGGGCCGCCGCCCACACGGCGGACGGGTCGTCGCGCCGCAGGCCGTGCGCCAGCCGACCGACCGCCCCGAGGTCCCAGCACGCCCGCAGGTGCAGGCGTCGCGCGACGAGCGGTCGAGCCGTCTCCCGCGCCGACCACCAGGTCCACCGCGGTCGAAGGGGCTCCGCGGCACGGACGACCTCGACCGGGTCGGCGGCGACCTGCAGGCTGCCGCCGGACCAGCCCAGCCCGACCGCCCGCGCGCCCAGGACCAGCCCGAGCGGGCCGCGCTCCCGCAGACCGCGCGAGCGCAGCTGGTCGGCGAGGTCCACGTCCTCGAGCATGCGGCCTGCCGCTGCGGCGCAGCTCCGACGGCCGGGCCCCGGACCGGCATAGGATCGACGGCAGCGGAGCCCACGGCTCTGCGGCGTCCGGGTGCCCGGGCGCAGCACCGCAACGACCGCCGGCCGCGCGCCGGCACCCGGAGGGGGCATGGCCGAGTTGGAGGGCACGACCCAGGTGGACGGCGCGGGCCCGTCCGGGTCCGGGCGCGACATCGTCGTGCTCCGGCTGCCGGCGGCGGGGGCCTACCTGTCCGTGCTCCGCACGGCGACGGCCAGCCTGGCCTCGCGGCTCGACTTCACCATCGACGACATCGAGGACCTCCGCATCGCGGTCGACGAGGCCTGCGCGATGCTGCTCACCCAGGCGCTGCCCGGCGCCGACCTCGAGTGCAGCTTCGAGCTCACGGCCGACGCGATCCGGATCGACGTCAGCGTGCTGACCCTCGACGGTCTCGAGCCGTCCCGCGACACCTTCGCCTGGACCGTGCTCACCGCCCTGGCCGGCGAGGTCGACAGCTCGGTCGACGCCGACGACCGCGTGACGCTGTCGCTCCACAAGCGCAAGGCCAGCGGCGACACGGCGCTCGACACCGGTCCCGCACTGTGATCGACGCCACCGGACTCGATCCCGCTCTCCCCGCCGACCCCGACGCCGGTCCGCTGGTGGAGGGCGTCCCGGCGCAGGAGGAGGCGGTGGTCGTGCCGCTGACGCTGCGCCAGGAGCGCACCGCCGCCGACCGGGCCAAGGCGCGCGAGATGTTCCTGCGGCTGCAGGAGCTGCCCGCGGACCACCCCGAGCGCGCGCGGCTGCGCGAGCAGCTCGTCGAGGCGCACCTGCCGCTGGTCGAGTACCTCGCTCGGCGCTTCCGCAACCGCGGTGAGCCGCTGGACGACCTGGTGCAGGTGGCGACCATCGGGCTGATCAAGTCGGTCGACCGGTTCGACCTGGAGCGGGGCGTGGAGTTCTCGACCTACGCCACGCCGACGATCGTCGGCGAGATCAAGCGCCACTTCCGCGACAAGGGCTGGGCGATCCGCGTCCCCCGCCGCCTGCAGGAGCTCAAGCTCAGCCTGACCAAGGCGACGAGCGAGCTGTCGCAGAAGAACGGCCGTTCGCCGACCGTGGCCGAGCTCGCCCAGCACCTGGGCCTGAGCGAGGAGGAGATCCTCGAGGGCCTGGAGTCGGCCAACGCCTACTCCGCGGTGAGCCTGGACGCCCCGGACGGCGGGGACGACGACTCCCCGGCCGTGGCGGACTCGCTCGGCATGATGGACGACGCGCTCGAGGGCGTGGAGTACCGCGAGTCGCTCAAGCCCCTGCTCGAGCAGCTGCCGCCCCGCGAGAAGAAGATCCTCATGCTGCGCTTCTTCGGCAACATGACGCAGTCCCAGATCGCCGGCGAGCTGGGCATCAGCCAGATGCACGTCTCGCGGCTGCTGGCCCGCACCCTCGCCCAGCTGCGGCAGGGCCTGCTCGTCGAGGAGTAGGCGCCCGGGCCTACGCCAGCCCGCGGAAGGCCAGCCGCGCCTCGGGTGCCGCCAGGCAGTACAGGACCCCGGCGGCCAGCAGCAGGACCGGCACCGCGGCGACCCACACCTCGCCCTGGACCAGGCCGATCCCGACCGGCAGGGCGAGCAGCTGCAGGACGACGGCCGGCGAGCGCGACCAGCCCTGCACCCGGGCCAGGCCCCGCGCCACGACCAGCGCCAGCACGCCGACCAGCACGGCCAGACCCGCCTCGAGGAACGTCGCCGTGCGGTCGAAGGGGTCGCCGAGTGCGCCGGCGAGGCCGTACGCCGTGCCGAGGACCGTCAGGGCCGCGCCCTCGACGGCGACGAGCAGCGCGGCGCGCGCGACAGGCGACCTCAGGCTCACGGTTGAGCAGGCTAGTGCCGGATATCCTCTGAGCCATGCGCGCGCTGCTGGTCGTCAACCCCAAGGCCACAGCCACGACACCCGGCATGCGCGACGTGCTCGCCTACGCGCTGTCGAGCGAGACCAAGCTCGACGTCGTCCAGACCGAGGCACGCGGTCACGCCACCTCCCTCGCCCGGCAGGCCGTGGTCGAGGGCCTCGACGTCGTCGTGGCTCTCGGCGGTGACGGCACGGTCAACGAGGTGGTGAACGGCCTGCTGGCCGACGGCCCCTCGGCGGGGCTGCCGGCGCTCGGTGTCGTGCCGGGCGGCAACGCCAACGTCTTCGCCCGCGCGCTCGGCCTGCCCGAGACCGCCATCGAGGCGACCGGTCACCTGCTCGGCTCCCTGCGCCACGGCCGCCGGCGCACCGTGGGCCTCGCGACGGCCGGCGACCGCTGGTTCACCTTCTGCGCGGGTCTCGGCCTCGACGCCGAGGTGGTGCGCCGCGTGGAGGGACGGCGGCGCGACGGCCGCAAGGCGACGCCTGGCCTGTTCGTCCGTCAGGGCGTGCAGCACTTCTTCCTCGGCGCGCAGCGCAAGGAGCCCGCCATGACGGTGCAGGTCGGTGACCGCGCACCCGAGCGGATCGGCCTGGCCCTGGTCTGCAACACCACGCCGTGGACCTACCTCGGGCCGCGTCCGGTGCAGCCGTGCCCCGAGGCGTCCTTCGACACCGGACTCGACCTGTTCGCGCTGCGCCGCCTGGGGACGCTGTCGACGCTCAACCACCTGCGCCAGATCCTGGCTCGCGACCCGCGGCCGCGTGGACGCGACCTGCTGCGGCTGCACGACGAGCCGGAGTTCGTCCTGCGCGCCGACCGGCCGCTCGCCTTCCAGGTCGACGGCGACGACCTCGGCGACCGCAGCGAGGTCGTGTTCCGCTCGGTCCCCCGCGCCCTGGACGTCGTGCTCTGAGCGTCGCGATCCGCGAGGCCTCGCAGGTGTGAGTCCTCGGATGATGGGGACAGGCGGCGGGGACACGCCCGAACGGACGTGACCAAGGCGACATCTCCCGGCGGGGAACCGGTGGGCACGGCTCTTGCCATGATCGTGCCCGCGGTGCAACGCTGGGACCGCTTCGAGAAAGGCGCCTTTCCGGTCCGCTCCCGGTGATCCCGGACGATGCGACCTCCAGGCGGTGGACCGCAGCACAGCAGGCCCGGAGCGCAGCGCTCCGGGACGTGCGGTCGACGGGCGAGGGCCTGCGGCCGCGGACACGAGGAGTTGGACGCATGGACTGGCGCCACGCCGCTCTCTGCCGCGACGAGGACCCCGAGCTGTTCTTCCCCATCGGGACGACCGGCCCCGCGGCCACGCAGGTGAACGCTGCCAAGATCGTCTGCCAGCGCTGTCCCGCCGTCGAGCCCTGCCTGAGCTGGGCGCTCGAGACCGGTCAGGACGCCGGCGTCTGGGGCGGGACGAGCGAGGACGAGCGCCGGGCGCTCACCCGGCGCGGCGCGCGGGCCCGCGCGCAGACCGCCTGACCTGTCGGGTCACGGGCTCGCCGGCAGCGGGACGTCGAGCACCGCGCGCGTCCCCGTGCCCGACGGACCGGGCTCCAGCGCCAAGGTGCCGCGCAGCTCGCCGTCCACCAGCGTCCGCACGATGCGCAGGCCCAGGCGGGGGCTGGTCGTGAGGTCGAAGCCCGCCGGGAGCCCGGCGCCGTCGTCGACGACCTCCACCCGCAGGCCGGCGTCGGCCTGCTCGGCGTGCACGGCGATGCGACCGGGGGTCCCGTCGCGGTAGGCGTGCTCGACCGCGTTCTGCACCAGCTCGGTGAGCACCATGGCCAGTGCGGTCGCCACGTCCGCCGGCAGCGCGCCGAAGGAGCCGGTGCGCACCACCTCCACCGACGCCTCGGGAGCGGCGACCTCGGCGCACATCGCCAGCACGCGGTCGGCGATCTCGTCGAACGGCACGACGTCCTGGAACGCCTGCGACAGGGTCTCGTGGACGAGCGCGATGGACGCGACGCGGCGCACGGACTCCTCCAGGGCCGCTCGTGCCTGCGGCACGTCCATCCGCCGCGCCTGCAGCCGCAGCAGCGCCGCCACGGTCTGCAGGTTGTTCTTCACCCGGTGGTGGATCTCGCGGATCGTCGCGTCCTTGCCGACGATCTGCCGGTCGCGGTGGCGCAGCTCGGTGACGTCGCGGACGAGCACCAGCGCCCCGTGCGGCTCGCCGCCCGGGTGCAGGGGCAGCGCCCGCAGCAGGACCGTGGCGCCCTGCGCCTCCACCTCCGACTCGCGGGGCTCGGCGAAGCGCAGCACCGCCGCCAGCGCGGCCGACCCGCGCGGCTCGTCGAGCACCCCGGGCGCTGCGCTCAGCCGCGCGATGGTGTGGCCGAGGTGGGCGCCGAGCAGGTCGCCGCTGACCCCGAGCCGCCGGTAGGCCGACAGGGCGTTGGGGCTCGCGTAGACGACGTGCCCCGTCCGGTCCAGGCGGACCAGCCCGTCCCCGACCCGCGGCGCGTGCTCGCGGTCGGTCGACGAGCCGGGGAACGGGAAGCGCCCCTCACCGACCATCTGGAGCAGCTCGCCGGCCGTCGTGAGGTAGGTCAGCTCCAGCGCGCTCGGCATGCGGGCGGCGTTGAGGTGGGTGTCGCGGGACAGGACGGCCAGCACCCGCGATCCGCGGCGCACCGGCACCAGCTCATGCCGCACCGGGACCCCGGCCCGCCAGTCGGGCTCCCCGCCGGCGGGCGCCCGACGGCCGGCGAGCACCCGCTCGAAGCGCTCCGCCGCGCTATCCGCCAGCTCGGCCCCCACGACGTCCTGGGGATAGGCCGTCGGCCCGGTCGTCGGGCGCATGTGGGCGACGGCCAGCCAGCTGCCTTCCGTCGTCCGGACGTGCAGCACCAGGTCGGCGAAGGACAGGTCGGCGACCAGCTGCCACTCGCCCACCAGGCGCTGCAGCCAGCCGAGGTCGGCGGCGCCGAGGACCGTCCGGGCACGGACCAGGTCAGCCAGCGTCGACATCGGCCCAGCGTAGGCAGCCGGGCAGCGCCGATCCGCCGGTGCGAGGCCGGCGCCTGTCAGGCGGCCGTGAGCGCCGCCGTGCGGCGCAGGACCCAGGCCAGCCCGTCGGGATCGGTGCGGCGCTCGCGCCAGCCGTCGAGCAGCGCGTCGACGTCGGTCTCGCGCGCGAGCACGGCCAGGACGCTCACGTCGGTGCAGCAGCCGTCGTGGCCGTCCGCGCGGCACAGGAACAGCTCACCGGTCTCCCGGACCCACGCCAGGCGCCAGGCGTCGTTCGAGCCCTCCCAGCGCCACGTCGCACCGAGGTCGAGCTGGTCCGACCGGCTGCGACGGGGGTCCTCGGCGGCGAAGGCGACCTCGTCCGGCCAGGTGGTGCGAGCGTCCATGACGACCTCCTCGACAGAGCGGTGCGCGACAGCGGGGTGCTGCCCGCAGGCTGCACCACCCGGGCGACCTGCCGGTGTCGGCCGCACGACGAACGCGTGACGGTGGCAGACTCCCCGCCCGTGACCGAGCTGCAGCTGGACGTCCTGGACACCGCCCGTTCGCAGGTGCTCGACCGAGGCGTGGGCCTGACGCAGGAGCAGGCCCTGGAGTGCCTGCGCCTGCCCGACGAGCGGCTGCCCGACCTGCTGCAGCTGGCGCACGAGGTGCGGATGCGGCACTGCGGCCCGGAGGTGGAGATCGAGGGCATCGTCAGCCTGAAGACCGGCGGCTGCCCGGAGGACTGCCACTTCTGCTCGCAGTCCGGGCTGTTCGCCTCCCCCGTGCGCGCCGCCTGGCTCGACATCCCCAGCCTGGTGGCGGCAGCGGTCGAGACCGCCGCGACGGGCGCGACCGAGTTCTGCATCGTGGCGGCCGTGCGCGGACCGGACGACCGGCTGATGGCCCAGGTCGCCGCGGGGGTCGCGGCGATCCGCGAGGCGGTGGACATCTCGGTCGCCTGCTCGCTCGGCATGCTCAGCCAGGAGCAGGTCGACGCGCTCGCCGCGATGGGGGTGCACCGCTACAACCACAACCTGGAGACCGCCCGGTCGCACTTCCCGGCCGTCGTCACCACCCACACCTGGGAGGAGCGCTGGGAGACGCTGCGGATGGTCGGTGAGGCGGGCATGGAGGTCTGCTGCGGCGGCATCCTCGGCATGGGTGAGACGCTCGAGCAGCGGGCGGAGTTCGCCGCGCAGCTCGCCGCGCTGGACCCCGACGAGGTGCCGCTGAACTTCCTCAACCCGCGACCGGGCACCCCGTTCGGCGACCTGCCGGTCATGGACGCCCAGGACGCGCTGCGGGCGATCGCGGTCTTCCGCCTGGCGCTGCCCCGCACGATCCTGCGCTTCGCCGGAGGTCGTGAGATCACGCTGGGCGACCTGGCCCGCGACGGCATGCTCGGCGGCATCAACGCCGTCATCGTCGGCAACTACCTGACGACGCTCGGCCGCCCCGCCACGGACGACCTCGCCATGCTGAAGGACCTGCAGATGCCGCTGAAGGGCCTGTCCTCGACCCTGTGACCCGCTGCTTCGGGGACGGCGACCCCGCCTACGAGCGCTACCACGACGAGGAGTGGGGCCGGCCGCAGACCGGCGAGCGGGCGCTGTACGAGAAGGTCTGCCTCGAGGGCTTCCAGGCGGGCCTGGCCTGGATCACCGTGCTGCGCAAGCGGGAGGCGCTGCGCGAGGTCTTCGCCGGCTTCGACCCCGAGGCGGTGGCCGGGCTCGACGTCGAGCCGCTGATGGACGACGCCCGGCTGATCCGCTCGGGTCCCAAGCTGCGGGCCTGCGTGACCAACGCCCGGGCCACGCTGGCCCTGCGGGCCTCCGGTGGGCTGCCGGCGCTGCTGTGGCGGTCGGCGCAGGTGCCGTCGCCGGCGTACGACACGTGGGCCGACGTGCCGGCCCGCACCGAGGCCAGCGCGGCGCTCGCGAGGCAGCTCAAGCGCGCCGGCTTCGTGTTCGTCGGGCCGACGACGGTCTACTCCCTGCTGCAGGCCTGCGGGCTGGTCGGCGACCACCTGACGGGCTGCCCCGTCCGCGCCGAGGCGGAGGCGCTGCGCGCCGCCGTCGTGCCGCCGCACGGGGGCTGAGCGCCGGGTGCTGACGACGGCGGTCCTGCTCGCCGTGCTCGTGGGCACCCTCGCCCAGTCGGTGAGCGGCATCGGCTTCGCGCTGGTCTGCGGTCCGTTGCTGGTCGCCACGCTGGGGCCGCAGGACGGCGTACGGCTGGCGGTGCTGCTGTCGCTGGTCCTCAACGTCGTGCTCCTGAGCCGGCTCTGGCGGGAGGTCGAGCCGCGGCGCACGCTGCTGCTGCTCGTGCCCGCCGCGCTCACGACCCCGGTGTTCGCCGTCCTCGCGCGCGGCCTGCTCGAGCGCGCCGGCGCGGCCGCCGCGGGGACGGTCGTGCTGCTCGGCGTCGGCGTGCTCGCCACCGGCGTGCGGTGGCGCGCGGCCCGTGGCCGGACCGGCGCCGTGGCGGCGGGGGTGCTCGGGGCGGCGACCAACGTGCTGGCCGGTGTGGCCGGCCCCGTCCTGGCGCTGTGGGCGGCCAACACCGAGTGGCCGCACCGGGCGCAGCGGGCGAGCCTGCAGGCGGTCTTCCTCGGAGTGAACTGCGTGGCCCTGCCCTCGCTCGGGACCCCCCGGGTGGGCGCCGGACTGCTGGCCGGGTGCCTCGCGGCCCTGGCCGCCGGGGCGCTGCTCGGCGCGCCCCTGTCGCGACGGGTGGGCGAGACCGCCGCGCGGCGCACGACGCTGGCGCTGGCCGGCACGGGCGGCGCCGTGGTGCTCCTGCGAGCGGCCCTGTGAGCAGGCGTCAGGCGGCCGCGCGCTCCCGGCTGCGTGCCACCGGTGGCGCGAGCGGGTGGCCGGCGCGCGCCTCCAGGCGCAGCGTCGTCACGTAGCCCACGAGCACGATGACGTGCAGCACGAACAGCCAGCCGACGCAGGCCGCCGCAGTGCCCAGGTGGCGGACGCCGCCGTACGCCCCGCCGAGGTCGAGGCCGAGCGACAGGAACAGCACGAAGCCGAGGCACGTGCCCGACAGGAACGAGCCGGTCCCGGCCGCCCCCCACAGCAGTGCCCGTCGGCCCGGCCGCTCGGGCGACAGCGCGCGGTAGGCGAAGGCGAGCACGGGGGTGATCGACAGCCACACGACGAGGAACACGAAGTAGACGCCGAGCAGGCGGTCCAGGACGCCGTCGCCGAGGGCCCGCGTGAGGGTGCTGGCGGCCGACATCCCGCCGAGCAGCAGCACCGGGCTCATCGCGACGACGACGAGCGACCCCAGCCGCCCGCGGACCGACCGGCGCCTGCCCGGCCGCTCGCTCAGCCGGTCGAAGGCCCGGACCAGGCCCTCCCCGTAGAGGCTGGTCGGGAGCAGCGCCGCGAGCGCCGCCAGCGGGCTCATCGACGTGCCTGCCGACGCGAGGAACCGGGCCGCCTCCCGGGCCCCCAGCTCGTCCGGCAGGAGACCGGACAGCCCGGCCGCGAGGCTGCGCACCATCTGCTCGCCCATGACCTGACCGGCCAGGTAGAGCGACAGCAGGAGCAGCGGCACCAGCCCGAGGGTGGCGTAGAACGTGACGGCGGCGGCGTACAGCGGCAGGTCGTGACCGCGCAGCGCCCGCCCGACGTCCGCCAGCAGAGCACGCACGCCGGCTGCGGTAGACACCTGACGTGCCTACCACCGTCCGCCGCTCCCGGCCCGACGATCATGCCCAGGTCGCCGAGCTGACGGCCGCGGTCTACCGCGGCGAGGGGCTCAGCTCGGCCGACTACGAGCCGGCGCTGCGGGACGTCGCCTCCCGCGCCCGGTCCGCGACCGTCCTGGTCGCCGAGGCCGACGGCCGGGTGGTGGGGGCCGTCACGGTCGCGACCCGGGGCGGCGAGTGGGCCGAGCAGGCCGCGCCCGGCGAGGCGGTGATCCGCATGCTCGTCGTGCGCGCCGACGTCCGCGGCTCCGGCACCGGTGAGGCGCTCGTGCGGGCCTGCCTGGACCTCGCCCGGGCCGACGGCTGCACGATGGTGCGCCTGTCGTCGCAGGAGGAGATGACGGCGGCCCACCGGCTGTACGAGCGGCTCGGCTTCGTCCGCACCCCGACGTTCGACTGGTACCCCGTGCCGGAGCTGTTCCTGCGGACGTACGCGCTGCCGCTCGCGGCCTGGTGCGGGCAGTGCGGCGAGGCGCTGGACGCCGAGGGGCACGCGAGCTGCCGCCGGCGCGCCGAGCTGGAGCCCCCGCGCTACTGCGCCCGCTGCCGGCGGCGGATGGTCGTGCAGGTCATGCCGACCGGCTGGACCGCCCGCTGCAGCGAGCACGGCACGACCACGGCCGACGGGACGGGGGTCAGGCGACCATCCCGAGCCGGCGCAGCTCGACCGTGAGGTCGTGCGGGGACGTCGAGGCGTTCATGGCGTCGTGCAGGGTCACGGCGCCTTCGCGCACGAGCGCGACGAGGTGCTGGTCGAAGGTCTGCATGCCGTAGTAGCCGCCCTCGGCGACCAGCTGCGGGATGGTGGAGGTCTTGTCGGGGTCGGCGATCGCGTCGGCGATGCGACCGGTGTTGACCGCGACCTCCATGACGACGCACCGCCCGGCGCCGTCGGCGCGGGGCACGAGCCGCTGGCAGATGATGCCGCGCAGCGAGGTGGCCAGGGCCAGGCGCACCTGCTTCTGCTCGTGCGGCGGGAAGAAGTCGATGAGCCGGTGGATCGTCTCGGCCGCGTCGGTGGTGTGCAGCGTCGACAGGACGAAGTGCCCGGTCTCGGCGGCGGCGAGCCCGGCCTTGACGGTCTCGTGGTCGCGCATCTCGCCGACGAGGATGACGTCGGGGTCCTGGCGCATGGCGGCCCGCATCGCCGTGACGAAGTCCTCGGTGTCGACCCGCACCTCGCGCTGGTTGACCATCGCCAGCTTGTCGGTGTGCAGCACCTCGATGGGGTCCTCGACCGTGACGATGTGCACCTCCTTGGAGCTGTTGATGTGGTCGACCATGCCGGACAGGGTCGTGGTCTTGCCCGAGCCGGTGGGACCGGTGACGAGCACCAGACCGCGCGGCTCCATGGCCAGGCTGGCCAGCACCGCGGGCAGCCCGAGCTCGCTCAGCGGGATGGCGCCGACGCTCACGTGCCGGAACACCAGACCGGCGGCGCCGCGGCTGCGGAAGGCGTTGACGCGGAAGCGGCCCACGCCCTCGAGCGCGTAGGCGAAGTCGGCCTCGTTGGTGCGGGAGAACTCCTCCTCGAGGTCGGGGCGCAGCACCTCGCTGACCATCCGTGCGGTGTCGGTCGCGGTCAGGTCCGGTGACTGCAGGCGGCGCAGCTTGCCGTCGATGCGCACGCGCGGCGGCGAGCCCACCTTGCAGTGCAGGTCGGAGCCCCGGCTGTCCACGAGAGCCCGCAGGAACGGCTCGATCGACGTCGTCACGCACAGGGCTTCGGCGGACGGCGCCCGCGCCTTTACCCGGAGAACCCGGAGCGGTCCGCCGTGCGCAGCAGCGCCTGCATCCAGGCCTCGACACCGTCGGCGTCGCGGGGCAGCGCCGCCGACAGGTTGACCGGCTCGCCGTCGGTGACGAGCACGTCGTCCTCGATCCGCACGCCGATGCCGCGCAGGTCCGCCGGCACCGTGAGGTCGTCGGGCTGGAAGTACAGGCCCGGCTCGACGGTGAGCACGTAGCCCGGTTGCAGCGGCCCCTTGCGGTAGACCTCCGAGCGCGCGTGCGCGCAGTCGTGGACGTCGATCCCGAGCATGTGGCTGACGCCGTGCAGGGTGTAGCGCCGGTAGAGCTGGGCGTCCTCGGCGAGCGCCGCCTCGGCCGAGGCGAGGACGCCGAGCTCGACCAGCCCGTGCGCCAGGACCTCCATGGCGACGCGGTGCGGCTCGAGGAAGTCCGCGCCCGGGCGGCACGCCGCGATGCCGGCCTCCTGCGCCCGGAACACCAGGTCGTACACCTGCCGCTGCCGCGGGGTGAAGGTGCCGCTGACCGGCAGGGTGCGGGTGATGTCCGCGGTGTAGAGCTCGTGCCCCTCGACGCCCATGTCGAGCAGCACCAGCGAGCCGTCCTCGACGGCTCCGTCGTTGTCCGTCCAGTGCAGTGTGCAGGCGTGCGCTCCGGCGGCGCAGATGCTGCCGTAGCCGACGTCGTTGCCCTCGACGCGGGCCCGCAGCCCGAACACGCCCTCCAGCCAGCGCTCGGACGTGCGTCGCGCGTGCGGCAGCGCGCGCACGACGTCCTCGAAGCCGAGCACGGTCGCGTCGACCGCCTCCTGCAGCTGGCCGATCTCGTGCTCGTCCTTGACCAGCCGCAGCTCGGACAGGAACTCCGTCAGCTCGGCGTCGGCCTGCTCGTCGGACTCGAACAGCGCCTCGACCCGCGGGTCGTGCCCGCGCACGACGCGGGCGGCGCCCGAGAGCTTGTCGAGCTCCTCCAGCGGTCGGGTCTCCACTGCGAGCAGGGCGCTCGTCGCGGCCAGGCTGGGCCGGGGACCGACCCACAGCTCGCCGTAGACGCGGTCGGTGAAGAAGGCCGGGGTCGAGCGGTCCATGACCGGCGCCTGGTAGAGCACGGCCGACCCGTCGCGCTCCACGACCAGCACGGCATCGGGCTCGCCGCTGCCGACGAGGTGCGCGAACTCCGTCGCCGGGCGGAAGCGGTACTCCGTGTCGTTGGAGCGCGTCTTGTAGCCGCCGGTCGGGACGACCAGCCGCTCGCCCGGGAAGCGCGCGGCCAGCGCCGAGCGGCGGGCGGCGCGGTAGGGCGCCGACGCGTGCGCCGCGGGAAGCTCCTCCGAGCGGTCCGCCCAGCCGCGAGTCATGAACTCCAGCAGCGCCGCCGGCCGGTCGGGGTCGTGGCTGGCGGTGCCGGGGGTGTCAGCCGCAGTCGCGTCGCTCATGGTTGGAGCGTACGGCCGCGTCCAGCGCCTCGGACAGCAGCGGCAGGTCGGTGTGCAGACCACCGACCACGAGCCCCGCCAGGGCGGCCCGGGCCCGCTCGAGGACGGCTCCTCGGTCCGGGCCGGCGACGCTCACCGTGGCGAGCAGCGGGTCGTACTCCGGCGGCACGACGTCACCCTCGCCGACGCCGCTGTCGACGCGCACCCCCGGCGGCTCCTGCCA
>CADCUE010000017.1 GCA_902805805.1 uncultured Frankineae bacterium | reverse complement strand
CAAGGGGCCGCCGGCGGGCAGGACGACCGAGACCGACCACTGCTCGGACAGCGCTCCGGTGATGCTGAGCAGGACCCGGTCTGCGCCGTAGAGCTCGGCGCCGGGGTGCAGGACCACCATCCGGCGCGATCTGCGATCGGTCACCTGCCCTCGTCTCTGCGGTCGTGCGGACGTGCGGCGACGCCGACGTCGGGCGGGCCACCGTAGCGGCCGGCCCTGCGGGGCGCCCGCCGCCGGGGCACGGAGGGGTGCCCGGACCAGGTCCCCCGGACGGGTGACCCAGGTCGCACGCGACCGCGGCCGCGTCCCGACGTCCTAAGTAGTGTGTGTCGGTTCGAGTCAGCGGGGGACGTCTCCCCGTGCCGCCCACCTGACCCAGGGAGGCGACTGCGTCGCATGGTCGATTCTCAGCAGACGACCGCTCAGCCCGATCTGCCCGCCGACGCAGGGACACCGGAGCTGAGGACGAGGTGACTGTGCCGAGGCAGGACCCGTCGCTCGTGGCGACCGACCGGGCGACGGCCCCCGTGCGCCCGCTGCGCAGCCGGTCGGTCCGCATGACCACCTCGCTGCGCCGCACCGGCCTCGTGCCGTCGCTGCTGCGGTCCTTCGACGAGAAGATGCTCCACGGCCCGGGGTCCGAGCGCCTGGCCGCGGGTCCGCCCGTCCTGCGCGCGGTGGACACCTCGCTGGCCCCTCGCGGGACCCTGCAGTGGCAGCGCCACCTCGTCCGCAACCTCGTCCTGCTGGACTTCATGGCCGCGGCCATCGCCGGCCTGGTGGCCCTCGTCGTGCGCTTCGGCACCGGAGGCCCCGACGCCTACCTGTTCGTGACGCTCGCCGCGCCCGTCGTCTGGGTGCTGTCCTGCGCGTCCGTGCGGGCGTACGAGCAGCGCTTCCTCGGCACGGGCAGCGAGGAGTTCCAGCGGGTCTTCAACGCCGGCGTCCGGCTGCTGGCGCTCACGGCCGTGGCGAGCCTGGCCTTCCGGCTCGAGCCGGCCCGGCTGTACGTCCTCATCGCGCTGCCGACGACGGTGGCGCTGACCCTGCTGCTGCGCTACTCCGCGCGGCAGCGGCTGCACCGCCTGCGCGCCGCGGGGGAGTGCCTCCACAAGGTCGTCGTCGTCGGACGCGAGCGGTCCTGCGCCGAGCTCATCCGTCAGCTGAGCCGGGAGAGCTCGGCCGGCTTCTCGGTCGTCGGTGCGTGCGTCGACCGCGCCCGCGGCGCAGAGGTGGAAGGCGTCCCCGTCGTCGGGACGTCGACGAGCATCGTGGCGGCGCTGCGCGACACCGGCGCCGACACGGTGGCGGTGGGCGCGTGGTCCGACCTGAGCCAGTTCGACCTGCGCCGCCTGTCCTGGCAGCTCGAGGGGTCCGGCATCGACCTCGTCGTCGCGCCGTCGCTGACCGACGTCGCCGGTCCGCGCATCCACATCCGGCCGGTGTCCGGGCTGCCGCTCCTGCACGTCGAGGAGCCGGAGTTCAGCGGCATCCGACGCTTCGTCAAGAACACCGTCGACCGCACCGCAGCGCTGCTCGGTCTGCTCGTCGCGGCGCCGGTCCTGCTCGTGCTCGCCATCGTCGTGCGCGTGACCTCAGCCGGGCCCGCCTTCTTCCGCCAGGAGCGCGTGGGCACCGACGGCGAGCGCTTCACCATGTTCAAGCTGCGCAGCATGTACATCGACGCCGAGCAGCGGCTCGCCGACCTGGAGTCCCGCAACGAGCACGACGGCCTGCTGTTCAAGATGAAGGACGACCCGCGGATCACGCCGGTGGGCAAGTGGCTGCGCCGCTTCTCGCTCGACGAGCTGCCGCAGCTGTTCAACGTCGTGAAGGGCGACATGTCCCTCGTCGGCCCGCGCCCTCCGCTGCAGAGCGAGGTCCGGCAGTACCCCAACGACGTGCGGCGCCGCCTGCTGGTCAAGCCCGGCCTGACCGGCCTGTGGCAGGTGAGCGGCCGGTCCGAGCTGTCCTGGGACGAGTCCGTGCGGCTCGACCTGCACTACGTCGAGAACTGGTCGCTGGCGCTCGACGCCCACATCCTGTGGCGCACGGCGTTCGCCGTCCTGGGACGTCGCGGCGCGTACTGACGGCCACCGGACCCCCCTGCTCACCTGACGGAGCGCCGCGTCAGCTGTCGGAGCCGGGGGAGGTCCAGAGCTCCTCCAGCCGGTCCCACCGCGAGCGGGACTGCTCCGAGCCGGCCAGGCGCACGACCACCTCGCGCGTCCGGGGGAACGGGGCGGCCGGTTCGACGACGGCCCCGTCGTCCAGGCCGGCGCCCTCGACGACGTCCAGGGCCCGGCCGTCGGCGCCCCGCACGGACAGGCTGAGCGAGGCCTGCTCGGCCAGCGGCTGGGGGAGCAGCCGCAGCCGGTAGCGGCCGTCCCGCACGGGCAGGACGTAGCGCGCCTCCAGGACGGTCGTCCGGCCCCGGGGGGTCTCCACGCGCGTGGCGAGCCGCTGTCGCGCCGCGCCCGTCCGTGGGGCCTCCGGCCAGGGGCGCCCGTCGACGGTCGCCGAGACCTCCGTCGCGGTGGTCGGCAGGGACAGCTCGGCGCGGGACACCATGGTGCCGGGTCGCTGGACGCCGGCGACGTACGGCACCAGGCCCTGAGGGGCGTCGTTGGCGACCGTCACCCGCTGCACCACGTGGGCGCGGTCCGGCTCGAGTCGCACGTCCACGGTGATCCGGCGGTCGGCGTAGACGTCGAGCTTGTTGGCGCCGATGTTGTTGAGGCTGACGTGGGACAGATCGCCTCCGGCGGGTGTCTCGACCGCACCGGCGAGCCCGAGGTCCACCAGGGCGGCCTGCTCGTCCGGGCGCGCCGACCACACGGTGAGGTGCCGGCCCCCGGCCAGCCGGGTCAGCGTGCGCAGCAGGTCGACGGCCGGCAGCTCGCCGGCGAGCAGCCGCCCGACCGCGGCGGTGGCCGCCTCGCGGAGGTCGTCACGCCGCTGCACCTGGTCGTCGCCGTCGGAGCCGGCCTGCGCGTAGGACTCCACCAGGAGCGCGTCGGTGAGCTCGTCGGCGCTGACCTTCGTCCCGTCGGGGAGCACCACCGCGTTGCCGCCGAGCGAGGCGAGCTCACCCATCGCGGGGACGTCCAGCAGCACCACGACGTCGGGTGCCCGGCCCAGCAGCGTGCCGGCGATGCGGGACCCGACCAGCGCCGAGTCCGGGACGTGCGGGGACATGTTCCACGAGCGCCAGATCGTCGTGTCGCCCGACAGCGGCCCGTAGTCCTCGGCGTACTCCGGCGGGGAGGGGACGCGCCGAGCCTGCTCCGGCGGGTCGGCCACGTCGACGAGGTCCTGCAGCGGATCGAGGGACAGGCGCCCGCCCTCGAGCCGCCCGGTGCCGAAGGTGGAGACGTAGCCGCCGGCGCCGCGCAGCTCGGCGTTGTTCTGCAGCGCCACGAGCACCGACCGCGGTCCGGACGCCCCGAGCAGACCGGTCGCCACACCGAGGCCGGTGTGCGTGCGCTCGAGGGTCTCGACGGCCGGTCCGAGAGCCGAGGAGGCGGCCGCGAGGCCGCGGCCCACCTGCGGCGGGGTGAGGCCGTCGGGCGTGCTGCGCAGCCGGGTCAGCTCGGCACGACCGCGCCGCGCGGGTCCGGCCAGCTCGCGGCGGACCTGTTCCAGGGCGGTCAGGTCGACGCCTCCGGGTCGGGCACGCACGTCCGGCAGGCCGTCGGCAAGGACCAGCGCGCCGGCGAGGACCTCGCGCGCCGTGCGGGCCACGGCGCGCTCGGCGTCCCAGGACCGCCCGAGGACCGGCACGGCGGCCAGGACGTCCACCGGCCAGCCGGCCAGCTCGGCGTTCGCCCGCTCGACGTCGGAGGACGCGCGGCGCAGGGCCGCGACGGAGTCGGCCTCGTCGGCCTCGCCGTCGCGGACGGCGGACAGGCCGCGCTGGGCCCGCTGCAGGGCCTGCGCGGCGTCCTGAGCGGAGGCGGCGGCACTGACGGTGACGGCGCCCGCGCCGGCCAACGAGGCCAGCGCCAGCCCGATCGCCGGAGCCCGCCTCACCGGGACGGACCGGACGTCACCCGAACGCCGAACGGCGCCGCCCCGGAGGGCGGCGCCGCGACGCGGGCAGGAGCAGCGGTCAGGCCGTGGTGCGCTTGCGGCCCGCAGCCACCAGGACGATGCCGCCGGCGAGCGCCGCCGTGCCGGCGAGCGCCATGAGCGTCACCTCGCCACCGGTGAAGGGCAGGGAGCCGCCGCCGGTCGTGCCGGAGCCGCCACCGCCGGTCGTGGGGGTCGCGGTCGGCGAGCTCGCGCCGCCGCCGCCGCCTCCGCCGATCGGGCTGGTGGTGGGCGCCGGGGTCTCGGTCGGCGCGGGAGTCTCGGTGGGCGCCGGAGTCTCGGTCGGCGCCGGGGTCTCGGTGGGCGCGGGAGTCTCGGTCGGCGCGGGAGTCTCGGTCGGCGCCGGGGTCTCGGTCGGCGCCGGGGTCTCCGTCGGCGTGGTCGCGCCACCGCCGCCGCCGCCCTGGATCGGGCTGGTGGTGGGCGCGGGGGTCTCGGTGGGCGCCGGGCTCTCGCTGTCGGTGGGGGCGGGGCTGTCCGTGGGGGCTGCGCTGTCCGTCGGAGCGGGGCTCTGGCTGGCGCAGTCGTGCGGGTACGGGCACGGCGAGGCCGTGGTCTGTCCGGCCGCGGGGGTGGCGAACAGCAGGCCGCCACCCAGGACTGCGGCGGTGGCGATCAGGCGGCTGGTCGTGCGCATGTGTGGTCTCCTGCGGTGGCGATGAGGCGGTGCGTCCGGGGAACCTATCACCCGCTCGCACTTCCATAACCGTGGGTGAGCAGGTGACTTGAGCACCGATCGGGTGAAGCTGATCGGCAGCTCAGTCGAAGATGTCCGGGTTGTCGCGACTGATGCGGTCCCAGATGGGCTGGAACTGGAACCACCCCGCCAGCTCGAAGCCCACCTGCCCACGCGTCGCCGCCGCCTCCTGGGGACCGATGTGGAGCGGCGGGCGCCCCAGACCGGCTGCCGCGGAGTAGGCCATGAGCTGCGACTGGGCGGTGCGCTCGAGAGTCAGGAACCACCACGCGGCGCTGTCCACCGTCTCGCCGACGGTGAGCATCCCGTGGTTGCGCAGGATGACGGCCTTGTGCGCGCCGAGCGCGCGCCCGATGCGCTCGCCCTCCTCGTTGTCGAGGACCACACCGCGGTAGTCGGCGTAGACGCCCACGTCGTCGTAGAAGGCACAGGAGTCCTGCGTCAGGGGCTCGATCGTCATGTCCAGCGAGGACAGCGTCTTCCCGTACGGGCCGTGCGCGTGCGCCGCCGCGACCACGTCCGGCCGGGCGGCGTGCACGGCGCAGTGGATGGCCACCGCCGCACCGTTCACCGCCCGCGTCCCCTCGACGACGTCGCCCGCGTGGTCGACGCGCACCAGATCGGAGCTCTTCACCATCGAGAAGTGCATCCCGAAGGGGTTCACCCAGTAGGAGTCGGTGTGCTCGGGGTCGCGCACCGTGATGTGCCCGGCGACGCCCTCGTCGAGACCGGCCTTGCTGAACATGCGGAAGGCCGCAGCCAGCTTGGCCTTGCGGCGGGCCCGCTCCTCCTCGACCGAGCCGGCCGGCTCCGGCATCGGGATGGACAGGCCCTTGCCGACCGCCGCCGGTGCCGAGGGCGCAGGCTGGGTGACGGCGGCCGTCACGAGCTCGTCGGCGTGGGCCAGGGCGGTGTCGCTGGTCTGGTCGGTGATGCTCACGAGGTGTCCTCTCGGCAGGCGGACCGCGGCTGCGGACCAGTGTGCACCCGCCTCAGGCGTGCGCCACAGCGGCGAGCACGTCCAGCCGGGCGGCCCGCCGCGCCGGGAGGGCGGCGGCCAGCACGCCGGCCAGCGCCGCGGCGACCACGACCAGCGCGAGGCGGCCGACGGGCAGCGCGAACTCCGTGACCCCCTGCTCGCGCAGGGCGCGCACGAGGGCCCAGCCGAAGGCGGTCCCGACGAGCAGGCCCAGCAGCGCGCCGTACAGCGCGATCACCACGCTCTCGATCCGGATCATGCGCCGCAGCTGCCGTCGCTGCAGCCCGACGGCGCGCAGGAGGCCCAGCTCGCGGGTGCGCTCCACCACCGACAGGGCCAGCGTGTTGACGATGCCCAGGACGGCGATGACGACGCTCAGGACCAGCAGCACGGTGATGGCGTTGAGCAGCTGGTCGACCTGGCTGCTCTGCTCGGCCACGAAGGCTGCTCGGTCGTCGACCCGCACGGTGGGCAGGTCGCCCACGGCAGCCTCCACCGCACGTCCGCCCGCCGCCGGGGACACCCCCTCGTCGACGGTGAGGAAGACCGCGCCCAGCAGCTGCTCGCCGGTGTTGTCGGCGACCGCCTGCTCGACGACGGCGTAGTCCTCGAGGAACTCGTTCGGGGCGTAGAGCGCCGACACCGTCAGGGTCGCGCCGCCGGTGCGCGCCCACGTCACCGGGACGTCGTCGCCGATCGCGAGCCCCAGCTCGTCCGCGACCTCGGTGCTGACGGCCAGTCCGGTCGCGTCGAGCGCGGCCAGGTCGCCCTCGACGACGTCGAGCTGCAGGACCTGCCCGACCGCCGAGGGGTCGATCCCGGACACGCCGCCCTGTCGCCCGTCCACCGCCAGCCGGGCGAAGCGCAGGGCGAGCACGCTGTCGACCTCGGGGGCGGCACGCAGGCGGTCGGCCACAGCGGGCGAGAAGCCCTGGAACGACGAGGAGGTGAGGATGAAGTCGGCGCCCAGGGAGCGCTCGACGAGCTCGTCCACGCTCGCCTTGAGCGAGGAGCCGAGGACGCTCACCGCGCTGACCAGGGCCAGCCCGACCATGAGCGCGGCGGCCGTCGCGGAGGTGCGCCGAGGACTGCGGACGGCGTTGGCCCGGCCGAGCCGTCCCGGCACGCCGAGACGGACGAACGGCGCCGCCAGGGCCGAGGTCACGGGTCGGGCCACGAGCGGGGACAGCGTGGCCACGCCGAGGAAGGTCACGGCGGCGCCGGCTCCGACGAGCGGCAGCGCCCCTGACGAGAGCCCGGAGGCCAGCACCCCGACGCCGGGCAGCAGCAGGCCGGCGCCCAGCAGCCCGCGGCGGCGCAGCGAGCGCTCCTCCGCCGGAGTCGACTCGCGCATCGCCTCGACCGGCGCGACCCGGGCCGCCCGCCGAGCCGGCACGAGCGCGGCGACGGCGGTGACACCGACGCCGACGAGCAGGCTGACCGCCAGCGTGCGGGGGGCCAGCACCAGGTCGCCCTCGGGCAGGTCGATGCCGAGCGTGGACAGCAGCGCCCGCAGCCCGACGGCCACGGCGATGCCGAGGCCGAAGCCGACCAGGGAGGCGAGCAGTCCGACGGCGAGCGCCTCGACGAGCACCGACGACGTGACCTGGCGCCGGCTGGCGCCGAGTGCCCGCAGCAGCGCCAGCTCGCGGGCGCGCTGGGCGACCAGCATCGAGAAGGTGTTGAAGATCAGGAAGGCGCCGACGAACAGCGAGATGCCGGCGAAGACAAGCAGGGCCGTCGTGAAGAAGCCGAGTCCGCGCTTGACCTCCGCCGAGGACTCCGCACTGCTCTGCCGTGCGGTGACCGCCTCCGCGGCGTCCGGCAGCACCGCGCCGACGCGCGCGGCGAGCTCGTCGTCCGCCACGCCGTCCTCGGCCTCGACCGCGACCTCCGAGAAGCGGCCGGTCTCGCCGACCAGCCGCTGGGCGGACGGCAGGTCGAAGGCGGTGAGGGACGCGCCGGCGAAGCTGTCGGCCTCGCCGAAGCCGAGGGTGCCGGTGACGGTGACGTCGCGCAGCCCGTCCCGGAGGGCCACCTGCGCCCGGTCGCCGACGGCGAGCCCGACCCGGTCGGCCGTCGCCTTGTCGATCGCGACCTCGCCGGGGCCACGCGGCGCCCGGCCCGCCCGCAGGGTCAGCGTCTCCAGCGGGCTGTCGGGCTGGAGGTCGACGCCGATCGAGGGCGCGCCGCCGGTCGCGACCGGCTTGCCGTCCAGCACGAGCTCGGCGTAGCCCGACACCCGACCGGTGGCCGAGGCCACCCCGTCGACGGCGCGGACCGCCGCGAGGACGGCGGCGTCCACGGGCGGGCGGGACTGCAGGTCGTCGCCGCCCAGTGCCGACACGCCGCGGACGGTGACGGAGGTGCCCTCGTTGACACCGGCGAACAGCTCGTCGAAGACCCGTCCCAGCGTGTCGGTCAGGACGAAGGTGCCGGACACGAAGGACACGCCGAGCACCACGGCGAGGCCGGACAGCGCGAGGCGCAGCTTGCGGGCGAGCAGGCTGCGCAGGGTCGTGCGCAGCATCACCGACCTCCGTCGACGGGCGCGGTGCGGTCGCCGTGCGTCGGAGCGCCCCCGGCGCCCAGCTCCAGCGACTTCATGCGGTCGAGCACGCGCTCGGTCGTCGGTCCCTGCATCTCGTCGACCAGCCGGCCGTCGGCGAGGAAGACGACCCGGTCGGCGTACGCGGCGGCGCCCGGGTCGTGCGTCACCATGACCACCGTCTGACCGAACTCCCGGACGCTGCGCGAGAGGAAGCCGAGCACCTCCGCTCCGCTGCGCGAGTCGAGGTTGCCGGTGGGCTCGTCCGCGAAGACGACGTCGGGGCGGGTGACGAGGGCGCGGGCGCAGGCGACGCGCTGCTGCTGACCGCCGGACAGCTCGGTCGGGCGGTGCCCGAGCCGGTCGGCCAGCCCCACGGCGCGCACGACCTCGTCGAACCACCCGGGGTCCGGAGTGCGACCGGCGATGGCGAGGGGGAGCAGGATGTTCTCCGCCGCCGTCAGGGTCGGCAGCAGGTTGAACTGCTGGAAGACGAAGCCGACCCGGTCGCGCCGCAGCGCGGTGAGCTGCTTGTCGTTCATGCCGGTGAGGGCGGCGTCCCCGACGTGCACCTCGCCGCTGTCGGCGCTGTCCAGACCGGCCAGGCAGTGCATCAGCGTCGACTTGCCCGACCCGGACGGTCCCATGACGGCGTGGAAGCGGCCGGCGTCGAAGGACACCGTCACCCCGGCCAGAGCGGTCACCGCAGTGTCGCCCTTGCCGTAGGACTTGCGCAGGTCGGTGGCGCTCGCGGCGCTGCCCGGACGAGGACGGGGGAGCGGGAGTGAGGTCGTCATGCGCACACCTTGGCGCTGCCCGGGCGCCCGCGCATCGGTGTTGAGCCCTGAGCCGACCCTGACTGCGTGGAGCGCCGGCTCCGGGACGCCGCCCGCGCCCTCAGCCCGCGGCGCGCTGCTCGGCGGCCAGGACGGCGGCGCGCTGGTGGGGCAGGGGCACGTCCGGGCCCGGGACGACCTCGGGGAAGGGCGGCGGCGTGCCGCCGAAGGACGGGCACAGCGCCTGGTGGTCGCACCAGCCGCAGAGCTTGGACGGCCGCGGGCGGAAGTCGCGCAGCTGGGTCGCGCGCTCGACGGCCTCCCAGAGCGCGAGCAGCTTGCGCTCGGTGGCGAGCAGGTCGGCCTCGTCGGGCGAGCAGCGCAGGACCTCCCGGTCGCCGAGGTACATCAGCTGGAGCAGCCGCGGCACCGTGCCGGTCGTGCGCCACAGGACCAGCGCGTAGAACTTCATCTGGAACAGTGCCTTGCCCTCGAACGCCTCGCCGGGGGCGCGCCCGGTCTTGTAGTCGACGACCCGCAGATCGCCCGAGGGCGCCCGGTCGAGCCGGTCGACGATGCCGCGCAGCCTCAGCCCGCCGGGCAGCACGACCTCCACGAGGCGCTCGCGCTCGACCGGCTCCAGCCGAGTGGGGTCCTCGAGGGAGAAGTAGCCGGCGAGCAGGTCGCGGGCACCGGCCAGCCAGCTGGACAGCTCGTCGTCGTCGGCGAACAGCTCGCCGACCGCGGGCTCGGCGGCCCGCAGCCGCTCCCACTCCGGGGCCAGGAGCGCGTGCGCCGCGTCGAGCGTGCGCGAGGCCGCCGGCAGGTCGTACAGCCGCTCCAGCACCGCGTGCACCACCGTCCCGCGGGTGGCGGCGGAGGACGGCGCCTGGGGCAGCCGGTCGATGGTGCGGAACCTGAACAGCAGCGGACACGTCATGAAGTCACCGGCACGGGACGGCGACAGCGACCCCACGACGGGCAGTGGCAGGTCGACGGGCAGTGGCAGGTCGACGGGCAGTGGCAGGTCGACGGGGGCAGGCTGTGCGGTCACAGCACGAACGCTACGGGGGAGGTCGGACAGATCCGGTGCACGACGCGGTCCGATCGACAGGTCCACTCCGGGTGACGGGCCGCTCCCTGACCGGCGCCGGCCGGGAGGGGCCATGAGCACGGCGCCTCCGCCGCCTGCCCTGCGCGGGCTGCGCGTCGGCCGGGTCCTCGGCGTCCCGGTGCTCGTCTCGCCGTCCTGGCTGCTGTTCGCCGCCTTCGTCGTCTTCAGCTTCGGTCCGGTGCTCGCCGGGCAGTACGGCACGGAGCGCGGCTACATCGGCGCCGGGGCGTTCGCGGTCCTGCTGCTGCTGAGCGTCCTGCTGCACGAGATCGGGCACTGCGTCGTCGCCCGCGCGTTCGACCTCCCCGTCCGCAGCATCACCGTGACGTTCCTCGCCGGCCTGACGGAGATCACCGAGCCGCCGCAGACCCCCGCGCGGGAGTACGCCGTGGCCGTGGTCGGGCCGATGGTCTCGCTGCTGCTGGCCGGGGTGGGCTGGGCGGGCCGGGACCTGTTCGCCCCCGGCAGCCTGCCCTTCCTGCTCATGACCATCGTCGCGGCGTCCAACGGCCTGGTGGCGGCGTTCAACCTGCTCCCCGGCCTGCCGCTGGACGGCGGCCGCGTCCTGCGCGCAGCGCTGTGGCGGATCACCGGGGACCCCGACCGCTCGACCCGCGCCGCGGCGTGGGCCGGTCGGGTCGTCGGCGTGGTCGTCGTGCCCGTCGTGCTGCTGGCCGTGCTGCCCGCCGTGGGCCTGAGCGAGCTGTCCGTCGGGACGGTGCTGTTCGCCGGACTGGTGTCGGCCTTCGTCTACGCCGGCGCGACCGCGACGCTGCAGCAGGCGCGCCTGGTCTCCCGACTGCCCCGCGCATCGGTCGCCGGCCTGGCCCGCCCGGCCATCGCCGTGAGCGCCGACCTCCCGCTCGCCGAGGCCGTCCGGCGCGCGCAGTCGGCGGACGTGCGTGCCGTCGTCGTCGTCGACGGCACCGGCCGCCCGAGCGCTGTCGTCAGCGAGGCGGCGGTCAAGGCCACCCCCGAGGACCGCCGCCCCTGGGTGCCGGTGTCGAGCGTGGCGCGCAGCCTGCAGGACGGGCTGCTGCTCGACCCGTCGCTCGCCGGTGAGCGCCTGCTGGACGCCATGCGCCGCACGCCGGCCTCCGAGTACGTCGTCGTGGACCCCGCGGCGGACTCCGACGACCCGGCGGCCGGGCTGCGGGTGCTGGTCGCCGCGGACGTGGCTGCCGCCGTCGCGCCGTAGCCTCGTCTGCTCGTGACTCCAGGAGCAGACGCCGTCGTCCCGCCGCTCGGCGCTGAGCGCCGGCGTGGCCCCCTGCGCCCGGGCGACCAGGTGCAGCTGACCGACCCCAAGGGCCGGATGCACACCATCACGCTCGAGCCGGGACGGCAGTTCCACACCCACAAGGGCGTCCTCGAGCACGACACGCTGCTGGGCGGTCCGGAGGGCGTCGTCGTGACGATCGGCGTCACCAGCTACCTCGCCCTGCGCCCGCTGCTGTCGGACTACGTGCTGTCGATGCCCCGGGGCGCGCAGGTCGTCTACCCCAAGGACGCCGGGCAGATCGTGCAGCTGGCCGACGTCTTCCCGGGCGCGCACGTCGTCGAGGCCGGCGTGGGGTCGGGCGCGCTGTCGATGAGCCTGCTGCGAGCGGTCGGGGAGCACGGCCGGCTGTCCTCCTACGAGCGGCGCCCGGAGTTCGCCGAGATCGCGCGCGCCAACGTCGAGCGCTTCTTCGGCGCGCCCCACCCGGCGTGGAGCATCACCCTCGGCGACCTCGCCCTCGTGCTCGACGAGTCGGACGACCGCGACGTCGACCGGGTGGTGCTGGACATGCTGGCGCCCTGGGAGGTGCTGCCCGCGGTGGCTCGGGCGCTGCGCCCGGGCGGACTGGTGTGCTGCTACGTCGCCACCACGACCCAGCTGTCGACGACCGTCGAGGCGCTGCGCACCGCGGGGACGTTCACCGAGCCCCAGGCGTGGGAGTCGCTGGTGCGGGGCTGGCACGTGGACGGGCTCGCCGTGCGTCCCGAGCACCGGATGATCGGGCACACCGGCTTCCTGTGCACCGCGCGCCGCCTCGCCGAGGGGGTGGCGCCGCCGGTGCGCCGACGTCGTCCCAGCAAGGGGGCGTACGGCGAGGCCGCCGTCGAGACGCCGGTCGAGCGGACCGAGCCGTTCCGCCCCTCGCTGCCCTGAGCCGCGGCGCAGCGGCCGGTCGTCCGGCCCGCCGACTGCCCCACGTCCCGACGGCCCTGCGGTCGTCCCCCGAACGGGTGGCGTGGCGCGTGCGGGTGCAGGCAAGGAGCCCGAACGGCGGCACCCGCGTGCGCCGCCGCGCCGCTGGCGGCCGACCACCCGGCGCAGGCGCTCGACCTCGGAGGACCCCGATGGAGCTCACCCCCCTCCTGCTGCTGGCCCACGCCGGCCTGACCTCGCTGCTCCTGCTGGTGCTCGGCGCGATCGTGCTGGGGCAGCACGTGTCCGCGGTCGTGCGCACCCGCGCCCGCCGGCACGCTGCGGTGGGCAGCGCGCACGTGCCGGCGCCCCGCGAGGCGCCGGAGACCGGCGCCTCGGTCCTGGAGTGGACGGTCGACCTGCGTGGTGTCGGGCAGCGCGAGGACGCCGTGCGTACATAGGATGCGACCACGCAACGACACGGTGGGTGGTGAGCGACGTGGCAGGAGTGCGCGGAAGCGCCTCGGGCGACGACGCCCGAGGCGGCGGCGGCGGCAAGGACCGGGAGCTGTCCGAGCTCCTGGCGCAGGTCGGCTACCTCGAGCAGGAGGTGTCGGTCCTGCGTCGCAAGCTCGCCGACGCGCCGCGGCAGGTGCGGGCGCTCGAGGAGGGGCTCGCGCAGGCGCAGGCCAGCCTCGCCGGAGTCACGGGCCAGAACGACCGGCTGGTCGGCACGCTGCGCGAGGCCCGCGACCAGATCATCGCCCTCAAGGAGGAGGTCGAGCGCCTGGCGCAGCCGCCCAGCGGCTACGGCGTCTTCCTCGCCCGGCACGAGGACGACACGATCGACGTCTTCCACGGCGGCCGCAAGATGCGCGTCGCCGTCAGCCCCGCCGTCGAGCTCGACCAGCTCCGGCGCGGCCAGGAGGTCATGCTCAACGAGGCGATGAACGTCGTGCAGGCTCTCGCCTTCGAGCGCCAGGGCGACGTCGTGATGCTCAAGGAGCTGCTCGACAGCGAGGACGGCACGCGCGACCGCGCACTGGTCATCGGGCACACCGACGACGAGCGCGTCGTCATGCTGGCCGACTCGCTGAAGGACGAGCCGCTCAAGGCGGGTGACTCCCTGCTGCTCGAGACCCGCAGCGGCTACGCCTACGAGCGCATCCCCAAGTCGGAGGTCGAGGAGCTCGTCCTCGAGGAGGTGCCCGACATCGACTACGGCGACATCGGCGGGCTGTCCGCCCAGATCGAGGCGATCCGCGACGCCGTCGAGCTGCCGTTCCTGCACAAGGACCTGTTCAAGGAGCACCAGCTGCGCCCGCCGAAGGGCGTGCTGCTCTACGGGCCGCCCGGCTGCGGCAAGACGCTCATCGCCAAGGCGGTGGCCAACAGCCTGGCCAAGAAGGTCGCGGCGGTGACCGGCAAGCCGGACGGGCGCGCCTACTTCCTCAACATCAAGGGCCCGGAGCTGCTCAACAAGTACGTCGGCGAGACCGAGCGGCACATCCGCCTGATCTTCCAGCGGGCACGGGAGAAGGCCTCCGAGGGCACCCCCGTCATCGTCTTCTTCGACGAGATGGACTCGATCTTCCGGACGCGGGGCTCGGGCGTGAGCTCCGACGTCGAGACGACCATCGTGCCGCAGCTGCTGAGCGAGATCGACGGCGTGGAGACGCTCGAGAACGTCGTCGTGATCGGCGCCTCCAACCGCGAGGACATGATCGACCCGGCGATCCTGCGCCCGGGACGCCTCGACGTGAAGATCAAGATCGAGCGGCCCGACGCGGAGGCGGCCAAGGACATCTTCGGCAAGTACATCCGCACCGACCTGCCGCTGTTCGACGAGGACCTGGCCGAGCACGGCGGCAACCGCGAGGCCACCGTCGCGGAGATGATCCAGCGGGTCGTCGAGCGCATCTACACCGAGGCCGAGGAGAACCGCTTCCTCGAGGTGACCTACGCCAACGGCGACAAGGAGGTCCTGTACTTCAAGGACTTCAACTCCGGCGCCATGATCGAGAACATCGTCGGCCGGGCCAAGAAGATGGCCATCAAGGACTTCCTCGAGACCGGCGGCAAGGGCCTGCGCCTGCAGCACCTCATGACGGCCTGCGTCGACGAGTTCAAGGAGAACGAGGACCTGCCCAACACCACCAACCCCGACGACTGGGCCCGCATCTCGGGCAAGAAGGGCGAGCGGATCGTCTACATCCGCACGCTCGTCACCAGCGCCAAGGGCCAGGAGAGCGGCAAGTCCATCGACACGGTGAGCAACACCGGCCAGTACCTCTAGCTCCTGCGGACGACGTCGCCGGGGTGGTCCGACAGGACCACCCCGGCGACGATCACGTGCCGGACTACTTGGCGACGCTGCCCGACGTGGCGTCGGGGACGTACGGGAAGACCCGCAGCACCGGCGTGTCGTTGGCCGTCACGCCGTCACCGAGACCGGCGACAGCGGTCTTGGTGGCGCCGGCGGGACGCACGAGCACGCCCTCGAGGACCTGCAGGGCGATGTCGACGACGTCGTCCTGCAGACGGCGGCCGTTCGGGAAGCCCGACAGGTCGCCACCGACGGCACCCAGCCGGCTGTAGCCGGCGTCGCCCGGCTTCTTCGGCGGGATGTTGACGTTGAGCCGCAGGTACTCGGCCGGAGCCGGGTTGGGGCTCACCGCGTTGAGGTCCAGCGAGTTGAGGTCCGCGTCCAGGACACCCTTGCCGAGCCCGCCGAAGGTCCTGCCGGCGAACACGTCCCGGGAGAAGCCGGTCAGGAAGGCCGCGACGAGGTCGTTGCGCTTCGCGGCGGCGCCGCCGAGCTTGTTCGGGTTGGGGATGCCGTAGATCGACTCGACCAGGATCGGGACCTCCGGGTCCTGCACCTTCGGCAGGAACTTGGCGTCGGTCTTCGGGGTCGACCGGTTGAAGAAGTCCTTGAGGTTGGCCGGGACGACCGCCTCGTTGACCAGCGGGTTGCCCAGGCGCGACACCTGGACGTGCTTGCCGGTGTCCATGGCCTCGTCGCTGTCCTCGGAGACGCTCGTCGTCGGGGCCGCGTCGGTGTCCTTGAGCATGCGCATCTGCGGCCGCGACGTGGTCGACCAGACGCCGATCACCGGGTTCTTGGCCGCGTCGCCGTTGGCGACCAGCGCCGACTTGGGCAGCTGGAGCGAGACGGTGTTGACGTTGTAGCCGGCGAGCGTGTCGACGCCGACCTCGGAGAAGTCGCCGCCGTACAGCAGGTCGAAGATCCGCAGGTCCAGGAAGAACGGGTCGTTGGCCTGGCCGGCGTAGGTCCGTCCGCCGTTGGTCGTGTCGAGGGTCGCCTGGCTGCGCAGCGGCTGGTACTGCGCGATGGAGGCCGAGCCGACGTGGCTGGGCGCCACCCGCGCGTCCTTGCGCAGCACGACCGGCGCCTTCTCCCTGCCGGCCGCGTCGTACGTGACGGCCTGCAGCGTGTAGGTCTGCTTGAACTTCAGGTCGGGGTCCTCGAAGGACCCGACCGGCCCGTCGTTGTAGAGGAAGGTCCCGTCCGTCGCACCCCGCTCCGCGGTGCCGCGGCGGTCGACGTCCTGGAACACCCAGCGGTAGGTGATGTCGGGCTTGGCGTCGCCGTTGTTGTCGACGTGGATCTCGTAGCGGGCCTTGCTGTCCCACGGGTAGAAGTTCGGCCCGCCGCCCGGCTCCTGGAACGGTATCCAGTTCGCGATCAGCGTGACGGTGTCGGGCTTGTCCGGCGACACGAAGGCGTACGTGTCGGTGTTGTCCGCGAGGGGGTCGGACAGCGTGTACGGCGCCTCGCGGTGGCTGGATGCCGAGGAGGTGCCGGGGGCGAGAAGAGCGGCGCTGGACGCCGCCGTGGCGCCGGCAGCGAGGATGGCGAGGACGCGTCGTCGCGTCGTTGCCCGGGGTACGGCCATGTGTCTCCTACAGGAGCGGTCAAGGACAGGAGCGAGCGGACGCCCACCCGTACGCTCTTCGCGGTCCCACGGCTCGTGGTTCACCCTTTCGGGGGAGTACTACTCAGGCGGGAACCGTCGTCACGGACCGTCGTCAGATCGGTCCTGCGGCCGGCGCGACGCGCGGTCGTGCCGGAGGTGGGGCGCGGGTGCGACGGACGACCTAGGCTCGGCCCATGACCACGCGGCGCGTCATGGGGATCGAGACGGAGTACGGCGTCTCGGTGCCGGGACAGCCCGCGAGCGGCGCCATGGTCGCCTCGTCGCAGGTCGTCAACGGCTGGGCGAGCGGCATGGCAGAGGGTCCGTCCCGCAACCGGCGCACCCGCTGGGACTTCGAGGAGGAGAACCCGCTGCGCGACGCGCGGGGGTTCGACGTCGGCCCGGGGACCTCCGACCACCTGGCCGGGGAGCCGGAGGACGAGCTCGGGCTGGCCAACGTCATCCTCACCAACGGCGCCCGGCTGTACGTCGACCACGCGCACCCGGAGTACTCCGCGCCGGAGGTGACCGGGCCGCGTGACGCGGTGCTGTGGGACAAGGCGGGGGAGCGGGTCATGGCCCGCGCCGCCGACCGGGCGGCGACCGTGCCGGGGACGCCGCGGATCCTGCTCTACAAGAACAACACCGACAACAAGGGCGCGTCCTACGGCACGCACGAGAACTACCTGATGGCGCGCCGGACGCCGTTCGCCGAGATCGTCCGGCACCTGACGCCGTTCTTCGTCAGCCGCCAGGTGGTGACCGGTGCCGGCCGGGTCGGCATCGGCCAGGACGGGCGCGGCGAGGGCTTCCAGCTCAGCCAGCGGGCCGACTACTTCGAGGTCGAGGTCGGCCTGGAGACGACGCTCAAGCGCCCCATCATCAACACGCGCGACGAGCCGCACGCCGATCCCGACAAGTACCGCCGGCTGCACGTGATCATCGGCGACGCCAACCTGTCGGAGGTGTCGACCTACCTCAAGGTCGGGACCACCGCCCTGGTCCTCGCCATGGTCGAGGACCACTGGCTCAGCGACAACGGGATCGACCTGACGATCGACGGACCGGTCTCGGCGCTGCGGGCCGTCTCGCACGACCCGACGCTGCGCCACCAGGTCGTGCTGCGGGACGGCCGGCGGATGACCGCCGTGCAGCTGCAGATGGAGTACCTCGAGCAGGCGCGCAAGCACGTCGAGGACCGCCTCGGCAGCGACGCCGACGCGCAGACCGTCGACGTGCTGGCGCGCTGGGAGTCCACCCTCGACCGCCTCGCCGCCGATCCGATGTCGCTGTCCGGCGAGCTCGACTGGGTCGCCAAGCTGGAGATCCTCGAGGGCTACCGCGAGCGGGAGGGACTCGGCTGGAACGCCGCCAAGCTGCACCTGGTGGACCTCCAGTACGCCGACGTCCGCCAGGACAAGGGCCTCTACAACCGCCTCGTGGCGCGCGGGCGGATGCAGCGGCTGCTGACCGAGGCCGAGGTCGCGCGCGCGGTCGAGCACCCGCCGACCGACACCCGCGCCTACTTCCGCGGGACCTGCATGGCGCGCTACCCGGGAGAGGTCGCCGCCGCCTCCTGGGACTCGGTGATCTTCGACGTCGGCCGGGAGACGCTGCAGCGCGTGCCGACCCTGGAGCCGCTGCGGGGGACCCAGGCGCACGTCGGGGCCCTGCTGGAGGCGTCGGCATCGGCGGTCGAGCTCGTCGACAAGCTCACCGGCAAGCGCTGACCGCTCGCGGCTCGAGGGGTCAGGCTCGGGCGGGGCCGTCCCGGCGCAGATGGTCCAGCTCGGTGCGTGCCGACTCGGCGCGGGCCTGCGCCCGCTCGACCTCCGCCCGGGCCGTGTCTGCTGCGCGCTGGGCGACGGTCGCCTCGCGGGCGGCCTGCTCGTGCCGCTGTCGCGCCTCGGTCAGCGCAGCAGCGCGTCGCTCCACCTCGGCGGCGAGCGTCTCGACCTCCTCCTGCGCCCGAGCCCGGGTCCGCTCCGCGGCCTCGCAGGCCCGCACGGAGTCGTCGAGCCGGCCGGCGGCCTCGTGCGCCACGACCTGTGCCTCGGCGAGCCGCGCTGCGTGCTGCTCCTGTGCGCGCGCCGCCGCCGCTGCGGCCCTGCCGGTGCGCTTGCGCGCCTGCGTGCGCG
>CADCUE010000016.1 GCA_902805805.1 uncultured Frankineae bacterium | reverse complement strand
TGCTGGTCAGAGGCTCGAGTGGGACGAGTCAGCCTATAAGCCGGGTTCTGTCGCCACTGCCGTTGCAGTGACGGACGGCCATCCATCTAGGACCACCGTTGCCGGTGGCCTCGTGCGGTCTACCCGCAGGCATCGGGCGGGCCGCCCTCGAGCGCCTGCGCAGGGACTCCGAGAAGTCCCCTCTTGACCTTGCTCCGGGTGGGGTTTGCCGAGCCGCCCGGGTCGCCCCGGGCGCTGGTGGGCTCTTACCCCACCGTTTCACCCTTGCCGGCAGGATCACCGGCGGTCTGTTCTCTGTGGCACTTTCCCGCGGGTCACCCCGGGTCGGTGTTGCCGACCACCCTGCCCTGTGGAGCCCGGACTTTCCTCGACACCGCGAGCGGTGCCGCGACCGTCCGGCCGACTCGTCCCGGGGACGAGCGTACGCCGGGTGGCACGTGCGGTCCGATGGCGGTGGGCCCGGCTGAACATCCACTCGGGCTCGCGCCGACGGCGGACCGGTCCACGGGCTACTCCGCCGGCACGTGCGCAGTGTCGTTGAGCGACCGGACGACCGACGGGCCGTCGGCGAACCACTGCACCTCGGACAGGCACGCGAGGTCGAGGTGCATGCGGTACAGCGCCGTGGGCGGCGCGTCGAGCGCCAGGCGCAGCAGCGTCTTGATCGGCGTGACGTGGCTGACGAGCACCACGCGCTGCCCGCCGTACGACCGGAGCACCCGGTCGCGGGCCTGCCGCACCCGCGTCGTCGTCGCGTCGAAGCTCTCGCCGAACGGCGGCGGCACGGCAGGGTCGGCGAGCCACGCGTCGAGCTCGCGCGGCCACTTCGCCTTGACCTCGGCGAACGTCCAGCCCTCCCAGTCGCCGAAGTCGGTCTCCCGCAGGCCGGCCTCGACCGCGACGGGGAGCCCCAGCGCCTCGGCGACGAGCTCGGCCGTCTCGCGAGCCCGGCGCAGAGGGCTGCTGATGACGGCCGTGGCGCCGCTGCCCGCGAGCCGGGCCGCGGCGGCCGCCGCCTGCAGGCGGCCGTACGCCGTCAACGGCTGCTCCCCCATGCCCGAGAACCGCTTCTGCACCGACAGCTCCGTCTGACCGTGGCGCAGCATCAGGGCCGTCGTCGGGGGCGCCGCCGGGTCGTCGCGCCAGCCGTTCTGCGGCGTGGCCACCGGCCGGTCCGCCGAGGGGGCAGAGCCGTCGACGGGCGCCAGCGACGCCGTCGGCTCGTGCGCCGCGAGCCAGGCGTCGGCCGCGTCGGCGGGGCCGCTGTCGCCGGCCGGCCGCCACACGTCCCCGCGCGCCGCAGCGTCCATGGCCTCGTTGGCGAGCCGGTCGGCGTGCGCGTTCTGCGCCCGGGGGATCCAGGAGAACCGCACCCGCGGCAGGCGGCGGACCAGGGCCGACGCCTCCGCCGCGAGCGGCTTCATCGCCGGGTGCTTGACCTGCCAGCGACCGCTCATCTGCTCGACGACCAGCTTGCTGTCCATGCGCACCTCGACCTCGGACGGGTCGAGGTCCAGCGCCGCGGTCAGCCCGGCGATGAGCCCGCCGTACTCCGCGACGTTGTTCGTGGCCCGGCCGATGCCCGCCGCTCGCTCGGCCAGCACCTGACCGGTCGTCGCGTCACGGACGACGGCGCCGTACCCGGCCGGGCCGGGGTTGCCGCGCGACCCGCCGTCGGCCTCGACCAGGAGCCGCCGGCTCACAGCCCCGACTCGGCGGTGCGCACGAGGATCCGCCCGCACTCGTCGTGCCGGAGCACCTCGTCCGGGGGCGCAGCGCGGTAGGCCGACTTCTCGTTGTTCATCAGGTCGAGGTGGCAGCCGCCGCAGCGTCCGCGGGAGATCTCGCCCGCGCCGATGCCGCCCTCGGAGGCGCGCAGCTTCTCGTACAGCCCGAGCAGGTCGGCCGGCATCGTCGCGGCCAGCTCCGCGCGTGCGGCGGACGTCTTCGCGAGCTCCGCGTCGATCTCCTCGGTGGCCGCGGCGGCCGCCCGCTCGGCCTCGGCCCGAGCCGTGAGGTGGGCCTCCCGCCGCGTCGTCAGCTCGTCGAGCCCCGCCTGCGCGGTCTCGGCCCGCTCCATCACCTCGAGCTCGCCGTCCTCCAGGTCCGACTGCCGGCGGGACAGCGAGGCGACCTCGTGCTCCAGGTCCTGGAGCTGCTTGGACGCCGTGATGCTGCCGGAGGACAACCGGCTCTCGTCCCGCGACTTGCGGGCGCGCACCTGGTCGATCTCCCGCTCGAACCTCGCCTGCTCCCGGGCCAGGTCCGACACCTCGGTCTCGGCCCGGACGATGCCGTCGCGCAGCGCATCGACGAGCCCGTCGAGGCGGGCCATCTCCGCCAGCTCCGGCAGGGTCCGCCGCCGGTGCGCGAGGCGGTCGAGCGCGCTGTCGAGGCTCTGCAGCTCCAGCAGCCGCAGCTGGACGAACGGGTCTGCTTTCACGGAGAAGAGCTCCTCGCCCATCGGGGTGAACGGACGGCGTGCGTCCAGGGGTCGGTCACGCGGTCCGACACGACCGTCTCCACCGTAGTGGCGGCCGACAGCCGTCGGGCGGCGTCGGCGAGCCACGGGTGCTCGGTCGCCCAGTGCGCGGCGTCGATCAGCCCGAGCCCGTCCGGCGCCTCGCTCGCGGGGTGGTGCCGCAGGTCTGCGGTGAGGTAGGCGTCGGCCGCGCGGCCGGCCTCCCGCAGCAGCGAGTCGCCGGAGCCGCCGCACACGGCGAGCGTCCGCACCACGCGGTCGAGGTCCCCGGCGCAGCGCACGCCCCAGGCGGTGGGCGGCAGGACCTCGGCGGCACGCTCGGTGAGCTCGCCCAGGGTCGTCGGGTGCGGCAGCTCGCCCACGCGGCCCAGCCCGCGGGGACTCGCAGGGGCGGCCAGCTCGAGCACGTCGTGGGCCGGTTCCTCGTACGGGTGCGCCGCGCGCATCGCGCGGACGACCTCGGCGCGGCGGTCCCGGGGCAGCACCACCTCCAGGCGCGCCTCGGCGACCCGCTCGACCTGCCCGACCGCGCCCCTGCTCGGTGTCGCACCGGCTCGCGGCCGGAAGGTCCCGGTCCCGGTCGTCGACCACGCACAGCGCTCGTAGTCGCCGATCGAGCCGGCTCCCGCGGCGGTCACGGCGTCCAGCACGCGCTCGGCGTCCTCGACGGGCACGAAGACGACGAGCTTGTCGAGCGCCTCGCCGGCCGAGGCCTGCAGCGGACGCAGGTCGCGCAGCCCGAAGCGGTCGGCCAGCGCGTCCGACACCCCGGGGTCGGCCACGTCCGCGTTGGTGTGCGCCACGTGCAGCGCGCAGCCGCCGCGGACGAGCGCGTGGACGACCTTGCCCTTGGGCGAGGTCGCGGCCACCGACGTGGTGCCCCGCAGGTACAGCGGGTGATGGGTGAGCAGCAGGTCGAAGCCCCCGTCCACGGCGTCGCGCACGACGGGGGCGACCGGGTCCACGGCGAGCAGCACCCGGCGCACGGGCGCGTCGGGATCGCCGCACACGAGCCCGACGGCGTCCCACGACTGCGCCCACGACGGCGGGTAGAGCTCTTCCAGGACGGCCACGACGTCCGACAGGCGCACGGTCACGGCGCGAGGCTAGGGCCACGTCCGGGTTGTCCGGGCTCGTCCCAGCACCTTCGGCGATCGGCTGCGGAAGCGACGCTGCGCTGCCGAGACTTCCCCTGTGGAGGCGGCGTGGGCGGGGCGGGTCGGCACGAGGACGCGCCTCGGCGCCGTCGCGCTGCTGCTCGGTCTCGGTCTCAGCGGGCTTCCGGCGTCGGCCGGACCCGTCGAGGCGCAGTCGGGCACCGTCTCGGCGTACTTCTTCGGCGACAGCCTCATGGGCGGCACGGGCGTCACCCCCAAGCGCCCGCTGATGGCCCGCACGGCTGCTGACCGGCTGGGGTGGGACGTCGAGGTCGACGCGTGGGGCGGCACCGGCTACACGACGACCGGTGAGCGCCCGCCCTACCTGGACCGGCTGCGCCGACCGGGGGCGATGAGGGGCCGCTACGACGTCGTGCTGGTCGAGGGCGGCACCAACGACGCCCGCAGCGCTGCGGATCCGGGTGTGCTCCGCGAGGCGGTCGAGGACGTCGTCGAGGAGGTGCGTCGGCGCCAGCCGCAGGCCCAGATCGTGCTCATGGGGGCGTACGACCCGCCACCGCAGGGCGCGGTCGATCCCCGGCGTGCCGTCGTCGACGAGGTGATCGAGCAGGTCGCCGCGGACGAGGGCCTGCCGTTCTTCAGCCCCCTGTCGGGCGGCTGGGCGGTCGGGCAGCCGCCGTCCTTCCTGCACCCGGACCGCCTGCACCCCACCGCCCGCGGGTACGCCGTCATGGGCGCGCGACTCGCCGCGGAGCTCGCGGCGCTGGAGCTCGCGCCCGGCAGGACCGCCGAGCGCGGCTGAGAAGCACTGCGGTCAGGACGCGACGGTGGACCCAGACAGACTCGAACTGCCGACCTTCGCCTTGTAAGGGCGCTGCTCTACCAACTGAGCCATGGGTCCCGACGGTCAGCCTAGGTGTTCAGACCGGCCAGCACGGCGCGGTACTCGTCGAGGTCGCGAGCGTCCGGGATGGCGTTGACGACCTTGTAGGCGACCTTGCCGGCCTTGTCGACGATGAAGGTCCCGCGCACCGCCACGCCGCGGTCCTCGTCGAAGACGCCGTACGCCTTGGCCGCCTCGCCGTGCGGCCAGAAGTCGGCCAGCAGCGGGAAGGTGTAGCCCTGCTCGGCCGCCCACCGAGCGTGGGCCGCGCTGCTGTCGCAGCTGACCGCCAGCGTCTGCACGTCCTCGCCGTCGAAGTCGACGAGGGAGTCCCGGATGGCGCAGAGCTCGCCCTGGCACGTCGGGGTGAACGACATCGGGTAGAAGACGACCACGACGTTCTTCGAGCCGCGGAACGACGACAGCCGCACCGGTGAACGGTTCTGGTCCTGGAGCTCGAAGTCCGGGGCCTCGTCGCCGACGTCCACGCTCATGGATCACTCACTTCTGTCAGGGGCAGGATGGGCGGGTGCCCGCACCCATCTTCCCTGCCGGTCGCTGCGGACTCGCGGACACCGCGCCGGAGGTCCTCGGGCAGTCGGTGCTGCGTGCCTGGGACGCCTTCCTGGGCCTGGTGGCGGTCACCGACCTGGAGCGGCCGTCGCGGCTGGACGGCCTGTCCGGCCGGGACGTCCTGGTCCACCTCGGGTCGTGGCCGGACGCCTCGGTCGTCGACTCGCTCCTGACGTCCGCCCGCGAGGGCGGCACCGGCACCGCGACGTCGCTGGACGACACCTCCGCGCTGCTGCTGCGCACCCACCGCGGTGCGACGACGGACGAGGTCGTCGCCGCCCTGCACGTCGGCCGGGCCACGCTCGCGGACTTCTTCGGCTCGCCGGACGCGCACGAGCTCGGTCGCGCGCTGGCCCGCTCCACCGCCGGACCGCTGCCCGTGCTCACGCTGCTCAACGCCGGCACCTTCGAGCTGGCCGTCCACGCCCTGGACCTCGCCCCGTGCGGTGCCCCGGCACCGCCTCCCGAGCTGCTCGACAGCGGGCTGTCCGCGCTCGTCGACATCACCGGCGCGCTGGCCAGCCGGGCCGGGGTGGACCTCGTCCTGTCGGCGCGGACGCCGCACGGCGGCTGGGCGTTCGACAGCCACGGCCACGGCTGGACCACCAGCCGGCTCCCGAGCGGCCCGCTCACCGGGGTCGGCGTCTCGGGCACCGCCACCGACATGCTCGAGGCGGCGTCCGGCCGGGCCCACCTCCCCCAGCTGCTGCTGACCCGACGGCTCGTCGTGCACTCCCTCGCGCAGTGGATGCGCCTGGCGCCGCTGCTCGACGACGTCCCCGGCCTGCCCGGGGGCGCTGCCCTGAGGGGCGCGGTCGGCAGCGTGAGCGGCGTCGTCGGCGGGGTGAGGAGCGGCGTCGGCAAGGTGCTCGGACGCCTGGGCTTCTGACTCTGACCGGGGGCTCCGCCTGAGCCCTCAGTCCGGGCGCACCACCATCGCGATCTGCTTGCCCGCGGCCCGTGTGAGCACCACGGTCACCTCCCGGCTGCCCGTCAGCTTGAGCTGCTTGCGCAGCACGTCGGGCTCGACCGCCGTTCCGCGCTTCTTCACCACGAGGGGTCCGGCGTCGTGGGCGCGCAGCCGCTCGCGCAGCGCCTTGAGCCCGAACGGCAGGACCTCGAGCACCTCGAACCACCGCCCGAACGGCGTCGGCACCCGCTCGTCGGCGGCGACGTAGGCGATGGTCCGGTCGAGCAGCCAGCCGTCCACCTGGTCGGCGACCTGCGCGACCAGGTGGGCGCGCACCACCGCCCCGTCGGGCTCGAGCAGCCACCGCCCCGGCGCCCGGACGGTCGGCGGCGGCACGGGGTCGTCGCGCAGGACGTCCCGGGCGGGCAGCAGCGTCGCCGTGCGCCGGGCCCCCGAGCGCGCCGCGCCGGTCCACAGGACCGCCTCCTTGACCTCTCCACGCAGCGAGACCAGCTCGACCTCGACGTCCTCGGGCAGCGCGTCGTGGTCCACGCCCGGCGCGACCTTCACGGCAAGCGACCGCACCCGCTCGCGCCAGGACAGCACGAGCGGAAGCGGCGGGGCGTACGCCCGCGGGTCGAACACCCGCCGGCCGCCGGCGCGCCGGGCGGGATCGACGAAGACGTCCGCCGACCGCGGCAGCGGCAGGGCGGTGACGTCGGCGCGCAGCAGTGACACCGGCCTGCCGAGGACCTCGGCGTTGGCCTGCGCCAGCAGGAGCCGCGCCTCGTCGAGGTCGACGCCGGTCGAGCCGCCGGGCAGCGCGAGCAGGTCACCCCCGACCGAGCAGCACAGGTCCAGCACCGGACCGGAGAAGCGCGTGGCCCGCCAGGCGGCGACGTCGTACGACGAGGCCTGCTCCAGCGCCGGACCGGTCCACCACAGCTCGGTCCCACGGGGGTGCTTGGCGCGGGCCCGCTCGCGCAGCAGTGCCTGCTCGAGCGCCAGGGGGCCCAGCGAGGGGCCGAGGGGGCGCACCGCTTCGGCCGCCGCGAGGCGGTTGCCGGACGAGAGGTCGAGGCGTGCGGCGTGGGCCACGGCGGCGCGACCGGCCGGCGACAGCAGCAGCCGGGCGGCGTCGGGCGTCAGCGGCGCTGCTGCTTGCCCTTGCTCGCGCGGGGCGAGACCAGCCGCGTCCCGGACCACTCCGGGGCGGCGCTGGTGCTGCGGGTGCTGGACAGGCCGGCGGTCGGCGCGGCCTCGTCGATGTCGCTCGGCTCGACGTGCCCGTCGCGGCCCGCCTTGGGCGTGAGCAGCCAGACGACGCCGTGGTCGGCGAGGTTGGTGAGGGAGTCGACGAGCGCGTCGACCAGGTCACCGTCGCCCTCGCGCCACCACAGCAGCACGACGTCGACGACCTCGTCGGAGTCGTCCGTGCGGATCAGCTCGGTGCCCGCCCGCAGTGCGACGTCGTCGAGCAGGGCCTGGTCGACGGCAGCACCCGGGCTGTCCGATCCGACCACCTGCACGACCATGCCGGGCTCGATCCCGAGCTTCTCGGCAAGGCCGCGCGCCGCGGCGCGGTCTGCGGACGTGCTCACGCGTGCCCCTCTCACTGCCGCCCCGGCCGGGGCGTGACGGGGGTAGTCCACCGGAGAGGTCCCCGCTGCGCAAGTGACAGTGCCGTGTCGGCGCGATGGCTCAGCCGGCGAGGAAGGACAGCCGGACCGAGCGCACGGGGTTGTCGACGTTGAGGTCGACCAGCGCGACGGACTGCCAGGTGCCCAGCGCGAGCTGTCCGCCGAGCACCGGCACGGTGGCGCCCGGCGGCACGATCGCCGGCAGGACGTGCGACCGCCCGTGCCCCGGCGAGCCGTGGCGGTGCCGCCACCGGTCGTCGGCCGGCAGCAGGTCGCCCAGCGCGTGCAGCAGGTCGTCGTCGGACCCGGCTCCCAGCTCGAGCACCGCGATCCCGGCCGTGGCGTGCGGCACGAAGACGTGCAGCAGTCCGTCGCCGCGGTCCCGCACGAAGCGCCGGCAGTCGCCGGTCAGGTCGAGGACCACCTCGCGGCTGCCGGTCCGGACGGTCACGACTTCGGTCTCCACCGCAGTCACATGCCCCGCGGTCGTCGGCTACCCGCGGGTAGGGGGGAGACTGTCGACGACAGCGGACACGAGCACCGGGGAGCAGCGTGACCACGAGCGGGACCGAGCGCTTCAGCGTCATCAACGACGGGCTGCCGAGCCAGCTGCCCGACATCGATCCGGCGGAGACGGCCGAGTGGCTCGAGTCGCTCGACGCCGTCCTCGACAACGCCGGCCGCGGGCGCGCCCGCTACCTGATGCTGCGGCTGCTGCAGCGCGCCCGCGAGAAGTCGGTCGGCGTACCGGCCCTGCGCAGCACCGACTACATCAACTCGATCCCGCCGGAGCGGGAGCCGTGGTTCCCCGGCGACGAGGACGCCGAGCGGCGCATCCGGGCGTACGTCCGCTGGAACGCCGCCATCATGGTCAGCCGGGCCAACCGCCCGGAGATCGGCGTCGGCGGCCACATCGCGTCGTACGCCAGCGCGGCCAGTCTCTACGAGGTCGGCTTCAACCACTTCTTCCGCGGCAAGGACGCCGCGGACGGCTCCGGCGACTCGGTCTTCTTCCAGGGCCACGCCTCCCCCGGCGTCTACGCCCGCGCCTTCCTCGAGGGGCGCATGGACGAGGACCGCCTCGACGGCTTCCGGCAGGAGTCCCGGCCGCAGAGCCTGTCGAGCTACCCGCACCCGCGTCTGATGCCGGACTTCTGGGAGTTCCCCACCGTCTCGATGGGCCTCGGCCCGATCGACGCGATCTACCAGGCCCGCTTCAACCGCTACCTGCAGCACCGCGGCATCAAGGACACCTCCTCGTCGCGCGTCTGGTGCTTCCTCGGCGACGGCGAGATGGACGAGCCGGAGTCGCTGGGCGCCATCGGCGTGGCGGCCCGCGAGGAGCTGGACAACCTCACCTTCGTCGTCAACTGCAACCTGCAGCGCCTCGACGGTCCGGTGCGCGGCAACGGCAAGATCATCCAAGAGCTGGAGTCGAGCTTCCGCGGCGCCGGCTGGAACGTCATCAAGGTCGTCTGGGGCCGCCAGTGGGACGACCTGCTCGCGCGGGACGTCGACGGGGTGCTGGTCAACGCCATGAACACGACGCCGGACGGCCAGTTCCAGACCTACTCGGTCGAGACAGGCGCCTACACCCGCTCGCACTTCTTCGGCCAGGACCCGCGCCTGCTGCGCATGGTCGAGCACCTGTCCGACGACCAGATCCGCGGGCTGCCGCGCGGTGGGCACGACTACCGCAAGGTCTACGCGGCGTTCAAGGCGGCGACCGAGACGGTCGGGCAGCCGACGGTGATCCTCGCCCACACGGTCAAGGGGTGGACGCTCGGCGAGGGCTTCGAGGGGCGCAACGCGACCCACCAGATGAAGAAGCTCACCAAGCCCGACCTCAAGGCGCTGCGCGACCGGCTCTACCTCGACATCCCCGACAGCGCGCTCGAGGGCGACCTGCCGCCCTACTACCACCCGGGCGCCAAGTCCGACGAGATCCTCTACATGAAGGAGCGCCGGGCGGCGCTCGGCGGCTCCATCCCGCGCCGCGTGGTGCGGTCCAAGGCGCTCACCCTGCCGCCGACCGAGGTCTACGACGAGCTCAAGCGCGGGTCGGGCAAGCAGGCGGTCGCCACGACGATGGCCTTCGTCCGCCTGCTCAAGGACCTCATGAAGGACAAGGGCATCGGTCAGCGGATCGTCCCGGTCATCCCGGACGAGGCCCGCACGTTCGGCATCGACGCGATGTTCCCGTCGGCCAAGATCTACTCGCCGTTCGGGCAGAAGTACGAAGCGGTCGACCGCGAGCTGCTCCTGTCCTACAAGGAGGCCGTCAAGGGCCAGATCCTGCACGAGGGCATCAGCGAGGCCGGCTCGATGGCGTCGGTGATCGCGGCGGGCACGTCGTACGCCACGCACGCCGAGCCGATGATCCCGGTCTACGTCTTCTACTCGATGTTCGGCTTCCAGCGCACCGGCGACCAGATGTGGGCGTTCGCCGACCAGCTGGGCCGCGGCTTCCTGCTCGGCGCGACAGCCGGCCGCACGACGCTCAACGGCGAGGGACTGCAGCACCAGGACGGGCACAGCCTGCTGCTGGCCTCCACCAACCCGGCGGTCGTGGCGTACGACCCGGCCTACTCCTACGAGGTCGCCTTCATCGTCGAGGACGGCCTGCGGCGCATGTACGGCGAGGCCGCGGAGGACGTCTACTACTACCTGACCGTCTACAACGAGCCCTATCCCCAGCCGGCGATGCCCGAGATCGAGGGGCTGCGCGAGGGGGTCCTGCGTGGGATCTACCGCTGCAGCCAGGCCGAGGGCGAGGGTCCGCGGGCCCAGGTCCTGGCCAGCGGCATCGCGGTGCGCCTGGCCATGGACGCGCAGCGCCTGCTGCGCGACGACTGGGGCGTGGCGGCCGACGTCTGGAGCGTCACGAGCTGGAACGAGCTGCGCCGCGACGCGGTGGAGTGCGAGGAGCACAAGCTGCTGCACCCCGGCGAGGAGCTGCGCACGCCGTACGTGACGCAGGCGCTGGAGGGCGCGCCCGGGCCGTTCGTGGCCGTCAGCGACTGGATGCGGGCGGTGCCGGACGCGCTCAGCCGCTGGATCCCCGGCGACTACACCTCGCTCGGCACGGACGGCTTCGGCCGCTCCGACACCCGGGCGAGCCTGCGGCGCCACTTCCGCATCGACCCGGAGTCGATCGCCGTCGCGGTGCTCACCGAGCTGGCCCGGCGCGGTGAGGTCGACGCCGACCTGCCCCGCAAGGCGCTGGAGCAGTACGCCCTGCTGACCGAGCTGATGCCGGTCGGCAAGGACACGACGGAGGGCGGCAGCGAGTAGCCGCGCGAGGGGGGCGCCGACGGCCGGACGGAGCGCGTAGGCCTGCGGACACCGGGTATCGGCGCCCCATGCAACGAGGCAGCGACAAGCACAGCGCCCGGATGGACGACGCCCTGGAGGCCGAGGTCAGCGGTCTCGTGCGGGCCGGCCACGACAACCGCGCCGACTGGAACTCCCCGGAGCCCTCCGGAGAGGACCAGCCGGACGTCGACCGCGTCCCGGACGGGACGCTGTCCGGCGGCGTGCCCGAGGGCATGAGCGAGGACGACGTGCAGGCCCGCAGCGAGCTCGCCACCTACCTGGGCCGGCTGTGGCCCGCGACCCGTGAGGAGCTCATCCGCGTGGCGACCGACAACGAAGCGCCCGACGCGGTCCTGGCCCAGCTGCACAGCCTGCCGATGGGGCCGTCGTTCGCCAACCTCCAGGAGGTCTGGTCGACCCTGTCCGGTGGGCACGTGGAGGGTCACCGCTTCTAGCCCTTTCGGGCGGTTCTCGGACAGGGTGTGCGCGCAACGCTCCAGTTCGGTCCCCGATCTGCCGCAGACTCCAGTACGAGTCGGAGCGCGTCGGACGAGCGGAGCACACCGTGGGCCGAGGAACGGGTCGGCAGACGGCCGGGCGGCCCCCCGCCCTGCAGCGTCTCGAGGACCACCCCAACCTGACCGCCGTCCTCGGCGTGCTGGCGCAGCTCGCGCACATCAGCGACGACGACCTCCCCCGGCTCGCGCAGGCGTGGGTCAACAGCCCGTCGATCGCCCAGGCCCGTGACCGGGCGCTCGCTCCCGACAGCCCGCTCGTCATCGAGGTGCTCGCCGCCTTCGACGCCGTCAGCGGCCTGTTCGCCGACGACCTCATCGGCGAGGCGCCCTACGTGAGCGTCGAGCCGCGCGTCACGACCGTGGCGCTCAAGGCCGTCCGCGACGCGATCGCCGCCGCGTACGCCCGGCCGGTGCTGTCCCGCGCGGAGTACGCCGCGCTCATGCGTCCGTGGCTGGCCGTCTACCCGACGCCCGCGGCCGGCGAGCCGGACCTCGGGCCGGAGAGCGCGCGGGTCAAGGCGCTGCTGGCCGCGATGTCGGCGCTGTCCGGCCGGTGCCACGACCTGCAGGGCCAGATGCTGTTCGACGCGCTGGTCGACCGCTCCTTCGTCGGCGAGTCCGAGCGGGCCGAGGCCGCGACCTCGGCCTTCGAGGCCGCGGTGCTCACCCGCCGCCGCCGACTGTGGGCGCTCGTGCGGCGCACCGGAGCAGAGGGCCTGTCCCGCCCGTGCGCGGACTGCCGGACGGGCGCGCGCCCGCCGGTCGACGACCACCACGAGACGGCTCGCGTCCTGGCGCTGTGCCTGGACGCCGCGTGCGCCCTGCTCGTCGCCGACGCCCTGCCGGACGCCAGCACCGAGCTGCTCACCGACCCGGTCCGGGAGCTCATCCCGTCGCAGCGCCGCCCCGACCGGTCCAGCTGAGCAGGCCGTCGACGTCCCGGCTGTTGACGACGTCCTCGGGCCGCACCCCGCACAGGTGGGCCCGCTCGCACCCGAGGTGCTGCCAGTCCAGCTGACCGGGCGCGTGCGCGTCGGTGTCGATCGCCACGGAGCAGCCCGCCTCGACGGCGAGGCGCAGCAGCCGCTTCGGCGGGTCGAGCCGCTCCGGCCGGCTGTTGACCTCCACCGCCACGCCGAAGTGCGCGCACGCCGCGAAGACGAGCTCCGCGTCGAACTCGCTCTCCGGCCGGCCCTTGCCACCGCGCCCGTGCCCCACCACCTGACGGCCGGTGCAGTGGCCCAGGACGTCGGTGTGCGGGTTGCTCACCGCGGCGACCATCCGCGCCGTCATCTGCTCGCGCGGCATGCGCAGCTTGCTGTGCACGCTCGCGACGACCAGGTCGAGGCGGGCCAGCAGCGACGGGTCCTGGTCGAGCGAGCCGTCCTCGTTGATGTCGCACTCGATCCCGGTGAGCAGCCGGAACGGCGGCGCGACCCCGGCCGCGGCCTGCTCGGCCAGCCCGGCGTTGACCTCCGCCACGACGTCGAGCTGCCGCAGGAGCCGCTCGGCGGTCAGGCCGTTGGCGACGGTGAGGCGCGGTGAGTGGTCGGTCAGCACCATGTACTCGTGCCCCAGCGCCCGACCGGCGCGGGCCATCTCCTCGATCGGCGAGCCACCGTCCGACCAGTCGCTGTGCGTGTGCAGGTCCCCCTTGAGCGCAGCGCGCAGGGCGGCGGCCCCCTCGGACACCGGGACGTCCCCGAGCGTCTGCACCCGGCGCAGGTAGACGGGCTCCTGACCGGACAGCGCCTCGGTGACGACCAGGGCGGTGACCTTGCCGATGCCGGTGAGCTCGGTGAGCGTGCCGGCCGACGCGCGGGCCGCCAGCTCGTCCGGCGCCGTGCGGTCGACGACCGCGGCGGCGGTGCGGAAGGCCCGCACGCGGTACGACGGCTCGAGCGCCCGCTCCAGGCAGAAGGCGATGGCGCGCAGGTCCTCGGCCGGGTCGCGCGGGCTCACGTGCCGATCCCCTCGCGGTCGACGTCGACCGGCCGGCCCCGCTCGGCCCGCTCGGCGGCGAAGACCGCCGTGCACACCCCGGCCCAGCCGAGCCCCAGCAGGAAGCCGCCGCTGACGTCGCTGAGGTAGTGCACGCCGAGCAGCACCCGACTGGCCGCCACCAGCACGGCGACGAGCACGGCCGCCAGCAGTGCTCGCCGGGGTCGGCGCACGTGCGGAAGGACCAGCACGGCGGTCGTCGTCCAGAACACCGCTGATCCCAGCGCGTGCCCGGAGGGGAACGACGGCCCGAGCGCCGTGGCGACGGGACCCTCGAAGACCGGACGCGCCCGGTCCACGAGGTGCTTGAGCCCCTGCGAGAGGACCAGGGACCCGATGCGGGCGGCCAGGACGTACAGCGCCAGACGGGCGTGACCCCGCCGCCAGAGCACCAGCGCGAGCAGCGCCGAGGCGAGCGTGATGAGCAGCGGGTCGCCGAGGTAGGTGACGACCTGCGCTGCGCGCAGCAGCAGCACCGAGCCGTCGACGGCCCGCTCGGCGGCCGAGCTGACGTCCCGGTCGAGGGCGACGAGCGGGGCGTACTCGCTGCGCACGAGGACGGCGAGCGGCACGGCGACGACCGCGACCGCGAGCGCCCCGAGCAGCCCCAGCAGCAGCCGCACGCCGGCGCGTGCAGCGATGTCCTTGGTCGCGGTGCCGTGGGGCGCGGAGGAGCTCACGGGTCTCCCCTGCCCCGGTGGCAGCGCCTCCTACACGACCTGGTGCAGCCAGGTGACCGGAGCGCCGTCCCCGGCCTCGCGGTAGGGCTCGAGCTCGTCGTCCCACGCGCTGCCGAGCAGGGCGTCCAGGCCCTGCGCGAGCTGGGGACCGGTGGCCGTGGCGAGCAGGGTGCGCAGGCGGTCCTCCCCCACGAGCAGGTCGCCGTTGACGCTCATCGACGAGCGGAAGACACCGAGCGTCGGCGTGACGGCGTAGCGCTCCCCGTCGATCCCCGGGCTGGGCTCCTCGGTGACCTCGTAGCGCAGCAGCGTCCAGCCGCGCAGGGCGGCCGCGAGCCGCCCGGCGGTGCCGGGACGGCCGCGCCAGTTGATCTCAGCGCGCAGCTGACCGGGAGAGGCCGGCTGGTCCGACCACTCCATGCGGGCACGCGTGCCGAGCTCGGCGGCGACCGCCCACTCGACGTGGGGGCACAGCACGGGCGGACACGAGTGGACGTACAGCACGCCGGCGGACACGGTGCCTCCTGGTGGACGAGGTGCGCCTTCCCCAGCGGCCTCGACAGTCGGCGTGCGTCGTGTGACGTGTGTGCCCCATGGTGCCAGTGATGAAGCGTTCTCGCCAGCACCCGCGCGATCTCCGTGCGGCTACCCCGCTGGAACCGCTCGCTCAGCGGCTCCTGTCGAACGGTTCGAGCGGGGTGGTGGGGACGCCAGCCACCCGTCGATGGCGTCGAGCAGCTCGGTCTTCAGCTCTGCGGGCGCGGCGCTCCCCCGTACGGCGTCCGCCGCCAGCCCCGCGAGCGAGCCGTCGGGCAGACCCTGCTGGTCGCGCACCGCGGCGTACTGCTCGAGCAGACCCGACCGGAACAGCAGCGGGTCGTCCGCGCCGAGCGCCACCGGCACCCCCGCCTCCTGCAGCTGGCGCACCGGCACGAGCTCCACCGCGCCCGCCACCCCCAGCGCGACGTTGGAGGCAGGGCACACCTCGAGCACGACACCGCGCTCGGCGAGCAGCTGCACCGTGCGGGGGTCCTCGACCGAGCGCACGCCGTGGCCGAGCCGGTCGGCGCGCAGGACCTCGACGGCGCCCTGCACCGACCGGGCGCCCCGCAGCTCACCGGCGTGCGGCACCGACAGCAGCCCGGCGTCGCGGGCCATGCGGAACGCCTTGGCGAACTCCTCGGGTCGTCCCCGGGTCTCGTCGTTCGACAGCCCGAAGCCGACGACCCGCGCCGTGCCGTCCCGGGGACCGGCGAAGCGGCGGGCCACCCGCGCCAGGGTCTCGGCGTCGGCCGGGTGCCGGGTGCGGTTGGCCGCGACGACCAGCGCCATGCCCACGCCGGTGTCGCGCGTCGCCGCGGTCATCGCGTCCAGCACCAGCTCCACCGTGGCCTGCAGCCCGCCGAGCCGCGCGGCGTACGACGAGGGGTCGACCTGCACCTCGACCCAGTGCGAGCCGGCCGCGCGCTCGTCCTCGGCGATCTCCCGCACCAGCCGGCGCACCTGGTCCGGTCCGGCGACGACGTCGCGCGCGGCGTCGTACAGCCGCTGGAAGCGCGACCAGCCGCGGCGGGCGGTGACGTCGAGCCGGGCCCCGCCGGGGTCGAGCAGCTCGACCGGCAGGCGGCGGCCCTGCTCGGCCGCGAGCTCCACCAGCGTCGAGGGCCGCATCGCGCCGGCCAGGTGGAGGTGCAGGTGCGCCTTGGGGAGCAGAGCCAGGTCGCGCACCGGGCCATCCTGCCGTGCGCCCGGGTCCTCGTGTCGGAGCCGAGGGCCCGTGCCGTCACCTGGGAAGATGGGAGCGTGACGAGTCCGGCCCCGAGCAGTCCCCGCGACCCCAGCGCCTACAACGCCGAGCACCTGTCGGTCCTCGAGGGGCTCGAGGCGGTGCGCAAGCGCCCGGGCATGTACATCGGCTCGACCGACTCCAAGGGCCTGACCCACCTGGCCTACGAGATCCTCGACAACGCGGTCGACGAGGCGCTGGCCGGCCACTGCGAGCGCATCGAGCTCACCCTGCACCAGGACGGCTCGGTCGAGGTGGCCGACGACGGCCGCGGCATCCCCGTCGACGTGGAGGCCAAGAGCGGGCTGACCGGCGTCGAGCTCGTGCTGACCAAGCTGCACGCCGGCGGGAAGTTCGGCGGCGGCGGCTACAAGACGTCCGGCGGCCTGCACGGCGTCGGGGCCAGCGTGGTCAACGCGCTGTCGCGGCGCCTCGACGTGCAGGTCCGGCGCGGCGGGCGCGTGCACGTGATGAGCTTCTGCCGGGGCGTGCCGGGCACCTTCGACGGCGAGGGGCCGTCGGCCGCGTTCACACCCCGTCCGGGACTGTCGGTGGCCGGCAAGGCGCCGCGGACCCGGTCGTCGGGCACAGGGGGCGTGTCGCCGACCGGCACGAGCGTGCGGTGGTGGCCGGACCTGCCGCTGTTCACCGCCGGCTCGGCCGTCGACGTCGAGCAGCTGCACGACCGGCTGCGCCAGACGGCGTTCCTCGTCCCCGGGCTGACGCTGGCGATGCTGGACCGCCGCTCCGGCGAGCTGGTCGAGGACACGTTCCGCTTCGACGGCGGAACGGCGGACTTCGTCGAGCACCTCGCCGTCGACGGGGCGGTGTGCGACCCCGTCCACATCCTCGGCAGCGGCAACTACAAGGAGACCGTCCCGGTGCTGGACGCCGCCGGCCACATGACGACGCAGACGGTCGAGCGCCACTGCGAGGTCGACGTCGCGCTGCGCTGGGGCACCGGCTACGACACCCGGGTCTCGTCGTTCTGCAACGTCGTGGCCACGCCGCACGGCGGTACGCACCAGAACGGCTTCGAGCGGGCCCTGCTGCGCACGCTGAACGACGCGATGAAGGCGGCCCGCGTGCTGCGGGCGAACGACGACCCGGTCATCAAGGACGACGTCCTCGAGGGCCTGACCGCCGTCGTCACGGTCAAGGTCCCGGAGCCGCAGTACCTCGGGCAGACCAAGGACGAGCTCGGCACACCCGGGGTCAGCAAGATCGTGGCGGACGTCGTCGCCCGCGGGCTGCGCACGGAGTTCCTCGACAGCAGGAAGCGCAAGGCGCAGGCGCGGGTGGTGCTCGAGAAGATCGCGGCCGCCGCCAAGACCCGCCAGGCGGCCAAGGCCTCCAAGGACGCCGCCCGCCGCAAGACGGCGCTCGAGACCTCCACCCTGCCGGCCAAGCTGGCCGACTGCCGGTCCACCGACGTCTCCCGCACCGAGCTGTGGCTCGTCGAGGGGGACTCGGCGCTGGGCACCGGCAAGCTCGCCCGCAACAGCGAGTTCCAGGCGCTGCTCCCCCTGCGCGGCAAGATCCTCAACGTCCAGAAGGCCGGCATCTCGGAGATGCTCAGCAACGCCGAGTGCGCCGCGATCATCCAGGTGGTCGGCGCCGGGACCGGCCGCACGTTCGACCTCGAGCAGATGCGCTACGGCAAGATCGTGATCACGACCGACGCCGACGTCGACGGCGCCCACATCCGGTGCCTGCTCATCACGCTGTTCGCCCGCTACATGCGCCCGGTGATCGAGTCGGGCCGGCTGTACGCCGCCGTCCCGCCGCTGCACCGCATCGAGGTGGCCGGCGCTCGGGAGCCGATCTACACGTACTCCGAGAAGCAGATGCAGGGCGAGCTGCGCAAGATCGCCGCGCGGGGCGCGAAGGTCAAGGGGCAGATCCAGCGCTACAAGGGCCTCGGCGAGATGGACCCCGACCAGCTGGCCGAGACGACGATGCACCCGGCGACCCGCACGCTGCGGCGCATCAACCCGGGTGAGGTCGACGCCGCCGAGCGCGTCCTCGAGCTGCTCATGGGCAACGACGTCGCTCCGCGGCGCGACTTCATCGTGAGCAGCGCGTCCCGCGTGAACAAGGAGCTCCTCGACACATGAGCCGGCACACCTGATGGCCCGTCGTCGCAGCTCCTCCTCGCACATCCCGCCCTTCGAGGGCGAGGGCACGATCATCGACACCAGCGTCGTCGACGAGATCGAGTCGAGCTACCTCGACTACTCCTACTCGGTCATCTACTCCCGCGCGCTGCCCGACGCCCGTGACGGGCTCAAGCCCGTGCACCGGCGGATCCTGTACTCCATGGCCGACTCCGGCCTGCGGCCCGACCGGCCGTACGTCAAGAGCGCCCGGGTCGTCGGGGACGTGATGGGCAAGTACCACCCGCACGGCGACAGCGCGATCTACGACGCGATGGTGCGCCTGGCGCAGCCGTTCGCGATGCGGGTGCCGCTCATCGACGGGCACGGCAACTGGGGATCGCCGGACGACTCCGCGGCCGCCTCCCGCTACACCGAGTGCCGGCTGACGCCCGCCGCGCTGCTGCTCACCGACGGGCTCGACGAACAGACCGTCGACCTCGAGGACAACTACGACGG
>CADCUE010000015.1 GCA_902805805.1 uncultured Frankineae bacterium | reverse complement strand
CGGTGGATCGGCAGCATGCCGCCTCCGCCGGGGGCCGCCATCCGCGAAGTGGCGATCAACGGCGGCCTGCACGCGCCCTTGATCGCCACTTCGGCAGGGCTCAGTGCGGCTGGCCGACCCTGCCGTTCTCGCTGCACGAGCGGCCAGCTCAGGAAGTGGCGATCAACGGCGGCTCGGCAGCACAGGAGATCGCCACATCAAGGGAGATCCGCCCAGGACATCGCCACATCAGGCGGATCCGCGCGGGAGATCGCCGCAGCAAGGGGGCCCGCGCAGACCGGCCGGGGTGCAGGACGGCGCGCCCGCCGGCAAGGGCCGCTCGTGGCGGGGCTCGCTCGTCCGGGACGTTCCGCGGGCAGCGCTACCGAAGCAGCGCCCGAGCGGTCAGCGGCCTTCGCCGCCGCGCTCGTCCCAACGGCGCTTCCAGCGCTCCTCGAGCCGGCCCATGAGCCCACCTGATGATCCGCCGCTCGGCGGGCGTACGCGGCGGCTGCTGCCGGAACCGCCCCGGTTGGGGCGCGGACGCTCGGGTCCGCCCGCGATGTGGAGGTCGGGCTGGCCGGGCTGACCCATCCGCTTCCAGCTCGTCATGGCGAGCAGCAGAGCGCCGACCATGACGACGAAGCCCGCGATGCCGACGGCGTACTGCTGCGTCACGACGCCGGTCAGCATCAGACCGAAGCCGAGCGCCAGCACCAGGGCGGCGCGGCGCAGTCGGCGCCGCATGTGCGTGCGCAGATCGGTCGCCCGGACCGTGGAGGCGAACTTCGGATCCTCCTGGTAGAGGGCGCGCTCGATCTGGTCGAGCAGGCGCTGCTCGTGCTCAGAGAGCGGCACGGCGCTCCCTTCCCCTGGCGGAGGTCATCGGCGGCATCGACGTCGCGGCTTGCGACGCCGTGCCTGAAGGATACGAGCGCAACGCTCGCACGTCACCACGAGGACCGGCAGAAGTCAGGTGAACTCGAACTACCACAGATCCTCCAACGTCTCGCGCACCGTCACGGTGCCCTTCTCGGCGTGTCGTCCGCCGGGCTGGAGGGGGTGACGAGGGTGGCCGGACGTACGGCTCCTGCACCGAAGCGCCGAGCCGCTCGGTCGACAGCCTGCTCCGCGTCGCGCCACCCGTGCTCGCGCTCGCCCAGCTGCAGCTGGTGGACCAGCTCGGACGCCTCGAGGATGCCCTCCACGCGGACGCCGACCAGCCGGATGCGGGCGCGTTGCAGGCCGAGCGCGTCGTACAGCGCCATGGCGGTGTCGTAGACGACCCGCCCGACGTCGGTGGGCTCCGGCAGTGTCCGGGCCCGGGTGATGGTGGTGAAGTCGGCGAACCGGACCTTGATCGACACGGTGCGCCCGACCTGGGCGGAGGCGCGCAGCCGGGCCGCCGTCCGCTCGGACAGCCGGAGCAGCTCCCGGGCGATGACGGCGGGATCGTCGACGTCGGTGGAGAAGGTGTTCTCCGCGCCGATGCTCTTGTCGGGCTCGTGCGGGACGACGACGCGCTCGTCGCGGCCCCACGCCAGCGCGGCCAGGTGGTTGCCCGTCGCCGGTCCGAGCGCTCTGCTCAACGTCGTCACCGGTGTGTGGGCGAGGTCGCCGACGGTGTGCAGCCCCAGGCGGTGCAGCACGTCCTCCGTCTTCTCGCCCACCCCCCACAGTGCCCCGACGGGCAGGGGATGCAGGAACGCGACGACGTCGCCGGGCGGCACGACCAGCAGCCCGTCCGGCTTGCAGCGCGCGGAGGCCAGCTTGGCGACGAACTTGCTGCTGGCCACGCCGACCGAGCAGGTGATGCCCTGCTCGTCCTCGATGGTGGCCCGGATCCACTCGCCGATCTGCCGCGGTCCGCCGAGACGGCGGGCCGCGCCGTGCACGTCGAGGAAGGCTTCGTCCAGGGAGATGGGCTCGACGAGCGGCGTGACGGAGCGGAAGACCTCCATGACGCCCGCTGACGCCCGTGAGTAGGCGTCGAAGTCGGGCGCGACGACGACCGCCTGCGGGCACATGCGTCGGGCCCGCATCATCGGCATCGCGCTGTGGACACCCGAGCGCCGAGCCTCGTAGGTGGCGGACAGCACCACACCGCGCGTCCCGCCTCCGCCCACGATGACGGGCAGGCCGCGCAGCTCAGGACGGGCGAGCAGGCTCACGCTGGCGTAGAAGGCGTCCATGTCCACGTGCAGGACCGTGCAGCCCCGGTCGTCGCCCGGCGGTCCCGTCGGCGGCCCGACGGCGGGTACGGATCCGCGGCTCATCTCCGGGCTCCAGCCGCCGCAGGCTCAGCGGCGCTGCGCGAGCACGTGCAGCTGAGTGGCGACATCACGGAAGGGCGGTCGTTCGGACAGGGCGCGCTCGAGCGCCAGCAGCGCCGCCGCAGCTCCGGGCTCGGTGTCGAGGACGGCACCGGGGACGAGGTCAGCCACCACGCGCACACCGTGGACCTGCTCGACCGTGAGTCCGGCGCCCGTGACGAGCGCCCGCAGCTGGTCGCCGTCGAAGCGTCGACGGACGCCGTCACCGTCGCCCCAGCGGCCGGCGGGATCGGTGAGCGCCCGCGCCGCCTCGTCTGGGTGCCCTGCGAGGGCACGGGCCAGGACCGCCGCGGCGCGGTTGGCGACGAGCAGGCTGAGCCGACCGCGGCCCGGTCGCAGGACCCCCGCGGCCGCAGCCAGCGCGTCGGCCGGCTCGTCGACGACCTCCAGGACGCTGTGGCACAGCAGCAGGTCGACGCTGTCGGCCGGCACGAGGTCCGGCAGGTCGGCCAGGTCGCCCTGCAGGCCGGTGACCCGGCCGGCCAGCTCGCCCTCGGCCGCGCGGCGCTGGAGCGCGGCGAGGGAGTCGGGGCTCGGGTCGACGACGACGACCCGGTGCCCGGCTCGGGCGAGGGGCACCGCGAAGCCGCCCGTACCGCCACCGGCGTCGACGATGTCGAGCCCGGCACCGGAAGGGTCGGCCTCGGTGACGACCGCCGACAGCACCTCCCACACCACCGCGGTGCGGGCCGAGGCGGCGGGCCCGGCGGCCCGGGTGCCGGTGCGCCGGTGGAGCGGGTCGGCAGGCGGTCCCGGCGCAGCGGGCGGCGGTGGGACGGGCGACACGGCGCTGCTCCTCCCCCGGCCGCTCGGCGCGGCGGGCTCGCCGACGAGCCTAGTGACGTCGCCAGGGACCGGGGAGGCGGTCGACCACCGCACGCCGCTGCAGGGCACGGTCGACGATCGGCGGGCCGGCCGGTCTGCGGGGCGGTGAGGCGCCCGGTGCACGGGGCACCGGTGCCGGCATCACCGGAGCGACCTGACCCGTCCAGTAGGAGGTCAGGCCGTACGCGCCGGCCCAGGACAGGCTGAAGTGGACGTGGTCGGTGTGCGGGCTCGCGCCGTGGTAGCGCTGCCAGCCCCGGTCGGCCTGGTAGCTCTTCCAGATCCTCGAGTCCCAGACCATGTACATGATCCCGAGCCGCCGGGCCATGGCCGCGGTGTTGCCGTGCTCGTCCGGGGCGAGCAGCCAGCCGGTCAGGTCGGCGACCTGGCGCACGTGCGTGGGGTTGGCCGTCGACACGCGCCAGTCCCAGGCTCGCCCTTCCTTGTGCTCGCTGCCGCCTCCGGAGCCGCAGTCCCGGACGATGCCCGAGTCGCTGGTGCCCGGATAGCTGGCCAGCACCAGCCGCCGGAACGCGATCGTGCCGGGGCGGGCGACCGGGTCGCACAGGGACTGGCCCTGGTAGGGCGACAGCACCTCGATGGCGGGACCGGGGGTGACGGTGGCCGGTGCCGCCGAGGCGGGCGTGGTGAGCAGCGCGGGGAGGAGGACGGAAGCGAGCAGCGCCAGCGCGTGCCGCGCGCGGGGCGAAGCGGGAGGGTGCCGGAGCCGGACCAGGACGTGCCGTGCCTGACGCGAGTCGGGAGGGCTCCAGAGCACGACGTGGGTCCCTTGCACGAGGAGTCGGTGGCCTCGCGCCAGGCGCGAGGGCGAGCAGCGCCGCACAAGGCGCGCCGACACCATCGACCACCGGTTGGGAGAAAGGCACGAGTGCGTCTGCAGTCGTGATGAAGATGTGACGAGAGTGACGCAGGAGTCGCATGTGAGAGCAGGGGCTCGGCGTGCCTGCCACTGGCGCGCTCATCGGCCGGAGCTCCCGGAGCTGGCGTGCCAGAGCTTCCGAGGAGCGGCAGGGGTCGGCCGTCCTCCCGAGGTCCCCGTCCCGTCGCCGGCCGGCTTGATGTCCGCGTACGGCGACGCACGGAAGCCGGTGGCGTAGACGTGCACCGCTCCTCCGACCCCGGAGTGGCCTGCGCCGCCTCCCACCAGCGGCGGGCTGGTCATGACCGGACGGCTCGACCTGCTGGCCGCAGCACCCTGCACCGCCGCCTCGGTGACCAGGGCCGGTGTGGACATCAGCGCCCACACCGCCTCGAGACCTCCCTCCAGCCAGGCGCCGTGCAGCGACGGCAGCTCCCAGCACCCGACCGCCTGCATCGAGACGCCGCGCGGTCCGGTGCGCCGGACCAGGCCCTGCACCACGAGCAGCCACGAGTGGAAGACGGTCGTGGCGTAGCCGACCTGGGCGTCCTCGAAGAAGGTCGCGTCGAGCGGGCCGGTCGCGTCGTCGAGCGTCACGAAGATCACCCGTCGGCCGGAGCGGATCGGTGGGGTCTGCGTCGCCACCTTGACCCCGGCGACGAGCACCTGCTGCTGGCTCCGGCAGCCGAGCAGGTCCTTGGCGCGCGTGGCGCCGAGCTCGTCGAGGAACGGTGCGTAGGCGTCCATGACGTGCGAGCTGACGTCGAGGCCGAGCACGTCGAGCTCAGCGCGCACCCGCTCGGCTCGGCTCATCTCGGGCAGACCGCTCGAGACCGTCTGCTCCGGCGCATCGCCGAGATCGAGCGCGAGCTGCACGTCCACCGGCCCAGGGACGGCAGGGGCCTGTGACTGGCGGGCCTGCCGGGCACGCACGTCGTCGAGGACGACCAGCGGAGGTGCCGCCGGGTCGTGCGCCGCGGACGGGTCGGTCAGCGCCGCGGGCAGCGGGGTCACGGTCCGGTCGCGCCCGCTGGTCCTGCGACGCGGACCGGCCCGACGAGCCGCCGCCGCGGTCGACCTGCTCCAGCGGTCGAGCTCGGCCACCTGCAGCAGCAGGTCGCGTCGGGTGACCTGCCCCCGCCGGCGCACCGGCACGGTCGAGCCCAGTCCGTAGACGGAGTCGAACGCGCCGGCCACGACCAGCCGCTCGGCGACGGGTCGGGACACCGCCGCACGGTGCCAGAAGTCCGACAGCGAGGCGTACGGCCGGCCGGCGACGATCCGCGCGATCTCCGCCTCGGACATGCCCTTGACCTCCGCCAGACCGATCCGGATGCCGTAGCCGCGTCCGTCCGGCAGCCGCGGATCGGACGGAGCGCTGCGCGGACCGCTGACGCCGCCCAGGACGCCCGGGCCGTCGGACAGCCAGCCGTCAGGGTCCGAGCCGGCGGGCACCCCGTCCCTCGCCGGCACCCCGTCCCTCGCCGGCACCCCGTCCCCCGCCGGCACCAGGTCCCCGGCCCGGACAGGAGCGGTCGCGGGACTGCCCACCTGGTCGAGCACCGCCGGCGGCGGCTCGTCCAGCACGCCCACCCGCTCCACCCGGTAGGCGGCGTCGGAGAGGTTGACGTCGAGCGACAGGACGGCGATGCCGAACTGCCGGGCGTCGTCGAGGATCAGCCGCTTGGGGTACATGCCGGGGTCGTGCGTCAGCACGCCGGCGAGGAAGGCCGCCGGGTGGTGCGCCTTGAGCCAGGCCGACTGGTAGGTCGGCAGCGCGAACGCTGCCGCGTGGGCCTTGCAGAACCCGAACGACCCGAACGCCTTGAGCACCTCCCAGACCCGCTCGACGACACCCTGCTCGTAGCCGGCGGCCAGTGCGCACGGGACGAACCAGGCCTGCACCTCCGGCTGGCCCTCGGGGTCGCCGAGGGCACGGCGGACCTCGTCGGCCTCTGCCAGCGAGCAGCCCGTCATCGTGCTGACGATCTGCAGGACCTGCTCG
>CADCUE010000014.1 GCA_902805805.1 uncultured Frankineae bacterium | reverse complement strand
TCGCGGGGCTGGAGGTCGAGCAGCTGTCCGGTGGTCGCGTCGGCGGTCACCGAGCGGAGCTCGGCGTCCAGCAGCAGGGTGCGGCTGGTCGGTGCGTCGATCCAGCCGTAGCCGTCGAGCCAGGCCGGGTCGTTGGCCAGGCCCAGGGCGGTCTCGACCGGGATGACGATCACCGCTTGGACGGGGCGGCTCATCCGGCAGTCGACCGGCGCGGCCTCGACACCGGACAGCCGCAGCCCGGCCGCAGCCCCGGCCACGGCCGGGTCGACTTCTGCGGCGGTGCCGTCCGGGGGGTGGGTGGTGCACGGGTAGCTGCTGACGGCCAGGTCGAACCGCAGGGCGTCCAGGGTGCGCGGGTCGCCGGCGGCGCGCAGCGCCCGGGCGCGGCTGTCCAGGGTGGCGTGCCAGCGCGTCAGCGGTGTCGCCGGTCCGGTCAGGACCACGCAGGCCTGGCCGTCGTCCAGGGCCTCCAGGCCGACGCGGCGGGCCGCGGTCCGGCGTGCGGTGCGCAGCGCGGCGGCGTCCGGGTCCAGGGCGAGCGCGGCCTTGCGGACGCTCTGCCGGATCCGCCACGGCGCGAGCCGGGCGACGTGATGGGCCAGGTCGGCGTCGAGCTGACCGGCGAGCTCGTCGTCGTAGGCCTCCAGCTCCTCGACGAACGTGCGGGCGCGGGCGACGGTGATCCGGCCGCCGTGCAGCAGGTCCAGCGTCTGCGGCAGCACCGACGTCAGGCGCAGCGCTGCGCGGATCTCGACCGCGGCGGCCTGGTCGGACACCGACCGGGCGACCGCGACCTCCCGCCGGAACGACGTCCACGGCGTCCCACCCGACTCGTCACCGGCACAGCGGGGGACCTGCCCGGCCAGGAACGCCAGCGTGCAGGCATCGGCGGCGTACAACCGCGACGCCGTCGCCGTCGAAGCGGTCAACGACGCCAGACCGCTGCGGAACGACGCACGCGTCCACGGCGTGTCCGCCTCGAGCGCCGCCACCTCGGCTGACCTGACCATGCTTCATGTTACTCGAACACGTGTTCGAGCACCAGGGCCTGTGGAGAGATGCCAGGGCCGATACGGCGGCGGTGGCTCTCGACGCCGCCGTCGCGGCCCGAGCGACCACCGCCTACCCCGACCGCACCGCCGACGGCGCCGGCACCACGGCGTCGACGAGCGCGTCGAGCGTCCGCCCGAGCGGCGCGTCGACCTTCAGACAGGCGTGGCCGTCGCCCCGCGTCTCGCCCTGGTTGACGATCGCGACCGGGATGCCGAGCCGCGCCGCGCGCAGCACGAAGCGGTGCCCCGACATGACCTTCAGCGACGAGCCCAGCACGAGCAGGACCCTCGCCGACTGCACCAGCCCGAACGATGCGGCGACCCGGTCCGGCGGCACGGTCTCGCCGAAGAAGACGACGTCGGGCTTGAGCACGCCGCCGCAGACGACGCACGGGACGACGTGGAAGCCGTCGAGGGCCTCGTCGCGCAGGCTCACGTCGCCGTCCGGGTTGATGCCGGTGACCTCTGCCGACCAGTCCGGGTTGGCCTCCCGCAGCCGGGTGTCGAGGCAGGACCGCGGGCTGAGGTCGCCGCAGCCCAGGCACACCACCCGGTCGAGGTTGCCGTGCAGCTCGACGACATCGCGCGCGCCACCCGCGGTGTGCAGCCCGTCGACGTTCTGGGTGACGATCCCGTCCACGACGCCGGCCGCCTGCAGGGCGGCGACGGCGCGGTGCCCGGCGTTGGGGCGGGCCCGCGCGATGGTCCGCCAGCCCAGGTGGCTGCGGGCCCAGTACCGCCGTCGGGCGACGGCGCTCCCGGTGAAGGCCTGGTAGGTCATGGGGCTCGACGGCCGCGCGGCTCCGGTCGGGCCGCGGTAGTCGGGGATGCCCGACTCGGTCGACAGCCCCGCGCCCGACAGGACCGCCACGCCGCCGTCGTGCACGAGGTCCGCGAGGGCGTCGACGTCCGACGCGGCGAGGGGCTCGGGAGGCACCCCACCATGGTCGGGCACGTCAGCCCGGACCGCCTCGCCAGCCCGCCTCGTCGACGCCGCCGGGCTGCGGCGCCGCCGGGTCGTACGGCGTGCGGCTGTAGACGAAGGTGCCGACGTCCAGCGCGACCACCTGCCCGCCGTCGCGGACGACGCGCAGCACCTCGCCGGCGTGGTAGCCGTCGAGCCCGACGAAGGTGCCGTCACCCCGGGAGCGGAAGCGCGACGCCCGCCCCGCGCCCAGCAGCCCGAGCAGGTCCAGCAGCCCGTCGGCGCGCAGCCGCATCCCGTAGGAGTACGTGCCCCAGTACCACGTGCCGCAGAGCTCGAGCGCCGTCTCGTCGACGTCGGGAGCCGGGCGCCAGGGCTCCTCGACGTGCGGCTCGGCCGTGCGCACCAGCTCGTGCAGGTCCGCCACGAGCGCGCCGTCGAGCCCGCTCGTGGCGTTGCACAGGACGACCGTGCCGAGGTCCTCGCCGCGGTCGACGAACACCGACGCGAGGAAGCCGGGCATCGACCCGCCGTGACCGACGAGCGTGCGGTCGCCGGCGCGCACGACCTGCAGCCCGAGGCCGTACGCCGACCAGCCGGGAGCGGAGGGGTCCACGCCCGCGGGCGAGGTCATCTCCTCCAGCGTCTCGGCCGACAGCACGTCACCGGTGTCGCCGAGCAGGAACGCCGCGAAGCGCCCGAGGTCGCTCAGCGTGGCCCACAGCTGACCGGCGGCCGCCATCGCGCCCGCGTCCTCCTCGGGCTCGGGCAGCAGGAGGTCCGCCCACGGGTGCACGGCCCATCCCTGCGCCGCGCGCCCGTCCGGCCGCGGCGTCGTCCGCGTCATGCCGAGCGGGAGCAGCACCTCGTCGCGCACGACCTCCTCCCACGGCCGTCCGCGCAGCCGCGCGAGCAGCTCGCCGAGCACGCCGTAGCCGAGGTTCGAGTAGTGGAACCGCCGGCCGGCGCCGTGGGGCAGGTCCTCGGGACGCAGCTGCTGTGCCAGCCCCGACCAGTCCTCGCCGGGCGTGCGCTCCCACCACGCTCCGGGGCTCTCGGCCCGCACCCCCGCGGTGTGCGACAGCAGCTGCCCCACCGTCCGGTCGCCGAACGGCGTGCCGGGCACGTGCCGGTCCAGCGGGTCGTCGAGCGCGATCCGCCCCTCGTCGCGCAGGCGCAGGACCGCGACCGCGGTCACCGACTTGCTGATCGAGCCCAGCCGGTGCTGCACGTCGGTGTGCGGCTCCTGCACGGCGCCGCGGCCGGCCGACCAGACCAGCTCCCCGCCGCGGACGACACCGGCGGTCAGCGACGGGACCCGGCTGCTGCGCTGGGCCCGGGCGATGCGCGCGAGCAGCCGTCGGGACGTGGGGTCGAGCAGGCTCGTCATGCCGACGGACCGTAGCGGCCCGCCGGGCAGCACCTCACAGCCGCCCGGCGGCCTTGAGCGACAGGTAGGCGTCGGACACGGCCGGCGCGAAGTGCTCCGGCGGGGCGTCGACGACCTCGACCCCGCGGCGGCGCAGCAGCGCGGTCAGCCGTCGTCGCTCGGTGCGGGCGCGCTCGGCAGCGGCGGCGTCGTACACCGCCTCGGGGGTCCCGCGACCGGCCGCCATGGCCTCGACGCGCGGGTCGGCGACCGCGGCCAGCAGCACGGTGTGCCGCGAGGTCAGCGAGGACAGGTGCGGCAGCAGGCCCTCCTCGAGCGCGGCGGTGTCCAGGGACGTGAACAGCACGACCAGGGACCGCCGACGCGCGCGCCGCAGGACCTCGCCGACGAGGCGGCGCCCGTCGCCCTCGACCAGCGCCGGCTCCAGCCCGGCCATGGCGTCGACCGTCCTGCTCAGCACGTCCGTGCGACTCGCCCCCTCGACCGCGGCTCGCGGCTCGCGGTCGATGGCCAGCAGGTCGACGCGGTCCCCGGCGCGCGAGGCGAGCGCCGTCAGCAGCAGGGCCGCGTCGAGCGCGGCGTCGAGGCGGGGCACGTCGCCCACGCGCCCCGCGGACGTGCGGCTGGTGTCGAGCACGAGCAGCAGGGTGCGGTCGCGCTCCGGCCGCCACGTGCGCACGACGACGTCCTGCCGCCGGGCCGTGGCCCGCCAGTCGATGGAGCGCACGTCGTCGCCCTCGACGTAGTCGCGCAGCGTGTCGAACTCGGTGCCCTGGCCGCGCTGCCGGACGACGACCGCGCCGTCGAGCTGGCGCAGCCGGGCGAGCCGCTCGGGCAGGTGCTTGCGCGAGGTGAACGGCGGCTGCACCCGCACCCGCCACGGCAGCTCGTGGCGTCCCTGCCGCGCCGCGACCCCGAGCGGGCCCACCGAGCGGACCGTCACCCGGTCGGGGAGCCGGTCACCGCGCCGGGTCGGGCGCAGGACCGTCGTCAGCACGCGCCGCTGCCCGGCCGGGACGTCCAGCGGCTGCACCCGAGGGCCGGCACCGGCGGACGGCACCCAGGCGTCGCGCAGCGCGCCCCGCAGCGGACGCGGACCGGGGTTGGTCACCGTCAGCGCCACCTCGGCCGACTCCCCGAGCCGGCAGGCGGTCGCGCCCGAGCGCGTCAGCGCCAGCCCGCCGACGGGAGCCGCCAGCAGGGCGTCACCGACCGCCACGGCGACGAGCAGCACCGCCACGGCCACCACGGTCCACGGCGACGGCAGCAGCAGCACCGGCAGGACGCCGAGCAGCGCCAGCACAGCCGCCCGGCCGGTGAGCGCCATGTCCTGCGGCGTCCCTACCGGGGCACGGGGACCGACGCGAGCACCCCGTCCAGGACGCCGTCGCCGGTCACGCCCTCGAGCTCGGCCTCCGGGCGCACGCTCACCCGGTGCCGCAGCGTGGGACGCGCGAGGGCCTTGACGTCGTCGGGGGTGACGTAGTCGCGCGAGGACAGCCACGCCCACGCCTTGGCCGTCGACAGCAGCGCCGTCGCGCCGCGGGGCGACACGCCCAGCGACAGCGACGGGCTCGACCGGGTGGCCCGGCAGAGGTCGACGACGTAGGCCAGGACCTCCGGCGCGACCGTGACCGCCTGCACCGCCGTACGGCCGGCAGCCAGCTCGGCGGCGCCCGCCACCGGGCGCAGGCCGGCCGCTGCGAGGTCACGGGGATCGAAGCCGCGGTCGTGCGCGGCCAGCACGGACACCTCGTCGTCACGGGAGGGCAGCCCGACGGTGAGCTTGAGCAGGAAGCGGTCGAGCTGGGCCTCCGGCAGCGGGTAGGTCCCCTCGTACTCGACCGGGTTCTGCGTCGCGCAGACGACGAACGGGTCGGGCAGCAGGCGCGGCGTGCCGTCGACGGTGACCTGCCGCTCCTCCATCGCCTCGAGCAGCGAGGCCTGCGTCTTCGGCGGTGTCCGGTTGATCTCGTCGGCGAGCAGCAGGTTGGTGAACACCGGCCCGGGGCGGAAGGTGAAGTCGCCGCTGTCGTAGACCAGCGAGCCGGTGATGTCGCCGGGCATCAGGTCGGGGGTGAACTGCACGCGCTTGGTGTCGAGCGAGAGCGAGGCGGCGACGGCCCGCACGAGCAGCGTCTTGGCGACACCCGGCACGCCCTCGAGCAGCACGTGCCCGCGGGACAGCAGGGCGATGACCAGGCCGGTGACGGTGGCGTCCTGCCCGATCACGGCCTTGCCGACCTCCTGGCGCAGGGCGATCAGGGCCTCGCGGGCCTGGTCGGCGCTGACCTGCGGCGCGCGCCGGGGGGTGCGCGGGCGGGTGGCCGCCCGGACCGCCGAGGCCGCCGTCGCCGCGGCCGTCGACGAGGACGTGCGCGGGACGCGCGTCGAGGTCGACGTCGTCGCCCGGCCGAGGCGGGACGGGGTGGGCTCGTCCGGGGTGGCGGTCACGAGCCGGTCATCTCCTGGGTCGGGCGGGTCTGCGTCACGTGCGGCTCACGGAGCCCTCGAGCGCGCTCAGGTCGTCGGCGAGGCGCACCAGAGCGGCGTCGTCGGCCGGGGGACCACCGTACAGAAGGTGCTCCACGACCGCGGGCTGGTCACCCGTGCGCCGGCTGACCAGCGTCACGAGGGTGCTGCGGTCGGCGGCGCGGTCGCCCGTCACCGGGACGCTGATGCGGCGC
>CADCUE010000013.1 GCA_902805805.1 uncultured Frankineae bacterium | reverse complement strand
CGGCGGCGCGCACACCCGCCACCTCGACGTCGAGGAGTACGCCGCGGCCCCGCCCGGCTCGTCCTCACGGGCCTTCTCGGGACCTCGGCGACAGGGCAGGCCTGACCCGACCGCCCGCCGGTCAGCCGCCGGGCGAGACGATCCAGATGCCGTTCCCGTCCGGGTCGCGCAGGGAGAACATCAGCGGAGCGCCGGGGACCTGCGTCGGCGCAGGGTCCAGGTCGATCCCGCCGACGGCGGTGAGGCGCGCGTGCTCGGCCAGGACGTCGTCGATCTCGACGCCGATGGCGGCTCCGCCGGGGGTGCTGCCCATGGGCGGGTTGAGCGCCAGCCGCGCGACCGATCCGGGCGGCGCGACCTCGAGCCAACGGTGCTCGCCCTGGGGGCCGAAGCGCAGGTCGCCGCGCACCTCCCAGCCGAGCGAGCCGGTGTAGAAGTCGAGTGCGGCGTCCTGGTCGGAGACGGTGAACATGGCGGTGGCGAGGGAGGCCTTCGTGGCCGCAGTGGTCGTCATGCCGGTCCAGACCTCCGGTGAGACCGGAACTCATCGCCCCGCACGAACTGCCCGCCTCTGACCGTCAGCTCTCGGCCGACGGACGGTCGAGGGCGCCGTCCGGCAGCAGCGCGTGGACCCCCCAGACCTGGTTGGCGACCTGGGTGATGCGCAGGTCGACGACCGCGCTCGACAGCGCCAGCGCTGTCGGTCGATCGAGGTCGTGCGCGGCCGAGATCCACCGCAGCATGGCGTCCAGGGCGTCGCCCATCGCCACGTCCAGGTCGACGTCGAAGCCGAAGGTGATGCGGCCTGCGGGCGCCACGGCGTGGATGCCCGGCACCGGCCGTTCCCGCACGAGGTCCACGACCAGCTCGGTCGTCATGGCGCACTCGATCGCCGTGCCGCCCACCTCGCCGTCGCCCTGCGCAGCGTGGCCGTCCCCGACGCTCAGCAGCGCCCCCGGGACCAGCACCGGCAGGTACAGCACCGCGCCCGCGACGAGCTCACGGCAGTCGATGTTCCCGCCGCCCGCAGCCCGCGGCGGGATGGTGGAGTGCTCGCCCGGCTCGGCGGGCGCCACGCCGATGACGCCGAGGAACGGCCGCAGCGGGACGCGGAAGCCGTGCTGCTCCGTGGCGAGGCCGCATGCGCTGTCCAGGCTCCACAGCAGCCACGAGGGAGGGAACTCCTCGACGCCGAGCCTGCGGTTGAGCGGGGTGTCACGGCCGGCCGCGACCGTCCAGCCCCAGCTGTCCGGGCGCAGCGACGCCAGCCGCACCTCGAGGAACATCCCCGGCTCGGCGCCGGTGACGGCGATCGGCCCGGTGAGGCAGTGCCCCTGGGCGTGCGGGATCAGCTTCGGTCGGGGATCGCCCGGGGTGCGCTGAGGGAGCAGATGACCGGAGGCGTCCAGGGAGCGGACCACGACGGTGTCGCCCGGCCGGACGGTGAGCACGGGCGGGGTGTCCCGGGAGAACACGTCGACGACGTTCTCGGGCGTCGGCTCGAGGCGGTGCTGCGCCATCCGCTCCTCGCTCTCAGCCCGCGGTGAGCGCGAGCGGTCCTCGGGCCGGAGGACTCGCCGGCCGGGTCGAGCGCCGCGATGCTAGCCAGGACCGGGCGCGCGCCAGGCGTGGAGGGCCGCCTACAGGTCCAGCACCAGCGTGACCGGACCGTCGTTGACCAGCTCGACGGACATGTCGGCACCGAAGACGCCGGTACGGACGGCGACGCCCCGCTCGCGCAGCCGCTGGCAGACGGCCTCCACGAGCGGCTCCGCGACAGGTCCCGGCGCGGCGGCGCTCCAGCTGGGTCGCCGCCCCTTGCGCGCGTCGCCGTACAGGGTGAACTGGCTGACGACCAGCACGGCGGCACCCGCGTCGAGCACGGACCGCTCGTCGCGCAGCAGGCGCAGCTCGGCCACCTTGCGGGCCAGGCGGTCGGCCTGCTCGGGCCCGTCGTCGTGCGTCACGCCGACGAGCACGAGCAGCCCCTCGCCCTCGATCTGGCCGACCACCTCGCCGGCGACGGAGACCGACGCGCGTGACACCCGTTGCAGCACGGCCCGCACTAGCGGCCGTCCCGCAGGGCGCGCCACAGGTGCTCCACGCCACCATCCAACCGGAGCGCCGAGCGGCGCGCCTACGGCACCAGCACCGCGCGCCCCCGCACCTGCCCGCGCTCCAGCCGGTCGAGCACGGCGAGGGCGTCGGACAGCGGCGCCCGCTCGACCTCCACCGAGATGCGCCCGGCCCGGCTCAGCGCGAGGACCTCCGCCAGCTCCCGGCGCGTCCCGCCGTACGGCTTGACGACCGACACGCCCCAGGGCAGTCCGATGGGCGGCGGAGCCGCGGTGTGCGCCAGCGTGCCCGCCGCGAGTCCGACGAGCGTCACCTGCCCGCCGCTGCGGACCACGTCACCGGCGAGCGCGACGGTCGCGGGCGCGCCGACGAAGTCCAGCACGACGTCGACACCGGCCCCGCCGGTGAGTCCGAGCAGCGCGGGTGCGGTCTGCTCGTCCGACAGCAGGGCGCGGTCGGCGCCGAGCTCCTCGGCGGAGCGCAGCCGGGCCTCGTCGGTGTCGACGGCGACGACCGTGGCGCCCGTCGTGGCCCGCAGGACCTGGACGGCGACGTGACCCAGCCCGCCGACGCCGATCACCGCGACGGTCGAGCTCGGGGTGATGCGGCTCCGGGACACCGCCACCGCGTGGTACGGCGTGAGACCTGCGTCGGTGAGCGGGGCAGCCGCGACCGGGTCGAGATCCCCCAGCGGTACGAGATGGCGCGCCGGCACCGCGATCCTGTCCGCCATGCCGCCGGGATGACCGAGTCCCGGACCGGGGACGGTCCGCCGGGGGTGGGCGTCGCAGTAGTTGTCCGCGCCGGCGACGCACGCCCGGCACCGCCCGCAGCCCCAGCACAGGTGGACCAGCGCACCGGCCCCCGTCTCCCATCCCGACACGCCCTCGCCCACGGCTGCCACCGTCCCGGCGACCTCGTGCCCCAGCACGAGCGGCAGCGGGAAGACCACCCGCCTGGCGTGGAGCATGTGCAGGTCCGAGTGGCACACCCCGGCGCCGGTCACCGCGAGCACCACCTCGCCGGGCGCCGGCTCGGGGTCCGGCACCTGGCTGAGCTCCGCGCGCTGCGGCTCGACCAGCTGCAGCGCCCTCATCGCGGTGGCCCGTCGCGGCGAGGCAGTGTCTCGGCCTGGTGGGCGGTGCGTCGCACGGCGGCTCCCGAAGTCGGCGGAGGCACGGGACATGCCCCGCCCGGCACGGGCGGACCCTGCCCGGCCCGGGTCGCCTCCCCGGACCGGCAGCGGCCGTCCCCCGCGCGAGTGAGAAGCCGGTCCGATCCGCCGGTTCGGCGGACAGCGGCCGCGCGACGCCCCTACCGTCGGCACCGCACCCAGCGACCAGCAGCAGACGAGCACGCCTGAGCCCCCACCTCGTCGCACGAGGTCGACCCCTCCTGCGACGGGACTCCCATGACGCGCTCCTGCGACTCCTGCGGCACGGCCCTCGAGGCTGGCTCCTCCACCTGCCGGGCGTGCGGCGGCCCCGCCTCGACCCTGCTGGCGCTGCAGCGCGACGTGGTCGGGCGCGACGCCGAGCGGCGCAAGGGCCGGCGCGGACTGCTCGTCGCTGCCTCGGCTGTCCTGGTGGCGGGCGCAGGGGCCGGCGCGGTGTACGCGGGCACCGCGCTGGGCGGCGGCGGGACGCAGCCGCATGACGTCCTGCCGCACGACGCGATCGGGTTCCTGTCCCTCGACCTCGACCCGGCCGCGGGGCAGAAGATCGCGGCGTACCGGCTGTCGCAGAAGTTCCCGGACAGCGGGGTCTCAGGACAGGACAGCCTCAAGGACGACCTGCTGCGCACCCTGCTGGCCGACGAGGAGGACGTCGACTACGACCGCGACCTGGAGCCGTGGCTGGGCGAGCGCGCCGGGTTGGCGGTCCTGGCACCCGACCCGGAGACCCCCTCCGAGCCGGGAGTGATGGCCGCGGTCCAGGTCACCGACCGCGCCGAGGCGGAGCGGGGGCTGGCGGCGCTGGCCGCCCAGGGCTCGGCCGACGAACCGCTGCACTGGGCCTTCACCCCGGACGACGACTACGTCCTGCTGTCCGACGACCAGGCGGCCGTCGACCGCGCCGCGGGCTCCCAGGAGCACCTGGCGGACAACCCGCGCTTCGTCGAGGGCGTCGACGCCCTCGACGGCGACCACATCGCCTTCGGCTGGATGGACGTGGGTGCCGCCTACGCCTCCGTACCGCCCGAGTCGCGGGAGGACGTCCTCGCCTCGCAGCCCGGCTTCGACCCCGAGGGGCTGGTCGTCGTGGGCGCCCGGGTGGAGGACGACGGGGTGCAGGTCGTCGGCCGGAGCATCGGCGTCTCCCTCGGCGACTCGCCGGAGCTGCAGGCGCTGGTCGACGGCGAGTGGACGAAGACGCCGCCGGCCGGGCTGGTCGAGGACCTCCCGGCAGACAGCCTCGGCGCCTTCAGCGTGACCGGGCTCGGGGACGGGCTCGCGCAGCTGTACGCCTCCCTCGACCAGCAGGCGCGCGCGGACCTCGACGAGCTGCAGCCCATGCTGGACGAGTACGGCCTCCGCCTCCCGGACGACCTGCCCGTCCTGCTGGGCGGGGAGCTCGCCGTCGCGGTGGGTGGTGACTTCTCGGCCGACGGCGGCAGGGTCCTGGCCCACGTCGAGAGCCCGGACGGCGCACGTGCCGTCGAGCTGGTGCAGCGCGCGCTCGACTCGGCCCCGGAGATCCCGCCCGGCCTGGACGTCCGAACGGTCGACGGTGGCTACACGGTCACCTACGACCCCTCCGGTGCCGGCGCGTCGACCGAGCGGCTGGGCGATCACGAGCTGTTCCAGCGCACCGTCCCCGACGCGGCCGACAGCCGCCTGACCTACTACGTCGACCTGACCCGGCTGATGGCGCAGAGCGGTGCGCAGGAGGGGATGACGGAGACCGAGCGCCGCAACCTCGAGCCGCTGCGGGCCGCCGGCTACAGCGCCACGCTGGACGGGGGCGGCGACGCGACCTTCCGCTTCCGCCTGACGGTGGAGTAGCCGGTCGGGGTCAGCCGACGTCGGGCGGACCGCTGCGGGCCCGCTTGACCTCGGCGAACGACCTCGTGCCGGCGAGCAGGCGCAGCCCCTCGAACAGGTCGAGCGCCTCCTGGCCCTTCGGCACCGGGGTGAGGACCGGTCCGAAGAAGCCGCGACCGTCCAACGACAGGACCGGCGACCCGGCCGCCTCGCCGACGACGGCCTGCCCCTCGTCGTGGGAGCTGCGCACGACCGCGTCCAGCGAGACGTCGTCCAGCGCTGTCACGAGGGCGGTGTCCAGGCCGACCTCGGCCAGCGCCTCGGCGGCGAGCTCGGCGTCCGGCAGGCGCCCGTCGCGGTGCACGCGGGTGCCGACGGCGGTGTAGAGCCGACCCAGCGCCTCCGAGCCGTGCCGCTGCCCGACGGCGGCCAGCAGCCGCAGGGCCCGACGGCCGGCCTCCACGCGAGCGGCCCGCTCCGGCGGCAGCTCCGCGCCCTCGTGCAGCACGGCCAGCGACATGACGTGCCAGCGGAGCTCGAGCGGCCGGTGCGGCGCCACGTGGTCGGTGAGCCAGCGGGAGGTCGTCCACGTCCAGGGGCAGGCCGGATCGAACCAGACGTCGACCGCAACGGCGTCCGGCGCCGTCATGCGCGCTCCCGCGCCCGCAGCGGCGGGAGCAGCAGGGCGAGGGCGACCGCCGCGACGGCCAGGTGCTCGACCTCGAGGGCGATCACGGTCAGCGCCTGGTCGGCCGCGAGCAGCGGGTTGACGGCCATCAGGGCGAAGACGACCCCGGCGAGGACGAGGAAGGCGCGGGCGGGCCGACGGGTGAGACGGCTCAGCAGCACGGCGACCCCGCCCCCGAGCAGGGTCACGAGCGCAGCGGTGCCCGCGGCCATGACAGCGCTCACGGTGCTCGGCTCCTGCCCCGGTGGCGCGACGACGAAGTCTGCTCCTGCGGCGTCGAACAGCAGGTGGACCAGCGCGGCAGCAGCGGCGGCGGCGACGACGGCCAGGGCGATCGGACGAGCCAGGCCGGAGGCGGTGTCCGGTCGGGACGCGGTGCGAGTGGTCATGACGGCTCCTTCCCCAGATGGACGGACCGTACGACCGTGGATCGTCCGAGTCAAGACGTTCTCGACTCGGTAGTCTTCGGACGTGAGCGAGTGCTGCGCCGGCCCTCCGGCTCTGCCGCCGGAGCTGGCCGGGCGGCTCGGCTGGCTGCTCGCGCGCGCCGGCCAGCAGGTCGCAGCGGTGCTGTCGACCGCCCTCGCGCAGGAGGGCGTCACGCCACGGGAGCTGTCGGTGCTGCTCGCCGCAGCGCCGCGACCCCGTCCCCAGCTCGGGCTCGCGGCCGCCGTGGGGCTCGACAAGACCACCATGGTCGCCACGGTCGACACGCTGGAGCAGCGGGGCCTCGTACGCCGGGAGCAGTCGCCCGACGACCGGCGGCTGCGGCTCGTCGCCGTCACCGCGCAGGGCCGCCAGGTCGCGCGGCGGGCAGCAGCGGCGGCGGACGCCGCCGAGCGGGAGGTGATGGGCGCCCTGCCGGTGCAGGACCGCGACCGGCTCGTCCGGCTCCTGCAGACCCTCGTGGCAGCCGCCCCCGGTGGACCTCCCAGCGGCTCCTGCGTCTGACCGGCTACCGCGGCCTGCCGCGCGTCGCCTCCTCGAGCAGGTGGACGACGGAGCGGCAGGACCGGCCGATCCCGAGGTCCGGACCGTGCCGGACCTGGACATCGGGCCTAATCTGACCGATGTGGACGTCCTGGAGAGGAACAACGTCTCGGTGGCGGGCCGACCGGACTCGCCTCCCCTGGTCCTCGCGCACGGCTTCGGCTGCGACAAGGGCATGTGGCGCCACGTCGTGCCGGCCTTCGAGCCGACCCACCGCGTGGTGCTGTTCGACCACGTCGGCGCGGGCGGCTCCGACCTGTCGGCGTACGACCCGTCCCGCTACGCACGGCTGGAGGGCTACGCCGCCGACGTCGTCGAGCTCGTCGAGGCGCTGGAGCTGCCCCCCGTCGTCTTCGTCGGGCACTCGGTGAGCGCGATGATCGGCGTGCTGGCCGCCGCAGAGCGACCGGAGCTGTTCGACCGGCTGGTCCTGGTGGGCCCGAGCCCGCGCTACGTCGACGACGAGGGCTACCGGGGGGGCTTCACCGCCGACGAGATCGACGAGCTGCTCGACACGATGGACGGCAACTACCTCGGCTGGTCGCAGCACATCGCGCCGGTCATCATGGGCACACCCGACCGCCCCGAGCTGGGGGACGAGCTGGCGAGCAGCTTCTGCCGCACCGACCCCGGCATCGCGCGGCAGTTCGCGCGCACGACGTTCCTGTCGGACAACCGCGACGACCTGGCCCGGGTGCGCACCCCCTCGCTCGTCGTGCAGTGCCGGGAGGACGTCATCGCCCCCGTCGAGGTCGGGACCTACGTCGCCGAGCACCTCGAGGGCAGCGAGCTGGTCGTGCTCGACGCGACCGGCCACTGCCCCAACCTCAGCGCTCCGGACCAGCTGGTCGACGCGATGCGCCGCTACCTGACGGCGGCGTGACCTGACCTCGCACGAGCCGTGGGACCGCGCGCCCTGCGGTCTGCTGCGCCTGCTGCCCGACGCGACCGTCGGCGAGGCCAACGCGACGTTCCTGGACTGGGTGGGTCTCCCGCGCGAGGACGTCGTCGGCCGTCGTCGGCTGCCCGAGCTGCTGTCGGTCGGCGGCCGCATCTACTGGGAGACCCACCTGTCACCGCTGCTGCGCGTCGACGGACGGGCCGACGAGGTGGCCCTCGAGCTGGCCGGCCCTCAGGGTCGCCGGCCGGTGGTCCTGACCGCCGTGGCGGACCCCGCGACCGGCCACGTCGACGTCGCCCTCGCGGCCGCCGGCGGCCGGACCGGCTTCGAGCGCGAGCTGCGCGCCGCCAGGGCCGCCGCCGAGCGCAGCGCCGCGCAGGTGCGCTCGCTGCAGAGCACGACCGCCGCGCTGTCGCAGGCCCTCGGGGTCGCCGCCGTCGCGGACGCGCTCGTCGCGGCGGCCCTCGGCCCCCTCGGGGCGGCGGAGGCGGCGCTGCTGCTGGCCGACTCCGACGGCGTGCTGGTGCTGCGCACCCCCGCCTCGAGCCGGGCCGCCCGGGCGGACCCGCCTCCGTCCGTGCTGCAGGCCGACGGCGCGGTCGAGCAGTCCGGACGGGTCGTGGTCCCGCTGCACGGGCAGACCGACCTGCAGGGCGTCCTGGTGGTCACCGCCGGTCGCGACCCCGGCGGGCAGCCGCTCGACCTCGAGGTGCTCACCGCCGTCGGCCAGCAGGCCGGTCTGGCGCTGGACCGCGCGCAGCGCTACGAGCAGAGCGCCGGCGTCGCCCGGGAGCTCCAGCACTCGCTGCTGGCCGTCGACCCGCCGGTCGACCCGCGCTTCGCCGTCGCCACCGCCTACCGGCCGGGCGTCGAGATGCTCGAGGTCGGCGGCGACTGGTACGACGTCTTCCTGTCCGGCGAGGGGCGGCTGTGCCTGCTCGTCGGCGACGTCGTCGGTCGCGGGCTGGGAGCCGCCAGCGCGATGGGTCAGCTGCGCAGCGCGGTGCGCGCCATCGCGGACCCGCGGACGGGACCGTCCCGACTGCTCTCACGGCTGGACGCCTTCGTGGAGCGGGTCGAGGCGGCGCGGATGGCCACGGTCGTGCTCGCGGAGCTGGACCTCGCGACGGGTCGAGTGACGTACGCCTGCGCGGGCCATCCCCCTCCCCTGCTCGTGCCGGCGCAGGGAGCACCGCGACTGCTGTGGGACGGCAGGTCCACCCCGCTCGGCGGCTTCCTGCACCTCCCGCTGCGGCAGCAGGCGGAGGTCCGGCTGGAGCCCGGCGACCGCCTGCTGCTCTACACCGACGGGCTGGTCGAGCGCCGTGGTCGCCAGCTCGACGACGGTCTGGACCTGCTGGTGGCGACCGGGGAGCGGGTGCGCGACCTGCCGTTGCCCGAGGCGGTCGCTGCGCTGACCGACACCCTGCTCGTCGACGAGGTGGTCCGGGACGACGTCTGCCTGCTGCTGCTGTCCTGGGACGGGACGGCCGTGCACCAGGCCCGGTCCCCGGACGTGCAGCACCGGCCGCACCGGGCTCCTGTCGCGGTGGACGCTGCCCGATGATGACCGTGCAGACCCTCGAGGAGCCGCCCGGCGTGCGCGTGCTGCACGCCGTCGGCGACGTGGACGTCCGCAGCACGGATCTGCTGCTCCCCGGGGTCGCCGACCTGGTGGCCGGCGCGACCGCGCTGGTCCTGGATCTGACCGAGGTCACCTTCTTCGACAGCTCCGGCTGTCGGCTCGTCGACCGGTTCGCCCGCGAGAGCCGGCAGTGCGGTGTGCCGTTCCGCGTCGTCTGCCCGCCGACCGGCCCCTGCCGCCGCGTCCTGGAGATCGTGGGGATGGCCGACGCGCTGGTCAGCGACACGCTGCCGGACGCTCTGACCGCGATGGGGCTCGAGCACCCGACCTGACGAGGAGTGGCCATGCGCTTCGCAGACCGGGGCCACGCCGGCCGGGTGCTGTCCGGTCGCCTCGGGCACCTGCGCGGCCAGGACGTCGTCGTGCTCGGGCTCCCGCGCGGCGGTGTCCCCGTCGCGGACGAGGTGGCCCGCGCCCTGGCCGCCCCGCTGGACGCCGTCGTCGTGCGCAAGCTGGGGCTCCCCGGGCAGCCGGAGCTGGCCATGGGTGCCGTCGGCGAGGGCGGGGTCGTCGTGCGCAACGTCGGGCTGCTGCGCCGGACCGGGGTGACCGAGCAGGAGTTCGACGAGGTCCTTCGGCGCGAGCAGGCAGAGGTGGAGCGCCGCGCTGCCCGCCTGAGGTCGGGCCGGACGCCGTGCCCCGTCGAGGGCAGGACGGCGGTGGTCGTCGACGACGGCCTGGCCACCGGAGCCACCGCGCGAGCGGCCCTGCAGGTGCTCCGGGCGGCCGGTGCCGGCCGGGTGGTCCTCGCGGTCCCCGTCGCCCCGTCGGACACCCTCGCCGACCTGCGGCAGCATGCGGACGAGGTGGTCGCCGTGCTGACCCCCCACCGCTTCCGGTCGGTGTCCACCTGGTACGACGACTTCACGCCCACCTCCGAGCAGGAGGTCGTGGCGCTGCTGCAGGCTCCGCCCTGAGGGCTCGGCTAGCGTCCGCGGTGTGCCGCTCCGGGTCGCGCTGCTCGTGAACCCGACCGCCGGCGGCGGACGCGGGCAGCGGCTGACGGCTGCGGTGAGGGACCGGCTGCGGGCCGGCGGCGCGCACGTCGACGTGCTGGTCGGCGACGACGCCGCCGGCGCGGCCGAGCTGGCCCGGCAGGCGGTCGCCGGCGGCGTCGACGCGCTCGCCGCGCTCGGCGGGGACGGGCTGGTCAACCTCGCGGCCACCGCCGTCCTCGGCACCGGGGTGCCGCTGGCCGTCGTGCCCGCCGGCACGGGCAACGACGCGGCCCGGATGCTCGGCCTGGCCGACCCGCTCAGCGCGGTCGACGTGGTGCTGCACGGACGGCGCCGCGCGCTCGACGTCGGGCGGGTGGGTGGCCGGGTCTTCGTCACCGTCCTGTCGTCCGGCTTCGACGCTCGCGTCACCGAGCGGGCCAACGCCCTGACCTGGCCGCGCGGCGCCGCCCGCTACCCCCTGGCAGTGCTCGCCGAGCTCCGGGTGTTCCGCCCTGTGCCGTACGACGTCGTCATCGACGGGGTGCCGCTGCACCTGCCGGCGATGCTGGTCGCCGTCGGCAACAGCCGCTCGTACGGCGGCGGGATGCTCGTCTGCCCGGACGCCGATCCCACCGACGGCCTGCTCGACGTCACGGTCCTCACCCCGTTGCCGACCGCGCGGTTCCTGCGGCTGTTCCCGTCGGTCTACCGCGGTCGGCACGTCGGCCGACCCGAGGTCCGGACGTTCCGTGCCCGCACCGTCCGGCTCGAGGCCCCGGCCATGACGGCGTACGCCGACGGCGAACCGGTCGGGCCGCTGCCCGTCGAGGTCGACGTGCTGCCCGGGGCGCTCACCGTCCTGGCGCCGCAGGGGCCTGCCCCCGCGGGAGGTTGACCCCGTTCGGACGGAGGTGCCTCCCCGGACCTCCTGCGGGACCACCCCGGGCCGGCTCCCGCAGCGCTCTCGAGGACCCTGGACGCATGGTCCGCGTCGAGCTCGCCCACACCGGACAGCTCGGGCCCGGGCTCCTCGCCGGCGCCGCCCGCCTGCTCGACGACGTCTTCGACGACCTCACCGACGCCGACTGGGAGCACTGCCTCGGCGGGCTGCACGCGCTGGCGTGGGACGGACCGGAGCTCGTCGGCCACGCCGCCCTCGTGCAGCGCCGGCTGCTGCACGCCGGCCGCGCCTGGCGCACCGGGTACGTCGAGGGCGTGGCCGTGCGGCCCGACGTCCAGCGACGGGGGCACGGCGCGGCGCTGATGACGGCGCTCGAGGCCGTCGCGCGCGGCGCGTACGACCTGGGCGCACTGGGGGCGACCGGTGCGGGAGCCGCGCTCTACGCCGCCCGCGGATGGCGCCGCTGGCAGGGACCCACGGCGGTCCTCACCCCCGCCGGCGTCGTCCGGACCCCGGAGGACGACGACTGCGTCTTCGTCCTGCCCTTCTCTCCCGACGTGCGGCTCGACCTGCACGGCGAGATCGTCTGCGACTGGCGGGACGGCGACCCGTGGTGAGCCGCCCCCCGACGTCGGCGCAGGGCTGCGGGACCTCAGGGCGGCGGCGGCGGGTACTTCGGCATGGCCTTGGACCGCAGGTCGAGGATCTGGTGCGACAGCGGCACGACGTCCGGGATGAGGTCGAACCGCGACAGCGGGGCGTCGCGCTGCGCCACCGAGTCCAGGCTCAGCGTGCCGTACGACGTCAGCTTGACCTTGCGCAGCAGCCGCCCGAGGGGCGGAACGCTCGCGTCGAGGTAGGCGATCCCGGTGAGCGAGATCGACGGGGCGTGCTCGGTGAGCACCCCGTAGCGCCGGTAGATGCGCTTGTCGGTCACCACGAGCCGGTCGAAGTACCAGTCCGCGACGTCCTCGGCGGCCCAGGCCAGCAGGGCCACGACGCACCACACCGGCCGCGCCACCGCGGGCAGCACGACCAGGGCGACGGTGGCCACACCCGCGACGGTCGCCGTCCGGCGGACACCGAGCCGGAACCGGCCCGTCGCCCAGAAGGCGGTGAGCAGGGCGAAGCCGAGCAGCGGCCACAAGCCCCCCACGGCGGCGAGCGCGATCAGCCCGCACAGCGTGCGGAGGGCGGGCGTCAGCAGCAGGAGCGGGTGGCGTCGCGCATCGATGCAGACCTCCTCCGCGTCGGAGACGAACGACGGCTTGCGCTTGTCCTCGTCCCACCGCCGCACCCGCTCGCCCGCCTCGGCCACGGTCCGGCCGAGGCGCTGCGCGGAGCCCCGCAGCGCCGCCGTGGCGCGGTGCAGCGGGGGCGCAGGCGGCACGTCGTCCGGCTCCGCCATGCCGCACCTCCCTCGCCGGACCGCCCGCTCGGGGCATCGTCCCCGCGTGCGGCCCAGGCCGGCCGCGACACGCCGACGACCGGGGGTGGCAGCGGGCGGCGACTGTGCCAGCCTGTACCCCGTGTCACTGCCCGCGACCGACCGTCCTGACCACGAGGAGGTGCGATGAACCTCAAGAACATCCTGATCTTCCTGGTCATCATCGTGATCGTGCTGGGCTCCACGGGTGGCGACGCCTCCGCCGCCGCGGTCGGACGCGGTGTCGGCGAGGCGCTGCACCTGGTCGGCGTGGCGTGGGACGCCATGATGGATGCGAGGGGCTGACCCGGCCTCCGGACCCACCCGGCTCGCAGACCTCGGGATAGCCTCGACGTCGGGGACAGAGCCGACGAGCACGGGGAGGCGCGGTGCCGGTCACGCCACTGCGACCGTCGGACCCGGCCTGCGTCGGACCGCACCGCCTGCTGGGCCGGATCGGGCAGGGCGGCATGGGCACCGTCTACCTCGGCGTCTCCCCCGACGACCGGGCCGTCGCGGTGAAGGTCCTGCGCGACGGCTTCCCGGACCCGGAGGCCCGGCGCCGCTTCCGGCACGAGCTGGACGCCCTGCGCCGGGTCCGCGGACCGCACCTCGTCGAGGTGCTGGACGCCGACGTCGAGGCCGACACCCCCTACCTGGTGACCCGCTTCGTGCCGGGGACGCGGCTCGACGACCTCGTCAGCCGCTCGGGACCGCTCCCGCCGGACGAGCTGCACGTGCTGGCGCGGGGTCTGGCGGACGCGCTCGCCGCCCTGCACGGCGCCGGCGTCGTGCACCGGGACCTGACGCCCGGCAACGTCCTCGTCCTCGACGGCCAGCCGCACGTCATCGACCTCGGCCTGGCGACCGCTGTCGACGTCACGGCGCTGACCCGCAGCGGCCTGATCATCGGCACGCCGGGCTACCTCGCGCCGGAGCAGGTCATCGGCTCGGCCGTCAGCGCCGCCGTGGACGTGCACGCCTGGGGGGCGACGGTCGCGCTCGCGGGCACCGGCCGCCCGCCGTACGGCACCGGACGACCCGAAGCGGTGCTGTACCGCATCGTGCACGGCCAGCCCGACCTCGACGGCCTGCCGGAGCCGCTGGCCGCCCTGGTCTCGGCCGCGATGGACCCGGACCCGGCACGGCGGCCCGACGCCGGCAGCCTGCTGCGCGCGCTCGGCGGGACGACGGCGGCCGCGCCGGTCACCGTGCACCTCCCGCACGACGTCGACGCCACCTCCGTGCTGCACACCGCGCGTCCGGCGCACGACCCGAGCGACACGGTGCCCAGGGCCGGCACGCGGGGGCTGACCGAGCCCGTGCGCGAGCTGGCGACCGCCTCCACCGGCCCGCGGCCCGTGCTCGCGGCACGTGCTCCCTGGCCCGCAGCGCCGCCGGCCGACGACGTGCCCGACGACGGAGCAGACGACGGGGCCGACGACGGGGCGCGCGGGCACGGACAGGAGGACCCCGACGGCGGGGGCCGTGACGAGTGGGGCCGTGACGAGTGGGGCCGTGACGAGTGGGGGCCCGGCGACTGGGACGCGGACGACGCCATCCTCGACGAGCAGGCCGACCCGCACCGCTCCCCCGCCCGCCGCCTGCAGGCAGGAGCGACGGCGGCCGCCGGCGCCGGGCTGCTCGGCGCTGCCACTCTGGTCGCGCCGGTCGTCGGCGCCGGCGCCGCCCTGGTGCTGCTCGTCCTGCTCCGGGCGACCGGACGCGCCGGCGACCGGCTGCGCGGGCGACGCGAGCGTCGTGGACAGCGCCGCCGCGACCCGGTCGTCACCGCCCTGAGCTCGCCGTGGTACGCCGTGCTGGCCCTCGGCGACACGCTGCTCAGCCTGCCCATGCTCCTGCTGGCGGCCGCCGTGCCGGCGGGCCTGGTCTGGCTCAGCTCGCCCGACGTCAGCGGGCTCGAGCGGCCCGAGCTGACCGCCGCCGCCGGCGTCGTCGTCGGCTTCCTGACCGCGCTCAGCCGACGGGCGCACGCACCGTCCCGGCGCCTGCTGCGCGGCGCACTCGTGGCGGCGACTCCCGGGACCGCCGGAGCCGTCGCAGTCGCGGTCGCGCTGGCGCTGACCGCCGCTCTGCTGCTCGCGACGGCCGAGGGCACCGCGGCCGTGTGGTGGCCGCTCCAGGACGTGCAGGTCGGCGCTCCGTAGGTCCTACGGTGGCCAGATGCCGCCCGAGGACCCGTTCGCCTCGCTCGACGTCGCGCGGGCTCCGCGCAGTCTCGTCGCGCTGGGCGGCACGCTGGACGCCTCGACGCTCGTCTCCGCCTACCGGGCCGGGTGCTTCCCCTGGCCGTCGTCCGGCGCGGACGAGCAGGCCCTCGAGCGCTCGACGCGGCGGCTGGTGCGCCGGGGGCAGCTCCCCGTGCTCCCCGGCCCCGACGCCCTCGTGCCGTGGTGCTCCCCCGACCCGCGCGCGGTGCTGCTCGCCGAGCAGGTCGTCGTACGGCGGTCGTTGCGCGCCCGGCTGAGGTCCTGCGGCTGGACCACGACGGTGGACGCGGCGTTCGAGCAGGTCGTCGCCGGCTGCGCGGAGCGCGACAGCACCTGGATCACGCCGCGCATGCGTCAGGCGTACGCGCAGCTGCACTCCGCACCGCCGTCCCCGACGGCCGGAGCACACAGCGTCGAGGTGTGGGACGGGGATGCGCTCGTCGGCGGCCTGTACGGCGTGCGGGTCGGGCAGGTCTTCTGCGGCGAGTCCATGTTCCACCGGGCGACCGACGCCTCGAAGGTCGCGCTCGTCGAGCTGTGCGCGCGCCTGCGCGACGCCGGCGCCAGCCTCGTCGACGTGCAGGAGGAGACGCCGCACCTCGCATCGCTGGGCTCGGTGCTCGTCCGCCGCGCCGACTACCTGGCCGTGCTGGCCTCCGTGCGGGACGCGCCGTTCGTGCTGGCGAGCGACCGGCGGCCGGTCAGCCGGCTCGCGGCCGCCTCGGCGAGCCGGGCGCCCTGAGGGTCCTACGTGTCGCGCCAGAGCAGCACGAGTCCACGGTCGTCCGTGCCCGCGGTCGCCACGCGCGAGACCAGCAGCTGACCTCCGCCGGTGAAGCCGTGCGGCACGAGCCGCTCGGCCTCGCCCAGCAGCTTGTCGATGCCGACCTCGAGGTCGCGTCCCGGCACCTCGACCAGCCCGTCGGTGTAGAGGATCAGCGCGTCGCCGCGGTCCAGCCGGCCGGTGACAGCCTCGTACGACGCCTCGGGCAGCAGGCCCAGCGCCACCCCGTGGGCTCCGAGCAGGCTCCACCGGCCCGATCCGGCGTCGAACAGCGCGACCGGCGGATGACCGGCCGACTCCACCGAGAAGCTCCCGTCGACGAGGTCGACGACCAGGTGCACCGCCGTGGCGAAGCCCTCGTCCCACTCCTGCCGGTCGAGGTAGCGGTTCGCGGAGGGCAGGAAGCCGTCCGAGCGCACCGAGCCGAGCAGCCCGCCGAGGGCGCCGGACAGCAGCAGCGCGCGGGTGCCCGCCTCGATGCCCTTGCCGGAGACGTCGACCAGGGCGAGCTCGAGGCACCGGCCCTCGTCCCGCAGGGCGCTGACCACGAAGTCCCCGGCGAACGGCCCGCCACCGGCCGGGCTCAGCACGGCCTCGCCGCGCCAGCCGCTCGGCAGCCGGGGCAGCTCGCCCTGCCGCTGCAGCCGTTGCCGCAGCTCGACGACGAAGGTGTCACCGGAGGACCCGCTCAGCCCGGTCTCCTCGCGGGAGCGGCTGAACTCGTAGCTCACGGCGGCCGTGACGAGCACGACCACCAGCGCGCCCGGACGGACGTCCAACAGCTTCATGTCGAACAGCGCGTACGCCAGGCAGCCGGCGACCACGAGGAGCAGGGCGCGCATCGCCTTGCGGCGCAGCAGCAGGCTGCCGCCGAGCAGCGGCAGCACCTGGGAGGCCGGCGGCACGTACTCCTTGCCGAGCATCTCGCCGCCGACGACGAGGAGCACCGCGAGCAGCACGAGGCCGACGAGTGCCGGCCCTTCCGGCGGTGGAGAGCGGCGCAGCCGGGTGATGCCCCGCGGCAGGGCGAGCACCACGGCGGTCACGAACCGCGGCACCGGGCCACGGGTGAACGCCGCAGGAAGTGCCATGATCTCGGGGAGGGTACAGGTGGCCGCGGCATCGGGGATGATGTCGCCCGTGGCCGCTGACGTCCGTGTGCTGGAGCCCGCAGAGCTGCCGACCGCCTGGGCCGTGCTGTCGCAGGCCTTCGGCACGCCGTCGCACCCGGACGACGTCGACGTCGAGCTGGCCCTGGTCGACCCGGCGCGCTTCTACGCCGCGCACGCGGACGGTCGGCTGATCGCGACGGCCGGCTCCTTCGCGCTCACGCTGACGGTCCCCGGGGCCGTGCTGCCGGTGGCCGGCGTGACGTGGGTCAGCGTGCTGCCGACCTTCCGTCGGCAGGGTCTGCTGGGGGCGCTGATGCAGCGCCAGCTGTCCGACCTGCACGAGGAGGGCACGGCCGTCGCCGCGCTGTGGGCGTCGGAGGCGGCCATCTACAGCCGCTACGGCTACGGCCCGGCCGCCTGGAACCTGTCGGCCACGCTGCCGCGCGGCGCCGCCTTCCGCACCGCGGTGCCGCCGGGGAGGCTGACGCTGGTCGAGCCGGACCGCACGCACCTCGAGGAGGTGTACGCGTCGGTGGCCACCCGCACGCCCGGCTTCCCGGCGCGGGACGCCGTGTGGTGGGACTACCGGCTGCACGACCCCGAGCACTCCCGCGGCAGCGCGTCACCGTTGCAGGCCGTCGTCACCGAAGGCGGCTACGCGCTGTACTCCGTGGACCCGGTCTGGTCCGACCACGTGCCGGCCGGTGTCGTGCACGTGCGCGAGGTCCTGGCCGCCGACCCCGGCGCCGGCGCACGGCTGTGGCGGCACCTGCTCGATCTCGACCTGACCAGCGAGGTGCGCGCGCGGTCGCTCGCGCCCGACGACCCGCTGCGGCTGTCCCTGCTGGCAGATCCCCGACGCGCCCGCGCGCAGCTGCGCGACAGCCTGTGGGTGCGCCTGGTGGACGTCCCGGGCGCCCTGCGCAGCCGCACCTACGCGTGCGACGTCGACGTCGTGCTCGAGGTGACCGACCAGCGCGCGCCGTGGAACTCCGGGCGCTGGCGCCTGACCGGCGACCGGACGGGCGCGGTGTGCGAGCGCACCGGTGCCGCGGCCGACCTGGCGCTGGCCGCCGAGGACCTGGGAGCCGCCTACCTCGGGGGGACGCCGCTGCGGTCGCGGCCGGTCGAGGAGCGCACGGCCGGCGCGCGGGACGTCACCAGCACGGCGTTCGGTGCCGCGGGCCCGGCGCCCTGGTGCCCGCTGGTGTTCTGACGACCGGCTCTGACAGCCGGCTGTCCTGACCGGCGGGGCTAGGCCGGCTGGCAGACCGGGCACCAGAACAGGTTGCGTCCGACCATGACCTCGGTGCGGATCTCGGTGCCGCACCGCCGGCACGGCAGGCCGTGCCGGCGGTAGACGTAGAACCGGTCCTCGCGCCGGGCCGGTCCGGACCGCCGGTCCCGGTCCTCCTTCGCCGTCGTGACGATGTGCCCGGCCCGGACGCCGGCCCGCAGCAGGACCCGCAGGTCCGCCCACATCGCGTCGAAGACCCGCTCCGGCACCTCGCGCCCGGGCCGGAACGGCGACAGACCCGCGCGGTAGAGGACCTCCGCCCGGTAGACGTTGCCGACGCCCGCCAGCACCGACTGGTCCATCAGCAGCGCGCCGACGGCCGTACGGCTGCCGGAGATGCGCTTCCACGCTCTGGCCGGGTCGGCGTCCTTGCGCAGCGGATCCGGTCCGAGGCGGGCCACCACGGCGTCCCGGTCGTGCGGCGTGAACAGCTCGCAGGCGGTGGGACCGCGCAGGTCCAACCACGACCCGTCTGCCTCGTCGTCCACGACCATCCGCAGCCGCAGCGCACCACGCGGCTCGGGGGCCGGACCGGTCCCGCGGGTGAAGGAGCCGTACAGCCCGAGGTGCACGTGCAGGAGCACGTCGCCGGCAAAGGCGTAGAACAGGTGCTTGCCGTACGGCTCGACGTCCTCGACGACGCGCTCGGTGAGCATCTGCGCGCCGGTGGCGAACCGGCCCTGCGGGCTGGAGGCGCTGACCGTGCGGCCGACGAGCAGGGGGCGGTGGTCGCGCGCCAGGCGGTGGATCGTGTGCCCCTCGGGCAAGGGGGCTCCTTCAGACGTCGTCGGGGTCGGGGACGGGCTCCCGGCGCCGGAGTGGCTCACGGGCGGTGGCTTGCGGGGCGGCTCGCGGGCGGTGG
>CADCUE010000012.1 GCA_902805805.1 uncultured Frankineae bacterium | reverse complement strand
GTCGCATCCTCCCGGGCCTGTCCCGCACGACCGGCGCCGACGCCGGCCCGGGCGGCATCCGCCTGGAGGCCCGGGACGACGTGCCGGCCGGCTTGGCGCTGCTCGACGCCCCCGACGTCGACTCCGTCGTCGAGAGCAACCGCGACCTCGCCGGCCAGCTGCTCGCCGCCGCCGACCTGTGGGTCTTCGTCACGACCGCCGCCCGCTACGCCGACGCGGTGCCGTGGGACCTGCTGCGCACCGCCGCGGAGCGCGGCACGGCGCTGGCCGTCGTCCTCGACCGCGTGCCGCCGGAGGCGGCGGCCGAGATCGCCGAGGACCTCGCCGGCATGCTGCAGCGGGCGCGGCTCGACACGGCGCGCCTGTTCGTCGTCGAGGAGCGCCCGCTCGTCGACGGCCGGCTGCCCGAGGACCAGGTGGCGCCCCTGCGCGAGTGGCTGCACGGCCTGGCCGCCGACCAGGAGGAGCGGGCCGCGGTCGTGCGCCAGACCCTGTCCGGCGCGCTCGACAGCCTCACCAGCCGCGTCGACGCGCTCGTCGCCGCCGTCGAGGCGCAGGACGTCGCGGCCGGCCAGCTGCGCGACGTCGCCGACGCGGCGTACGACCGGGCGCGCGACGGCGTCGACGAGGGCGTGCAGAACGGCAGCCTCCTGCGCGGCGAGGTCCTCGCCCGCTGGCAGGAGTTCGTCGGCACGGGGGAGTGGATGCGCAGCCTGCAGGCGCAGGTCGGCCGGCTGCGCGACCGGCTCACCGCAGCGCTGAGCGGCCGGCCGACGCCGGCGCAGGAGCTGGAGGTGGCGCTCGAGAGCAGCGTCGAGCAGCTGCTGCGCGCGCAGGCGGAGGCCGCCGCCGAGCGCACGGTCACGGCGTGGCGGGCGCTGCCGGCGGGCCCGGAGCTGCTCGGCGGCCGCGACCGCGAGCTGGAGCAGGTCTCGGCCGACTTCCCCGACGCCGCGGGCGAGGAGGTGCGCGCCTGGCAGGGCCACGTGCTCGACCTCGTGCGCGACGAGGGCGCCGACAAGCGCTCGACCGCGCGCTTCCTGAGCTTCGGCGTCAACGGCGCGGGGCTGGTCGTCATGGTCGCCGTGTTCGCCCAGACGGGCGGTCTCACCGGCGGCGAGATCGCGGTCGCCGGCGGCACGTCCGCCCTCGGCCAGCGCCTGCTCGAGGCGGTCTTCGGCGACGCGGCCGTCCGCGCGCTGGCCGCCAAGGCGCGTGCCGACCTGGGCACGCGCGCCGACCGCCTGCTCCGGGGCGAGCAGGAGCGCTTCGACGCCCTCGTCGTCGAGGCTGCGCCAGAGCCGGGGAGCGCCGACGCGCTGCGGGCCGCGAGCAGGGCGCTGCTCGAGGCGCGCCGGTGAGCCGGCGCGAGCTCCCGCTCACCGACCGGCTGGCCGCGCTGCGCGAGGCGATCGAGGTCGCCGACGGCCGGCTGGAGGTCCCCGAGGTCGGCCGGGCCCGCACGCTGCTCGCCAAGGCCGGCGCCCGCGAGGCGCTGGGTGACGCGACCGTCGTCGCGCTCGCCGGCGCGACCGGCAGCGGCAAGTCGACGCTGTTCAACGCGCTGTCCGGCAGCGACGTCTCGAGCCCCGGCGTGCGCCGTCCCACGACCGGCGTCGCCCACGCCACCGTGTGGCCGCGACCGGACGGCAGCCCGCCCGACCGCCTGCTCGACTGGCTGGAGGTGCCGCGCCGGCACGTCCACGCCGACCCCGACCCGGCGCTGCAGGGGCTGGTCCTGCTGGACCTGCCCGACCACGACAGCACCCGTCTGGAGAACCGGCTCGAGGTCGACCGCCTCGTCGAGCTCGTCGACGTGCTGGTGTGGGTGATGGACCCGCAGAAGTACGCCGACGCGGCCGTGCACGACCGCTACCTGGCGCCGCACGCCGGCCACGCCGGCGTGCTGCTCGTCGCGTTGAACCAGGTCGACCGGCTCGAGCCCGAGACGGCCCGCACCGTCACGGCCGACCTGCGCCGGCTGCTCGACAGCGAGGGACTGGCCGGCACCCCCGTGCTGCCGGTCTCGGCCCGCACGGGCGACGGGCTCCCCGCGCTGCGCGAGGAGCTGGCGCGCAGGGTCGCCCAGCGCCGAGCCGCGAGCGACCGCCTCACCGCCGACGTCCGTGCCGCCGCGGCAGGGCTGCAGGCCCACTGCGGCGACGGCGGGTCCGAGCTCGCCAAGCAGGAGCGCACCGGTCTCACCCGCGCGCTGTCGGACGCCGCCGGCGTGCCCGCGGTCGTGAGCGCCGTCGAGCGCTCGGCCCGACGGGACGGCGTCGGCCACACCGGCTGGCCGCCGCTGCGCTGGACCGCGAAGCTGCGTCCCGACCCGCTCGGGCGCCTGCACGTCGGGAACGCCGACAGCCGCACGAGCCTGCCGCCGGCGAGCCCGGCCCAGCGCGCCGCCGTCACCACGACCCTGCGCAGAGCCCGCGACAGCGCCGGCGCCGGCCTGCCGCAGGCCTGGCGCGACGACCTGCGCCGGACGGTGGAGGTGAGCGAGGAGCGCCTCGGTGACCGCCTCGACCGGGCCGTCGCCGGCACCGACCTCGGACCCGACCGCACGCCGCTGTGGCAGCGGGCGGTCGGGGGGCTGCAGTGGCTGCTCGTGCTCACGGCGCTGGTCGGCGCCCTGTGGCTGCTCGCACTGGTCGCCCTGGGCTACCTGCAGCTCGACGACGTCGTCCCGCTGCCGCGGGTCGAGGGCATCCCGCTGCCGACGCTGCTGCTCGTCGCAGGCCTGCTGGCCGGACTGCTGCTGGCCCTGCTGTCCCGGCCGCTCGTCGCCGCGGGAGCCCGGCGCCGCGGCCGGCGCGCCCGACGGCGGCTGGACGACGCCGTCGAGCAGGTCGCGCGGGAGGAGGTCCTGGTGCCGATCGAGCAGGCCCGCCAGGACCACGACCGCTACTGCGGTGCGGTGACTCGCGCCGCGAGGTGACCGGCGGTGGCAGGCTGTCCCCGCCCCTCCAGCCACCGCTGCCTGTCGCCGTCCCTGCCCCCGTCCCACCGAGGAGCCCTCCCGTGCCCGAGCTGACCGTCCCGCCCCGGCTGCGCCTCGGTGGCCGGCCGCTGTCGGTCGTCGGGCGGGCCCGCATCTACGTCTGCGGCGTCACCCCGTACGACGTCACCCACCTCGGCCACGCCGCGACCTTCGTCTGGGTCGACGTGGCCGACCGGGTCCTGCGCCGGCTCGGCGTCCGCACCGAGGTCTGCCGCAACGTCACGGACGTCGACGACGTGCTCTTCGACGCCGCGCAGCGCGCCGGCGCCCACTACGACCGCTTCGCGGCGGTGCAGCAGTTCCACTTCGAGCGCGACATGGACGCCCTGTCGGTCCGGCGGCCCACCCACGAGCCGCGTGCCCACACGTTCGTCCCGCAGGTCGTCGAGCTGTCGGCGGCGCTGCTCGACAGCGGGGCCGCCTACGAGAGCGGCGGCAGCGTCTACTTCCGCGGCGGCGCGGTCTGCGGCACGGCGGGGCTGCTGCCCGAGCAGGCGCTCCCGCTGCTCGCGGCGAACGGCGGCCGCCCGGACGACCCCGCCAAGGACAGCCCCCTCGACCAGGCGGTGTGGCAGGCCAGCGCCGGGGACGAGCCGGCCTGGCCGTCGCCGTGGGGACCGGGGCGGCCCGGCTGGCACGCCGAGTGCACCGCCATGGCCCTGTCGACCTACGGGTCGTCGCTCGACCTGCACGCCGGCGGCGCCGACCTGCGCTTCCCGCACCACGCGTACGAGTCGGCGCAGGCCGAGGCCGCCACGGGCGTGTCGCCCTTCGCCCGTTCGTGGCTCCACATCGGCACCGTGCGGCTCGATGGCGAGAAGATGGCGAAGTCCACCGGCAACCTCGTGTTCGTCCGGGACCTGCTCGCGGCGCACGAGGGCGCGCTCGTGCGGGCGCTGCTGCTCGACCGGGCGTACGCCCTGCCGTGGGACCACACCGACGACGAGCTGGAGCGCGCCGGGAGGCGGCTCGACGCGCTGCGGTCCGCTGCCGGCCGTGCGGCCGGCTCCGAGGCCGCCGCCGCCGCGGTGCTGGAGCGCCTCGTCGACGACCTCGACGTGCCGGCCGCCTGGGACATCGCGACGGAGGAGGGCGGACCGGCCGCCCGTGAGCTCGTCAGCGTGCTGGCGCTGTAGCCGTCGTGGAGCGCAGACGGGCAGAGGACGGGCAGCTGCTGGACGCTGCCGCGGACGAGGTCGCCCGCGTCCGCGTGGAGCTCGCTGCCGCGGCCGCCGGCGCCACCACGCTCGCCGAGCTGGCTCCGACCGGCAGCGACCTGACCCGGGTCCAGCCCCTGCTCGAGCAGCTCGCCGGCGCTGTCGCCGAGCTCCTGCACACCGACCTCGCGGCGGTCTGGACCACCGTGCCAGGAGTGCAGGCGCTGGTCCCGAGCGCGTGGGTCGGCTTCCCCGACGACTACATCGGCCCGATGCGCGTGCCGTTCGGCACCGGCTCGGCGGGCCGGGCCGTCGCCGAGCGACGGGTCGTGCTCGTCGAGGACATCGAGCGCTCGCCCGACTACGGCGCCTTCCGCGAGGGAGCGCTGCAGCACGGGGTGCGGGCCGTGCTGTCGGTGCCGATGCTCACCCTCGCCGGTGAGCCGATGGGCGCGCTGTCGGCGTACTACCGCGGCCGGGTCGTGCCCGACGCCCGCGAGCTCGAGCTCGTCGAGCTCTACGCGCGGCAGGCCGCCGAGATGGTCGAGCGGGCGAGGCTGCACGCCGAGGCCCGGTCGCTGGCCGCGCTCGAGCGCCGCCGCGGCGAGCAGCTGCGCCAGCTGGCCGACACCGCGCTCGCGCTGAGCGCGGCGCAGACGCTGGACGACCTGCTGCGCCTGGTCACCGAGGCCGCGCGGGAGGTCATCGGCTGCCACCAGGGCGTCGGCAGCCGGCTGCCGAACGGCTGGACCGACGCGACGACCTTCGTGTCGCTGTCCGAGCGCTACGCCCCCTGGCGGACGTACGACGTCCTGCCCAAGGGCTTCGGCGTCCTGAACGCCGTGACCCGGGAGAACCGCCCCCTGCGCCTCACGGGTGCGCAGCTGCTCGAGCACCCGGAGTTCCGCGGGCTGCGGGACGCGCCCGGCCACCCGCCGCTGCCGGACTACCTCGCCGCGCCGCTGGTCGGCCGCGACGGGACCAACCTCGGGATCCTGCAGCTGTCGCACCGCGTCGACGAGCAGCCCTTCACCGCGGAGGACGAGGCGGTCCTGGTCCAGCTGGCGCAGATGACGAGCAGCAGCGTCGAGCGCCTCGAGGCCTACGAGCGCGAGCGCGCCGCCCGGGAGGAGGCCGAGCGCACCGCCGGCCTCATGGGCGTGCTGTCCGAGGCCTCCGCCGTCTTCGCCGAGAGCTTCCAGCCGCAGGGCATCGTGCAGGCGCTCGTCGACCTGCTCGTGCCCCGGATCGCCGACACCGCCATGGTGCACGTCGTCGACGAGCAGGGCGACCTCTCGCTCGCCGCGCTGCAGACCCGCGACCCGGCCGGCCGCGCGGCGCTCACCGACTTCTTCCGCGCCTTCCCGGTCGACACCTCGCCGGGCTCACCGGCCGGCACCGTCCTGCGCACCGGCCGCCCGCAGCTGCTGCCGGGCACGGCCGGGCCGGCGATGGCCGCGGCGGCCCGCGACGCGGCGCAGTTCGAGCACCTGCGCTCGGCGCTGCGCGGGAGCAGCCTGTGCCTGCCCCTGACGGCCCGCGGCCGGACCGTCGGCCTGCTCGCGCTGAGCCGCGAGGCGGCGTACGGCGACGACGACCTCGGGCACGTCCTCGACCTCGCCCGCCGGGCAGCGCTGGCGCTCGACAACGCCAGCCGCTACGCCTTCGAGCGCGACCTCGCGGTCACCCTGCAGCGCAGCCTGCTGCCCCGGGCGCTGCCGATGGGCGCCGGCTACCGCGCGGCCGCCCGCTACCTCGCCGGCGCGCAGGGCACGCAGGTCGGCGGCGACTGGTACGACGTCGTCGAGGTCGGTGCCGCGCTGGTGCTCGTCGTCGGCGACGTCGTCGGCCACGGGGTGCAGGCCGCCGCCGTGATGGGACAGCTGCAGGCGACCGTGCGCGCGTACGCCCTGGACGG
>CADCUE010000011.1 GCA_902805805.1 uncultured Frankineae bacterium | reverse complement strand
CTGCACGTCCAGCTCCTCCACCAGGCCCTGCGCGATCGGCCCGAACCAGGGGACCCCGATCGCGTCGTAGGTGTCGGCGGCGCGGTCGAAGACGCCGGCGACGCCGGGCGGGGACGTCATGGCTGACCCGTGGTCATGGCCACACCCTGGCAGCCCGCGCCACCCGGCGCCAGGGTCAGCCGCGGACGGCCGGCTGGCCCGTGAGGACGCCGCCGAGGCCGGCGAACGGCTCGCCGACGACGAGGTCGCCGTCGCGGACGAACAGCTCGCGGATCTGGTGGTCGTGGCTGCTGCCCCGCATCTTGAGCACGAGGATCCCGCGCTTGAGGGAGCTCTCGTGCTCGACGTGACGGAGCAGCACGATCGTGTCGATGAGCCCCGAGATGTGGCTCTCGGTGACCGACGTCGCGCCGACGAGCTGCGCGGACGCGGCGGTCATCACGGACGCGAGCCCGACGGTCTTGATGAACGACGTGATGGAGATGACGAACTCGCGGTAGGCGTAGTCGGAGCCCAGCCGCTCGAGGGCGGACAGGCTGTCGATGGTCAGCCGGGTCGGCCGGAGCCGCTCGACGAGGTCGCGGATCTCGACGAGGTGGTCGTCGAGCGACGCGACCTCCGGGTACAGCGACGCGATGTGGAGCAGCCCCTGCTCCTCGTAGGCCGCGAAGTCGTGGCCGAGCGCTCGGCCGTTGGCGCGGACCTGCTCGCGCGTCTCCTCGTAGGCGACGATGAGCGCCGGCTCGCCGGAGGCGGCGCCCTCGGCGGCGAACTGCGTCCCCAGCAGGGTCTTGCCGGTGCCCGTCGGCCCCGACAGCAGCGTGCTCGACCCGCGCAGGAAGCCACCGTGGGTGAGCCGGTCGAGCCCGGGGTTGCCGGACGAGACCCGTTCGCTGCCGACGTGCGGGTCCTGGTGGGGTGCCGTGATGGGCAGGACGACCAGGCCCTGCCCGGGCACGACGGTGAAGCCGACGTCGCCCTTGTGGTGCATGGCGCCGCGCATCTTGAGCACCTCGAGGGTGCGCCGCCGGTAGCTGCCCTCGCGGACGTTGCGCAGCAGCACGACGTTGTCGGCGACGAACTCCTCGACGCCGTAGCGCGACAGCGTGCCACCGGGGTCGCCGGGCGTCTCCACCGTCAGGACGACGGTCAGCCCCATCTTGCGCAGGGACGCGATGAGCGAGCGCAGCAGCTGCCGCGCCGCCACGACGTCCTCCTGCATCGCGAGGACGGCGTTGAGGCTGTCGAGCGCGAGCCGCTCGGCGCCGGTGGCGTCGACCGCGTGGCCGATCTGCGCGGCCAGCGTCTCCATGCTGTACGGGGCGTGGCCCTGTGGCGCGTCGGCGCGGGCGAGCGGCGAGGCGTCGACGAAGCGCCAGTCGCCGGCCTCCTCCCACGCCGCGAGGTCGCAGCCGAGCGTGAGCAGGTTGGCGCGCAGGTCCTCGGCGGGCTCCTCGAGGGTGACGAAGACGCCCGGCTGCCCGCGGCGCACGCCCTCCGCCAGGAACTGCGCGGCCAAGACCGTCTTGGCGCTGCCGGCCTGCCCGGCGACCACGGTGGCTCGGCGCGCCGGCAGGCCGCCCATGGCGACGTGGTCGAAGCCCCGGATGCCGGTGGCGAGCTTGCGGACCGACGCGCCCTCCTCGTGCCCGTCCTCGCCGAGGCGCAGCACTCCCGCGGCCCGGGCGGCGCCGGCCGAGGTCGGCCGCTGCCCGTCGTTCGAGCCCTCGGTCACGGGGCGCTTCCTCCTCCGTCGGGGTGCTGGGTCGCGCGCCGGCCCGAGGGACGGGCGGCTGCGCCGTCGGCGACGGGCGACGTGCCCGACCGTCCGAGCCGGAACCAGGCGACCTTGCCACCCGCCGGGTCGGTGTGCATGGCGGACGTGTCGGCCAGCGCGGAGACGAGCCCGAGTCCCCAGCCGCCCTCGCGCGAGGAGTAGGGGTCCTGCTCCGGGCGCGCCAGGTCGAGGTCGTGCACGGTCACGACGATGCTGTCGTCGCCGATGGTGATGCCCAGCTCGATCTCGGTGCGCGCGTGCAGGACGGCGTTGGTGACGAGCTCGCTCGTCAGGAGCACCAGGCTGTCCTGCGTGTCCGGCGGCAGGTCGGGCGCGTGCTCGAGGACGAACCGCCGGGCGTCCGACACCAGCCGGGGGACCGGGTCGAGGTGGAGGTGGTGGCTCTCGCGGACGCTGTCCCCGGGCGCCAGGGCACCAGGGAGGATCCGCTGGCAGCTCACGGGTCCTCCTCCGTCGTGCGTCGTGGTCGGCATGCTGCCGACGGTGTGTTACCCAGGTCCGTGCCTTCGACGCGTCCTGCCTCCGCATCGGTCGGCTTCGGCGTGCGCGCCGGCAGCGGGGCGCGCCCGACCGAGTACGCGCGGGCGGTGCTCGACGTCGTCGACCGCATCCCGGCCGGCACGGTGATGACCTACGGCGACGTGGCGGAGCTGATGGGCCGCGGCTCGCCGCGCACCGTGGGCACCGTCCTGTCCGAGCACGGCCGGGAGGTGCCCTGGCAGCGGGTCGTGCAGGCGTCGGGACGGCCCGCCGAGCCGCACCTGCAGGAGGCCCTGCGCCTGCTGGCGGCCGAGGGCTGCCCCCTGCGCGGCGAGCGGGTCGACCTGGCGGCTGCCCGCTGGGACGGCGGCGACCTGCGCGACGGGGGTGCGGCCGGCGGCTGAGCGGCCCTGTCGGAGGTGCGTGCTGGGATGGAGCGCGTGACCGACCCCGTCCTGCGCCGCCGTCCTGCCCGGACGGCGGGCGCGCCCGCGCTCGACCCGCAGCAGGCCCGCGTCGTGCGCCACGACGCCGGGCCGCTGCTCGTGCTGGCCGGACCGGGCACCGGCAAGACGACGACGCTCGTCGAGGCGGTGGTCGACCGGGTGGAGCGGCGCGGTCTGGCGCCGGAGCAGGTCCTGGTCCTGACCTTCAGCCGCAAGGCGGCGCAGGAGCTGCGGGAGCGGGTCACGGCCCGGCTGGGCCGCACGACGCGCGGGGCGCTCGCGATGACCTTCCACTCCTACGCCTACGCGCTGCTGCGCCGCGAGCTCGCGGCCGAGGGCGGGCCGCCCCTGCGGCTGCTCTCCGGCCCCGAGCAGGACCTCGAGGTGGCCCGGCTGCTCGAGGGCGTGCTCGACGACGGTGCTTCCGACTGGCCCGAGGGGCTGCGTCCGGCCCTGCCGCTGCGCGGCTTCCGGCGCGAGCTGCGCGACCTGCTGCAGCGCGCGCAGGAGCGGGGGGTCGACGGGCAGCTGCTCGCCCGGCTCGGGGAGGCGTCCGGCCGGCCGGAGTGGACGGCGGCGGGGCGCTTCCTCGACGACTACGAGGGCCGCTTCGCGCTCGACCCGTCCGCGGAGGTGCTCGACCACAGCGGGCTGGTCCGCGCCGCCGCGGCGCTGCTCGAGGGCGACCCCGAGCTGCGCGAGCGCGAGCGCGCGGCACGCGCCGTCGTGGTCGTCGACGAGTACCAGGACACCGACCCGGCGCAGGTGCGGCTGCTGCAGGCGCTGGCCGGCCAGGGCCGCGACCTCGTCGCGGTGGGCGACCCCGACCAGAGCATCTACGCCTTCCGGGGGGCCGAGGTCCGCGGCGTCCTCGACTTCCCCACCGACTTCCCGACGGCCGACGGGCAGCCGGCGCCCGTGGTCGAGCTGCGGACGTGCCGCCGGTCCGGACCGGTCCTGCTCGCCGCCAGCCGCGCGGTCGCCCGCCGCCTGCCCGCCGGACGGCTCAGCGCGTCGTTCCGCGACCTGCACCCCGATCCCGTCGCCGTCCGGTCGCCGGGGTCGGTCGAGGTCCTGCTCGCCGCCTCGCCGACGGGTGAGGCGGCGCTCGTGGCCGACGTCCTGCGCCGGGCCCACCTCGTCGACGGGCTCGCCTGGTCCGACATGGCCGTGCTCCTGCGGTCGACGCCGCGCTCGCTCGCCGTGCTGCGGCGGGGGCTGCACGCCGCCGGCGTCCCGGTCGGCGTGCCCGCCGACGAGGTGCCGCTCGTCGAGGAGCCGCTGGTGCGCGCGCTGCTCGACGTCCTCAGCGCCGCGCTGCGTCCCGGCGCGGTGACGGCGGACGGGGTGCTGGCGCTGCTCGGCGGACCGCTGGTGCGCGCCGACGGCCTCGCCGTGCGCCGCCTGCGCCGCGCCCTGCGGGAGGTCGACCTCGCGGCAGGTGCGGCCACGCCGTCGGACGAGCTGCTCGTCGAGGCCTTCGGCGACCCGCGCGCCCTGCTCGCCGTCCCGGACGCCGCCCGCCGTCCGATGGACCGCCTGACCCGGTTGGTGCGCGCGGTCCGGACGGCCGTGGCCGGCGACGCCGGCGCCGGCACGGCCGAGCAGGTGCTCTGGGCGCTGTGGGAGACGAGCGGCCTGGCCCGCCGGCTCGAGCAGGAGAGCCTGTCGGGCGGCGCGCGGGGCGCCCTGGCCGACCGGTCCCTCGACGCGGTGCTCGCGCTGTTCGACGCGGCCGCCCGCTACGTCGACCGACTGCCGCACGGGTCGGTGCTCGGGTTCGTCGACGACGTCGAGGCGCAGGAGGTCCCCGGCGACACCCTGGCGCAGCGCACCCCAGAGGGCGACGCCGTCCGGGTCATGACCGCCCACGCCAGCAAGGGCCTCGAGTGGCCGCTGGTCGTCGTCGCCGGTGTGCAGGAGGGCGTCTGGCCCGACCTGCGCCTGCGCGGCTCGCTGCTCGGGGCCGACGAGCTCGCCGCAGCCGCCGACGCTCCGCAGGCCGGCCCGCCCGGCCCGACGACCGGGGCCGACCGCCGGGCCGAGCTGCTCGCCGAGGAGCGCCGGCTGTTCTACGTCGCCGTCACCCGGGCGCGCGACCGCCTCGTCGTCACCGCCGTCGCCGGGAGCGAGGAGGACCGCCCCAGCCGCTTCGTCGAGGAGCTCGGGGTCGGCGTGCCCGACCGGGTCAGCGCCGTGGGCCGGCCGCTCACCGGCAGCGGCCTGGTGGCCGAGCTCCGCCACGCCGCCGCGACCTCCGACGACCCGGCCCTGCGCGAGGCGGCCTGCCGCCGGCTGGCGCTCGTCGCGGGCCTGGACGCCGACGACGTCCCCCACGTCGCGAGCGCCCACCCCGACCGCTGGTGGGGGCTGGCGCCGCTGTCGGAGGCGGCGCCGCTCGTCGCCGAGGGGGAGGTCGTGCGCGTGTCGCCGTCGAAGGTCGAGTCCTACGACACCTGCTCCCTGCGCTGGTTCCTCGAGAGCGCGGTCGGCGTGGCGGGCAGCAGCGGGCCGGCGCAGGTCGTCGGCTCGCTCGTCCACGCCCTCGCCGAGCTCGGCAGCGGGGCCGACGCCCTCGACGAGGCGGCGCTCACGGCCCGGCTCGACGAGGTGCTGCCCGAGCTCGACCTCGGCGCGCCGTGGATGGTGCGGCGGCGCCGGCAGGAGGCGGTGGAGCAGCTGCGCAGGTTCCTCGACTGGCAGCGCGCCAGCGGCCGCGACCTGGTCGGGACCGAGCTCGCCGTCGAGGTCCCCCTCGGCGGCGGTGCCGTGCTCTCCGGCCGGGTCGACCGGCTCGAGCGCGACACCGACGGGCGCGCGGTCGTCGTCGACCTCAAGACCGGCAGCACCAAGCCGTCCAAGGCCGACCTCGCCCGCCACCCCCAGCTCGGCGTCTACCAGCTCGCCGTGGCGCTCGGGGCCTTCGCCGAGCAGCACGGCCTGCACGAGCCGGGCGGCGCGGCGCTGCTGCAGCTCAAGACCGGCAAGCGCGCCGACGAGCAGCTGCAGCCCGCGCTCGGTGACGACGACGACCCCGACTGGGCCCGCAGCCTCGTCGAGCGGGTGGTGCAGGGCATGAGCGGCAGCGACTTCCCGGCGACCGTCAACGAGCACTGCGCCCGCACCTGCGCCGTCCGGGCGAGCTGCCCCGCCTGGCCCGAGGGCGAGTCGGTGCTGCGATGACGGTGCTGCGATGACGGTGCTCGACCCCGCACCCCCTCGCGTCCGCCCGCTGTCGGTCGAGCGGCTCGCGGCCGTCCTCGACCGCCCGATCAGCGACGAGCAGGCCGCCGTGGTGACGGCGCCGGTCGAGGCCGGCGTCGTGGTCGCCGGCGCCGGCAGCGGCAAGACGGCCACGATGG
>CADCUE010000010.1 GCA_902805805.1 uncultured Frankineae bacterium | reverse complement strand
GGCATACACGCGCCGGGCGGGTTCCCCGAGGTGGGGGCAGCGCGCAAGCGCCTGACCTGGGACGAGGCGTTCGTGCTGCAGGTGGTGCTGGCCCAGCGGCGGGCTGCGGCGCAGGCCCTCGCCGGGACGGCCGACGTCTAGAGAGCAGCCCTCTCGGCGCAGCACGTCCACGGAAGGACCCGCACCTCATGAGCACCCCCCGCACCGGCCGCCGCCGGAGCACCTTGGTCGCCTTGGCGCTGGCCACGACGGCTGCCGGCACCGGCGTTCTCAGCCTGGCCGCAGCACCGGCAGCCGGCTCCCCGCTGCCCGCCGTGGCTCAGGTGCAGCCCGCCATCACCGACGAGGACGCCCGCGAGGGTGCCGTCTCCGCCATCCTGATCGACGCCACCGGACGGCCGACCTTCGTCGAGGTGGTCGCGCCGACCGTCGGCCAGGCCGTGCAGAGGGCTGCCGCCTTCCCCGGCAGCGACGGCGTGGCCATCGACACGCCCATGACCGCCCTTGCGGTCGACGACCCGTACCGGTCGCAGCAGTGGAGCCTGGACCGCCTGGGCGTGGACCGCCTGCCGGTCGCCACCGACCGTGCCCAGCACCTGGTGGCCGTGGTCGACACCGGTGTGCGCGCCAGTCACGAGGACTTCGCGCGCGGGCAGGTGCGCTGCGACCTCGGGGCCGACTTCACCGGCGAGGCGCTGGGCGCCTGCAGCGACCCCAAGGGCCACGGCACGCACGTCGCCGGGATCGTCGGCGCCCTCGCGGACAACGGCACCGGAGTCGCCAGCGTCGCGCCAGGCACCGCCATCCTGCCGGTGCGCGTGCTCGACAGCACCGGCAGCGGCGGGTCCACGGCCGTCGCCCGCGGCATCGTCCACGCCGCCGACCGGGGCGCGAAGGTCATCAACCTGTCGCTGGGCGGTCCTGGTCGCAGCAGCGCCCTGGACGCCGCGGTGCAGTACGCCACCGACCGCGGCGCCCTCGTCGTGGCGTCGGCGGGCAACAACCGCGCCACGGGCAACGAGGTCAACTACCCGGCGGCCTCCCCGGGTGCCCTGGCCGTCGCCTCGACCGAGCGCAACGACGTGTCGTCGCCGTTCTCGTACAGCGGACCGGCCGTGGACATCGCCGCTCCGGGCGGCGGCATCCTGTCGACCTGGGGCAACGGCGGCTACGCGACGGTCTCCGGGACGTCGATGGCGGCTCCGGCCGTCAGCGCCGTCGCCTCGCTCTACCGGGCGGCGCACCCCGCCGCCACCCCGGCAGAGGTGCAGGCCGCACTGGTCAGCACGGCCGTGGACCTCGAGACCCCGGGACGGGACGACCACACCGGCGCGGGACTGGTGGACCCGTACGCCCTGCTCGTCGGCGGCCCGACACCCCCTCCGACGACGTCCCCGGCGCCGGTCGTGGCCGAGCCCCCCGTCGTGGCGCCGGCGCCGAAGGTGCGCGTCGTCACCCCGCGGACCAGGCCGGGACAGGCCGTCCCGATCCTGCTGTCGGACTTCCGCCCGGCGTCGACCGTGACCGTGCTCGAGAGCTGGACCGTGACCGAGCAGGTCCAGGTCCGCAGAGCGGTGACAGAGGGGGGCCGGACCTTCTACCGGACCTCCTGGGAGACCCGCAGGACGACGAAGTCGGCTGTCCTGGCGACGGTGCCGATCGCGGCGGACGGCACGGCCCGTGCTCAGGTCCTGCCGGTCCAGGGCGTGCGCGCCGGCATGCTCGTCGTGCGCGGCGTGGACCGGGCGGGCAAGGTCGTGCAGTCCGTCAGGGCCATCCGCGTCGCCTAGCCCGGCGGCGCCGGTGGCTGCTTGCGACCGGTGGCGTACGCGACCCGGCTGGCGGCCTTGCGCGCCAGCAGGCGCACGCCCCCGTCGCGCAGGTGGTCGGCGGCGATGGCCACCTCGCGGCGGAGCCCGCTGCGCGGCTGGTAGAGGCGGCCGGGACCGCGGGCGAGCCGCCGTCGCGCGTCGGCGTCCGCGAGGTCCGGCGCCCGCCGCGGGTCCCGGCAGAACGCCACGAGCGGGGCCAGGACGCGGTCCCAGTGGTAGCCCGGCGCCAGGGCGCGCACCTGCTCCCGGCAGCTGTCCGCGAAGGCGTCGTCGGTGAGCAGCCGCTCGAGCGCGTCGGCGAGGCCGACGACGTCGCCCGGGTCGACCGTGATGCCGAGGCCGTGCGCCTCCACCAGCGAGGCGAACACGTCCCCGCGCGTGCAGACCATCGGCAGCCCGGCCCACAGGTAGTCCAGCATCCGGGTGCGGAAGGAGAAGGCCGTCTCGACGTGGTCGAGGTGGGTGCTGACGCCGACGTCCGCCTCGAGCAGGTACGCGCCGCGCTCGTCGTAGGGCACCCAGTCCTCGTTGAACAGCACGTGCGTGCCGGTCAGCCCGAGCTCGGCGGACAGGGTCCGGGCCGCCAGGGACATCCGCATCTCGGGCACGTCGGGGTGCGGGTGCTGCATGCCGAGGAAGAACAGCCGCACGTCGTCGCGCCGCCTCCGCAGCAGGTCCACGGCGCGGATCAGCGTCAACGGGTCGAACCAGTTGTAGATGCCGCCACCCCACAGCACGACCTTGTCCGTGGGAGCGATGCCGTCGACGACGCCCTTGAGCACCGGCGCGGCGGCCTGCGGGGGCTCGGGCGGGATGCCGAAGGGCACGACGTCGACGAGCGAGCGCAGGGTGGCGTCGGCGTCGTACGTGCTCGGGCTCAGCCGACCCAGCGCGGCGAGGTGACCGAGCCAGAAGTCGCGCTGCTTCTCGCTCGCGCACACGAGGAAGTCGCCGCGCAGGCACTGCCGGTTGGCCTCGGCGACGGCGTTCTCCAGTCGCAGCCGCCGGTCCTGCGGCGCGTGCTCGCGGGTCTGCTCGAGGGACTCGAGGTGGAACGGGGCGTAGAGGTCGACGACGACGACCTTCTCGCTGGTGTGCAGGAAGGGGTGGTCCTCGAGCACGTTGCCCTGGAACAGCAGCACGTCGCACCAGGCCTCGAGGGCCCGGGCGTCGGCCTCACTGCGGAGCCGCCCGACCTCGAACGCCGAGCTGGTCGACGAGCACTCCGACGCCGTGACCAGCCGCACGTCGTGCTCGACGCTCAGGGCCGTGGCGATCTGCCAGGCCCGGATCGCCGGTCCGGCCATCTGCGGCTTGAGAGGATCGGCGGTGGCGATGACGATCCGCGTGCGGGCCGCCGAACCGGCTGCGGACGAGCGGGCGGGCTCGTCCGGCTCGGCGGTCGTCACGTGCCTCCCTCGCGTCGTTGAGCGGCGCCAGACTAGGGCGGGACGGGCGCGCGGGCCGCAGGCTCGCTCAGGCGCTCGTCGCGGTCCGCACCGGCTCGCCGTCGAGCGCGGGCGGAGGGGCGACCGGGCCGTCGGCCGCGCGGCTGCGCCGTCCGAGCAGCCCGACCAGCAGGGCGACGGCGACCGAGGCGACGAGCACGGCGAGCGCCGTCACCGGCCGGGGGAAGGGCGCCCAGGCCGACTGCACCGCCAGCGCCCGCCGCAGCCCCTCGCCGGCGGGCCACCAGAAGCCGTGCAGCGCGGTGAGCACGCCGACGAGCTGCAGGGCGAGGACGCCGGCCAGCGCGGCCAGCGGCAGCCGGTGCCGGGGCAGCACCCGGGCCAGCCCGATCGCGACCAGCGCGGCCAGCACCGCGACGAAGGAGAACAGGTAGCGGCCCTGCAGCCCGGCGTAGTAGCCGCCGCGCAGGTAGTTCTTGAGCGACTGCTGGTAGACGACGGCGACCTGCAGGCAGAACGCGACCAGTGCCACGGCGGAGGCGGGGCGCCCCCACGGCACGTCCAGCCGGCGGCTCAGCGCCAGCACCAGCGCGAGCACCACGACCAGCGCGGCGACGACGCGCACGGCCTCGGGCACCTGCACCTCCAGCCAGCCGAAGTTGCCCCAGGTGCTGGCGGTCAGGCGCTCGAGCACGCCCAGCGTGAACACGGTCAGATCGGGGTCGGTGTCGCGCGGGACGAACGCCGGCAGGCCCTGCGGCTGGACCGTGCCGTAGCGCACGAGGTTGGCGACCCACCACCAGCCGCCGACGGCCAGCGCCAGCCCGGCGGCGAGCGCCCCGGACGTGATCGCCCGCAGTCGTGCGCCGCGCGACGGTCCGAGCACGGCCAGGGCGTACGCCATCGCGGCCCAGGCCAGCAGACCCACCGCGAGGGCCTTGGTGAGCAGCGCCAGACCGAGCAGGACGCCGAGGACCGCGCCGGTCCGGCGCGTGACGTCCCCGCGGCCGACGGCGATCAGGGGTCCGGCCGCGGCGGCGCCGAGCAGCGTGAGCAGGACGTCGTTGTTGACGCTGGCGCCCACGTGGGCCAGCTGCGGGACGGCGAGCGGGAGCAGGGCCGCCGCCGTCGCGACGGGGGCGGCGGCGCCGAGCCGGCGGGCGGCCGCGGCGGCGAGCGCGGGCAGCGGCAGCAGCAGCAGCGCGCTGAGCAGCCGCAGGACCCCGATCTGCACCTGGAACGACCAGCCGTCGAAGCCGGGCAGCAGTCGCGACCCCCCGGCCAGCAGCAGGTAGTACAGCGGTGGGTGCTGCGTCATCTGGTTGACCTGCCGCGGCAGCTCGCGCGGCGTCGGCAGCTCGGCGAAGGACCGGTCCTGCGCGGGCACGTCGGTCGAGTCGAACGGCAGTGGGAAGTACGCCGCGAGCTCGGGCCGCTCGGCCGTCGACAGCCCGGCGAGCGGGAAGGAGGCCCGCACCTGCGGGTCGACCTCCAGCGTGCCGGGCTCCGCGTACGAGCCTCCGTCGGCCACCCGCAGGACCAGGTCGACGTGCGTCGTCTCGTCCGCGGCCCGGTAGAGGGGTGCGAGCTGCAGCCAGCCGAGCAGCAGTGCCGCCCACAGCAGCGTGATGACGGACAGCGCGCCGGGCCGTGCGCGCCGCGACCTCACGCGGCCACCCTAGCCAGCCGACCATCCCGCGCCGGGGAGGTCGGCACGCCACCCGAGCCGCGGCGCTGCGGAGGGGTGGGCCGCAGTCCCGCGGTTAGGTTGGCACGGTGCCCGCCTCCATCGATCCCGAGCGCCTGAGCGCCTCCACCGCGTCCGCGGACGGGGCGCACACCCCGCAGAAGCAGCGCGGCCCGGTCATCCTGCGCCGGGGTCAGGTGCAGCAGACGACGACCGACCAGCGCCTGCTCGACTCCCGAGGCCCCTCGGACTGGGTGCACTCCGATCCGTGGCGGGTGCTCCGCATCCAGACCGAGTTCGTCTAGGGCTTCGGCCTGCTGGCCGAGCTGCCCCGGGCGGTCAGCGTGTTCGGCAGCGCCCGGACGCCGCCGGAGCACCCGGACTACGCCATGGCGCAGGAGCTCGGCGGGGCGCTCGCCGACGCCGGCTGGGCCGTCATCACCGGTGGCGGTCCCGGGATCATGGAGGCGGCCAACCGCGGCGCGAGCGAGGCGGGCGGCCTGTCGGTCGGCCTCGGCATCGAGCTGCCGTTCGAGCAGAGCCTGAACGAGTGGGTCGACCTCGGCATCGAGTTCCGCTACTTCTTCGCCCGCAAGACGATGTTCGTCAAGTACGCCCAGGCGTTCGTGATCTGCCCGGGCGGCTTCGGCACCATGGACGAGCTGTTCGAGGCGCTGACCCTGGTGCAGACGCGCAAGGTCAACCAGTTCCCGGTGATCCTCATGGGCCGCGAGTTCTGGTCGCCGCTGCTCGACTGGCTCAAGGGCACCCTCGCCGAGCGCGGGCTGATCGCCGTGGCCGACCTGGACCTGTTCCTGGTGACCGACGACGTCGCCGAGGCGGTGCAGCACATCGACGCGGCGTACGAGGAGCGTGACGACAAGCCTCCCGTCGCCACGGGAGCCGAGCACATCGGCGGCGACGAGGGATGAGCGCGGGCGCCTGATGGCGGCGGTCTGCGTCTACTGCGCGTCCAGCCCCCGCATCGACCCGTCGTACGTCGACCTCGCCGCCGACGTCGGCGCGGAGCTGGCCCGACGCGGCCACACGCTGGTGTCCGGCGGCGGTGAGCTGTCGATGATGGGCGCCGTCGCGCGTGCCGCGCGGGCCGGCGGCGCGCGTACGGTCGGCGTCATCCCGCGGACCCTGCTCGACGAGGAGGTCGGTGACCGGGCGGCCGACGAGCTGCTCGTCGTCGACGACATGCGCACGCGCAAGGGGCTCATGGACGAGCGCGCCGACGCCTTCCTCGCGCTGCCCGGCGGGCTCGGCACGCTCGAGGAGCTGTTCGAGGTCTGGGTCGCCCGCTCGCTCGGCATGCACGTCAAGCCCGTGGTCGCGCTCGACGTCGACGGCCTGTACGTCCCGCTGCGCGCGCAGGTCGAGCTCCTGGCCGAGCGCGGCTTCGTCCGGGCACCGGCCGTCGGCGCGCTGCAGTGGGCGACCTCGGTGGAGCAGGCGCTGGACCTCGTCGAGGCCGGGCTGCAGGCGCCGGTCGAGTTCTCGCCGCTGGCCGAGGAGGTCCTGGAGGCCGAGCCCTAACCGGACGGGAGCAGCAGCGACTTGCCGGTCGTACGCCGTCCGGCGAGGTCCTCGTGGGCCTGCGCCGCCTCGTCGAGGCTGTAGCGCTGGCCGATCCGCACGTCCAGCGTGCCGTCCTCGACCCAGCTCAGCACGTCCGTCGCCCGCGCCACCAGCTCCTCCCGCTCCGCGACGTAGTGGGCGAGCGTCGGCCGGGTGAGGAACGTCGAGCCGCCCATCAGCCGGATCGGGTCGACCGGCGGCACCGGGCCGCTGGACGCGCCGAACAGCACCAGCACGCCGCGCCGGCGCAGGCAGGCCAGGCTGGCGTCGAACGTCGACTTCCCCACGCCGTCGTAGACCACCGCGACGCCGCGTCCCTCGGTGAGCCGGCCCACCTGCTCGGCGACGTCCTCGCGGTCGTAGCGGATCACTTCGGCGGCGCCGGCGGCCCGGGCGAGCTCCTCCTTCTCGGCTGTGGACACGGTCGCGATCACCCGTCCGCCCTTGCGGGCCACCATCTGCGTGAGCAGCAGCCCGGTGCCGCCGGCCGCCGCGTGCACCAGCACCTCGTCGCCGGACGCCACCGGGTAGGTGCTCTCGCACAGGTAGTGGGCCGTCATCCCCTGCAGCAGGACGGCCGCGGCCTGCTCGCTGGAGACGCCGTCCGGGATCTTCACCGCCCTGGCCGCCGGGATCACCGTCGCGCTGTTGTAGCCGGTCCCGTTGACCATCGCCCAGACGACGCGGTCACCCGGGCGCAGGTCCTGCACGGAGTCGCCGACGGCGCGGACGACACCGGCGCCCTCGCTGCCGGCGACGAAGGGCAGCTCCAGGGGGTAGCGGCCCTCGCGCTGGTAGACGTCGATGAAGTTGACGCCCGCGGCCTCGACGTCGACGAGCAGGTCGGACGGCCCCGGGACGGGGTCCGGTCGCTCCTGCACCTCGAGCACCTCAGGACCACCGGTCCTGCTCACGACGACTGCCCGCACCTGCGCCTCCTCCGAACGTGGCTGGATGCGCAGCGTGCCATGCTGCCGCGATGACGAGCATCGCGGTCGAGCCGTCGCAGGCGGATCACGTCGTCGCCGCGGTCGTGGAGGGCGGCGGTCGCGTCGCCGCGCTCTCCGAGGAGCCCGACGGCCTGGTCTGGATGGCCCCTGACGACCCCGACGGGCTGCGGGAGGCGCTGCAGCAGGCGCCGTCCGTGCGCTGGGTCCAGCTGCCGTTCGCGGGCGTCGAGCGCTTCGTCGACGTCCTCGACCCGTCGCTGACCTGGGCCTGCGCCAAGGGGGTCTACGCCGACCCCGTCGCCGAGCACGCGCTCGCCCTCGCCCTCGCCGGTCTGCGCTCGCTCCCCGAGCGGGCGCGGGCGCAGTCGTGGGGCGAGCAGTCAGCGGCCACCCTCTACGACGCTCCGGTGGTGGTCCTCGGCGCCGGGGGCATCACCACCTCGCTGCTCGGGCTGCTGGCGCCGTTCCGCTGCCCGGTCACCGTCGTACGCCGGTCCGGCGAGCCGGTGCCGGGCGCGGCCCGCACGGTGCCGCTGGACGAGCTCGACGCGGTGCTCGGGGACGCGCTGATCGTCGTGCTGGCCCTGGCGCTCACCCCGGAGACGACCGGGGTCATCGGGGCGGCGCAGCTCGCAGCGATGTCGGACGAGGCCTGGCTGGTCAACGTCGCGCGTGGCCCGCACGTCGACACCGACGCCCTCGTCACGGCCCTGCGCGACGGGCAGATCGGGGGCGCGGCGCTGGACGTGACCGATCCCGAGCCGCTGCCGGACGGCCACCCGCTGTGGAGCCTGCCGAACTGCCTGATCACCCCGCACACGGCCAACCCCTGGCAGACGGCGCAGCCGCTGCTGGCCCGCCGCATCACGGACAACGTCCGCCGGTCCGCCGCGGGGGAGCCGCTGACCGGCCTGGTGGACGTCGAGCGGGGCTACTGACCCGTCGGGGGGACCCGCGGGCGGCGACCCGCGGATGTGGCGACCCCGCGGATGGCGACCCGCGGATGTGGTGATCTTGGCGCGGTGCTGAGCGGGCGTGATCGCCACTTCCCGGGCGTGGCGCTGCTGTCGAGGGCCGGCCGGCCGGGGCGACCCGCGGATGTGGTGATCTTGGCGGGGTGCTGAGCGGGCGTGATCGCCACTTCCCGGGCGCGGCGCTGCTGTCGAGGGCCGGCCGGCTGAGGGCGGCCCGCGGATGTGGTGATCTTGGCGGGGTGCTGAGCGGGCGTGATCGCCACTTCCCGGGCGTGGCGCTGCTGTCGAGGGCCGGCCGGCCGGGGCGGCCCGCGGATGTGGTGATCTTGGCGGGGTGTTGAGCGGGCGTGATCGCCACTTCTTGGGCGTGGCGCTGCTGTCGAGGGCCGGCCGGCCGGGGCGGCCCGCGGATGTGGCGGTCTTGGCGGGGTGCTGAGCGGGCGTGATCGCCACTTCCCGGGCGCGGCGTCGCTGTCGAGGGGCCGGCCGGCCGGGGCGGCCCGCGGATGTGGCGATCTTGGCGGGGTGCTGAGCGGGCGTGATCGCCACATCCCGACCGAGAGCCGGCCGGCGAGCGGGCCCTGCTGGCGGCGGCGACCGTCGGCGCGCCCTGCTCGGCAAGCGGGCCCGCGGCAGCGGCGACCGTCGGCCGCTCACGTCCAGTACAGGACCCGGCAGGACGGGAGCCGCTCGGCGATCGACGCCTCGAACCAGCCGCGCAGCTCGCGCATGACCGACTGGGGGTAGACGTACTTCACCCCGCCGAACTTGCCGCGCTTCTGCGTGCGCGAGGCCTCGTCCATCTCGAGCCGGGTGCGCGGGTACCAGCCGAGCAGCACCTCCTTGCTGCCCGGGGTGAAGCGGTGCGTGATCAGCTCGGCGGTCAGGTCGAGGTCCGGGACGCCGCGCACCGCGTCGACGACGAGGTCGAGCAGGTGCCCGTACTCCCGCCGCCACTCGGGCAGCGGCATGATCGGCGCGATCGTCAGCCCCACGGGGTAGCCGGCGCGGGCGAGCGTCCCGAGCGCGGCCACGCGCTCCTCGAGCCGGGCCGTACCGCCCTCCATGCGCGTGGTGACGGGCAGGGCGTTGACCGACAGGCGGACCCGCGTGCGCCCGGCGTGCGGCAGCCCCACGAAGCGGTCGACGTCGGCGTACTTCGTCGTCCAGCGCAGCTGCACGTCGGCGTCCCACTCGCCGAAGAAGCGCACCGCGCGCTCCCACGACCCGGTGAGGTGCTCGAGGGCGAGCGGGTCGGTGTAGCAGGACGCCTCGAAGGTCGTCCCCTCGCCGCGCCGGGCGTCGCTGCGGCTGGTGATCGTGCCCTGGCCGACGTACGGCGCGAGGCCCTCCAGGATCTCGTCCACGTCGGCGTAGACGCGCGTCACGGGAGGCCCCGACAGCGAGCCGGCCAGGTAGCAGTACTGGCAGTGCGCCGGGCAGCCCTCCGCGAGGTCGAACCGCCAGTCGGCGCTCGGGGAGATCGGCTGCAGCTTGCGCCGGGACGGCGGGCTCACGACGATCGCCATCGTCGCCTTGGCCAGGGCGTACGTCTGCCGCTCGTCGTCGCCGCGCACCCCCGTCAGGCGGTTGGCCCTGAGCCGCTCGACCGGCAGGCCCAGCGCCTCGACGCGCTCCACGATGCGGCGACCGTGCGGGTGGTCCAGCGCCGCGGGGGTGATGACGACCCGCTTGGGAGTCCACCGGCGGGCCGGGCGCGCCGGCGGCGCGAGCTGCGACAGGTCCCGGATCGGGACCTGTTCGCCGGTGGCGGTGTGCGGCGCGTGCAGGTCCGGGGCGAGCGGCACGTCGAGGTCGACGGCGTCCGGTCGCGGGTCGGCGGCGGGGGAGCGGGTGTCCGGGGCAGGGGTCACGACCCGGTCATGCCCGCCCCGGCCGTGGCAGCATCATCGTGTGGTCGTGACGGTCCTTGCGCTGGTGGGTGTCGTGCTCGTGCTGTTCGTCGCCGCCGCGGTGGCCACCCGCGAAGGACCTGTCATGGCGGACGCCCCGCAGGACCTGCCGGACCTCGCCCTGCCCGACGGACCGCTGCGGGCGCAGGACCTCGAGGGCCTGCGCTTCTCGATGGCTCCGCGCGGCTACCGCATGAGCGAGGTCGACGCCGTGCTCGACCGCCTGGCCGCCGAGCTCGCCGAGCGCGACCGGCGCCTCGCGCAGTCCGGCGCCCTCGACGGCGACGCGGCCGCCGAGCAGCCGTAGCCGCCGAGCAGCCGCACCGAGCAGCCGTAGTCGTCGACCAGCCGGAGCCGCCGAGCAGCCGCAGCCGCCGAGCAGCCGCACCGTCAGCCACCGGTCGGCCCGGGTGGCGACCGGCAGCCGCGCGCTCGACACTGGCCGGGTGACCGCCACCCTCGTCCGCACCGTCGACGTCGACGCTCCCGTCGAGCAGACCTGGGCGGGAGCCACCGACTGGGCCGGTCAGTCGTCCTGGATGCTCGGGACGAAGGTCTGGCCGACCACCCACGGCGGGCAGGGGGTCGGCGGCGGGATCGAGGCCTTCACCGGCGTCGGACCGGTCGGCTTCCTGGACCGGATGGTCATCACGCGCTGGGAGCCCCCCGTGCGCTGCGACGTCCTGCACGTCGGCTGGCTGGTGCGAGGTCCGGGCGTCTTCGAGGTGCGCCCCCGGGGCGAGGGCCGGTCGACGTTCGTCTGGCGTGAGGAGCTCGAGCTGCCGCTCGGCGCGCTGGGACGGCTGGGCTGGCCGCTCGTCAAGCCGCTGTTCGGTCTGGGCGTGCAGCTGTCCCTGCGCCGCTTCGCCCGCTGGGTCGAGGCCGGCCGGCCCGCCGCGCCACGGGCCGCCTGAGCCGCTCCGGAGGCCGGCTACCGGCCCGAGAAGACAGCCGGCTCCTTGGCGAGGAAGGAGCGCACCGCCGCGGCGTGGTCCTGCGTACGGCCCGCCAGCGTCTGCAGGCGGTCCTCCTCGGCGAGCGCCTCGACCAGCGTGCTGTCCGCCGCGGTGCGCAGCGAGGCCTTGATGCAGGCGTACGCCGCCGTCGGTCCGGCGGCGAGGCGGTCGGCCAGCTCGAGCGCCGCGGGCAGCACGGCCTCGGGGGCGACGACGGCGTTGAGCATCCCCATCTCGAGCGCCTGCTCGGCGTGGAAGGGCTCGGCCAGCAGCAGCAGCGCGCTGGCCCGTCCGCTGCCGACCAGCCGCGGCAGCGTCCACGACAGCCCCGAGTCGGCCGTGAGCCCGATGCCGGCGAACGCGGTCGTGAAGCGGGCGCCGCTGGCCCCGATCCGGAAGTCGAGGGCGCAGGCCAGGCCCAGGCCCGCGCCCGCAGCGGTGCCGTTGATCGCGGCGATGGTCGGCTTGCCCATCTCGGACAGGGCCGTCACCACGGGGTTGTAGTGCTCGCGCACGGTGCTCAGCGGCGCTGGGTCGCCGGCCTCGAGCAGCGCGGCGTGCTCGCGCAGGTCCTGCCCGACGCAGAAGGCGCGGCCGGCCCCGGTGAGCACGACCGCCCGGACGCTGTCGTCGTCCCGCAGCGCCGAGACGGTGTCGCGCAGCGCGACCTTCATCTCCCGGACGAGCGAGTTGAGCGCCTCCGGGCGGTTCAGGGTCACCACGGCGACGGCGCCGGTGCGCTCCAGCAGGACGGTGTCGGACACGGTGGGGTCTCCTCGGGTCACGGCGGTGGGTGCGGGCCGGCCGGCGTCCGCGTCCGGTCAGTCTGGACCCCCGTCCGGACGCCTGTGCGGACGCCCGCCCGGACGCCTGGACGGACGTCCGCTCCGACGTCCGCTCGGACCCCGTGGCGCGCCGAGCCGTCCGTACGGGACAATGGACACGAACCCGTGGGGGCTGTCCTGGCCCGCACACACGAAGCGATGGAGGTTGGCCAATGGCGGCCATGAAGCCGCGGACGGGCGACGGTCCGCTCGAGGTCACCAAGGAGGGTCGCGGCATCGTCATGCGCGTCCCGCTGGAGGGTGGCGGCCGGCTCGTCGTCGAGCTGAACGCCGACGAGGTCAAGGGCCTCGCCGACGCGCTCCAGGCCGTCCTCGCCTAGCGTGCCGCCCGCTCGCGACCGCGGCGGAGCCGTCGAGCCGGCCGCGCCGCTGCCGGCGCTCGTCCTCGCGGACGACCTGCCGGACACCGTCGTGCTGGCCGTGCCCACCGCTCCGGAGGGCGAGTCGGCCCGGCTGGTCGGCGCCGTGCCGGACGGGCTCGGCGTCGACCCGGCTGCGGTGCTGGTGCGGGAGTCGGCGAAGGGCAAGGCCGGCGAGGTGGTCGGCCTGCCGGTCACCGGCGACGGCGGGCTGGAGCGGGTGCTGCTGGCCGGCACGGGCAGCGGCACCCCGGACGACCTGCGCAGGACCGGCGCCGCGCTGGCCCGCAAGGCCAAGGGCAGCGCGTCGCTGGCGGTCGACCTGCGCGGCCTCGAGGTGGACGCCGCCGGGCTGGCCGCGCTCGTCGAGGGGCTGCTGCTCGCGTCGTACTCCTTCTCGCGCAAGGCCGCCCCCGAGCCGCGTGCCCTGACGTCCGTGACGGTCGTCGGGGCCGGCGAGCGGTCGGCCGAGCTCGACGCGGCGCTGGTCGTCGTCCGGGCGACGGCGGTCGCCCGCGACCTCGTCAACACCCCGTCGCTGCAGAAGTCGCCGGACTGGCTGGCCACGACCGCTCGCGCGCTGCTGGACGGCCTCGAGGTCGACGTGCTCGACGAGAGCGCGCTGGCCGCCCGCGGCTTCGGTGGGATCCTCGGCGTCGGTCAGGGCTCGACCCGGCCACCGCGCCTGGTCGAGGCGCGCTACGACGGCGGCGGCTCGCGGCACGTCGTCCTGGTCGGCAAGGGCATCACCTTCGACACCGGCGGGCTGTCGCTCAAGCCCACCGCCTCCATGCTGGACATGAAGAGCGACATGGGCGGGGCCGCCGCGGTCCTCGCGACGCTGCGCGCGGTCGCCGACCTCGGGCTCCCGATCAGGGTGACCGCTCTCGCCGCCGTGGCGGAGAACATGCCCAGCGGGACCGCCCAGCGCCCCGGCGACGTGCTCACGCAGTACGGCGGACGCACCGTCGAGGTGCTGAACACCGACGCCGAGGGCCGGCTGGTCCTGGCCGACGCCCTCGCGTACGCCGACCTCGACCTGGACGCCGACGTCATCGTCGACGTGGCGACCCTCACCGGCGCCATGCCGGTCGCCCTCGGCAAGCGGCACGCCGGCCTGTTCGCCAGCGACGACGCCCTGGCGGCGCAGCTCGAGCAGGCGGCGGTCGCGTCCGGCGAGCCCGTGTGGCGCATGCCCCTGGTGGAGGACTACCGGCCGACGCTCGACTCGCCCGTCGCCGATCTGCGCAACATCGGCCAGCCGAAGCTCAAGCTCATGGGCGGCTCCATCACCGCGGCGCTGTTCCTGCGCGAGTTCACCGGCGGCCGGCCGTGGGCCCACCTCGACATCGCCGGGCCGGCGTTCACCGGCAGCGACGAGGACGAGCGGACCAAGGGCGGGACCGGGTACGGCGTCCGCCTGCTCACCGCGTGGCTGACCGCTCTCGCGGGCAGCCCCGCGGCCGACGTGCGCCGGAGCGCCTGACCGCCCTAGCCCCGCAGGGCAGGGACGTCGCGCGGCTGCTCGGCCGGCCGCATCGACGGCACGGGCAGCGGCTCGACCGGCCCGCTCTCGCGCAGCCCGAAGCGAGCGTGCACGGCCTGCAGCGGACGGGGCAGCCACCAGTTGGCGCCGCCCAGCAGGCGCATCGTGGCGGGGACGAGCAGGGCGCGCACGACGGTGGCGTCGACGACGATGGCCGCCGCGACCCCCACGCCGATCATCTGGATGAACGTGATGCCGCTCGTGGTGAAGGCGAGGAACACCACCAGCAGCAGCACGGCCGCGCTGGTGATGATCCGGCCGCTGCGCTGCAGCCCGGCCGCGACGGCGCGGGCGTTGTCGCCCGTGCGGTCCCACTCCTCGCGCACCCGCGACAGCAGGAACACCTCGTAGTCCATGGAGAGCCCGAAGGCGATCGCCAGGATGAGGACGAGCTGCGTGGCCTCGACGGTGCCCGTCTCGGTGAAGCCGAGCAGCCCGGCCAGGCCGCCCTCCTGGAAGCCCCAGACGAGCACGCCGAGGGTGGCGCCCAGCGACAGGACGTTCATGACGACCGCCTTGACCGGCAGGACGACCGAGCCGAACGCGAGGAACAGCAGCACGAGGGTGGCCGCGACGACCACCCCGACGGCCACCGGAGCCGTCGCGGTCAGGCTGTCGAGCAGGTCCTGCAGGCCGGCGGTCTCGCCGCCGACGAGCACCTGCGCGCCGGCCGGGAGCGGCACCGCGCGCACCGCGTCCACCAGCGCGTCGGCGGGCCCGCCCAGCGCCGCCCCGCGGAAGCCGACCTCGACCAGGGCGGTGCCGGACGACTCCTGCACGACCCGGGCGCTGGTCGCGCCGGGCAGTGCGGCCAGCGCGTCGACGTAGCCGGTCAGGCCGGCCGGATCGGCGCCCTCGACGACGAGCTCGACCGGTGACGACGTCGCCTGCGGGAACCCGTCCGCGAGCGCCTCGGCGGCAAGGCGGCTCTCGGTGCCCTCCGGCAGCACCCGCGCGTCGACCCCGCCGAAGCTCACGCCCAGCGCCGGCAGCCCCAGGGACACCAGCAGCGCGACGGTCCCGAGCGCGACCGGCACCGGACGGCGCATGACCGTGCGGGCCAGGCGCGCCCAGCCGCCCGACTCGTCGCTGCGCTCCCGCCGCCGCAGCGGCAGGCGCAGGGCGTCGACCCGGCGGCCGAGGACGGCGAGCAGCGCCGGCAGGAGCGTCAGGGCCGCCCCCATGGCGACGAGCACGGCCGAGATCCCGCCGAGGCCCATCGACCGCAGGAACAGCTGGGGGAAGAACAGCAGCGACGTCAGCGCCACGGCCACCACCAGGCCGGACACCGCGACGGTGCGGCCGGCGGTGTCCATCGTGGCGACGACCGCCGCGCGCAGCGCCGCCCGCTCGCGCACCGGGTCGTGCGAGCGCGGCCGCTCGGCGAGCTCCTCGCGGAACCGGCTCACGACGAACAGCGCGTAGTCGATGGCGAGCCCGAGGCCGAGCATCGTCACGATGTTGATCGCGAACACCGACACGTCGGTGAGCTCGGTGAGCAGCCGCAGCGACAGGAACGCGCCCAGCACCGCCACGGTCCCGATGAGCAGCGGCAGGCCGGCGGCGACCAGCCCGCCGAAGACGACGACGAGCAGGGCCAGCAGCACCGGGAAGGACAGCGTCTCGGCCCGCACGATGTCGGCCTCCACCTGCTCGCCGATGTCGGCACCGGTCGGGACGGCGCCGCCGCGCAGGACCTGGACGTCACCGGACGGGACGAGCGCGTCCCTGACCCGGTCGTACGCCTCGGCCCGCTCGAGCTCGGTGGCACCGGCCAGCTGGAGGACGACGAGCGTCGACCGGCCGTCTGCGGAGACGAGCGACGGCGACCCCGTCGACCAGTACGACGTCACCGCGGCGACGTCCTGCGCCGGCAGGTCGTCCAGCACCGCCGTCACGGAGGACGCGAACGCGGGGTCGGTCACCGCGAGCGCGTCGCTGCGGTAGACCGCGAGCACGTCCCCGTCCGTACGTCCGAACGCCTGCTCGGCTGCGGCGATCGCGCGCTGCGACTCGCTGCCGGGGTCCTCGAAACCGCCGTCGACGAGCCGGCCGAAGACGCTGGTGCCGATCACGGCCGCGACCACGACGACCAGCGCCGCGAGCACGAGGACGGCGCGGCGGGAGTCGTGGACGGTGGCGCCTAGCCTGGCGAACATGAGGCCTCCTCGGGGTGAACGATCGAAGCGTTCGTGAACGGTGTAAACTCTGAGAACGGCGTGAAGATGCCACGCCAGGAGGAGGCCGTCAAGGTGTCAGCGGCGCAGGCGCCGGCGCTCAGCCGGAGGGAGCGCGCGCGGACGGCGACGGCGCAGGAGATCCTGGCGACCGCCCGTGCGCTGCTCGTCGCCGGCGGACCGGCCGCGGTGACGCTGCGCGCCATCGCCCGGGAGATGGGGATGACCGCGCCGGGCCTGTACCGCTACGTCACGTCGCACGAGGACCTGCTGGGCCAGCTCATCGGCGAGCTGTACGACGAGCTCACCGGCGAGCTGGAACGCGCACGGGACGCCGCCGAGCCGGGCGATGTGTCAGCTCGGCTGCTGGCGACCGCGCGGGCTTTCCGGCGCTGGGGCCTGGACCACCGCGCCGAGCTCGGGCTGCTGTTCGGCAGCCCGCTGCCCGGCGTGGACGCGCCGCCCGGCAGCGCGACCGACGAGGCCGGCCGGCGCTTCGGCGGGGTGTTCCTGGGCCTGTTCGCCGAGCTGTGGGCGCAGCGCCCGTTCGCCGTCCGCCCCGACGACCAGATCGACGCGCGCCTGGTCGAGGAGCTGTGCGCGTGGCGCAGCGAGGACAGCGGGCTGCCGCTCGGCGCGCTGGAGGTCTTCCTGCACTGCTGGGTGCGCCTCTACGGAGCCGTCGTCATCGAGGCGTTCGGTCATGTCGGCTTCGCCCTCACCGACGCCGAGCCGCTGTTCGAGCGCGAGCTCGCCGCGCTCGGCGAGATGCTCGGGCTGCCCTACGCCGCCCCCTGACGCCGGTCAGCCGACGAGGCAGGCGGCCAGCAGGCCCTGGCCGACCGGGACGGCGGCGGACGCCAGCCGCGGCTCGTCGCGGACCACCTTGGCCAGCTCGCGCAGGGCCAGCACGTCGGCGTCCCGCGCCGAGGACTCGGCGACCTTGCCGCCGGCCAGCGCCCCGGCGAACACGACCGTCCCGCCCGGGCGGAGCAGCCGCAGCGCCGCGTCCAGGTAGTCGAGGTTCTCGGTCCGGTTGGCGTCGCAGAAGACGAGGTCGTACGCCGCGTCGGACAGCCGGGGCAGCACGTCCAGCGCGCGTCCGCCGATCAGCCGCGCCCGGCCGCTCGGGACGGCGGCCTCCTGCAAGGAGGCCTTGGCCAGGCGCTGGTGCTCGGGCTCGGAGTCGACGCTGGTGAGGATGCCGTCGGAGCGCATGCCCCGCAGCAGGCACAGCGACGAGACGCCCGCCCCCGTGCCCAGCTCGACCACGGCCTTGGCCCCGGTCGCGGCGGCGAGCAGCCGCAGGAGGCCGCCGGTGGGCACGTCGACGGCCCCGACACCCACCTCGGCCGCGCGCTGCCGCGCCGCCGAGGTGGCCGGGTCCTCCGGCTGCCAGGCGGTGATCCAGTCGGTCAGCGCGGCGCCGCCGCCCTTGCCGCGCTGCTCCGAGGTGCTGCTGCCGGACTCGATGACCGCCTCCAACGTGCGTGCGCCGGTCCCTGTGGTCCGGTCGCGGGGAGCCTATCGGGACGGCGCGGCGAGGGGCGCGAGCCGGGCGGCGAGGGGAACCGGCCCGAACGGCGCGGCGTTGGAGCAGGGACGGGGCGCACCCGCACTTCACACCGACCTCACGGGGGAATGGGCACCATGGTGGTGATCGGCGGGACGGGCGTGCTCGACGTCCTCGCCGCGACGTCACACGAGGAGACCCGGGTGCTCGACGACAGCGCGGGAGCGGCCGCCGGCCTGCCGGCCGTGCCGGAGGCGGTGCCCGCCACCGTGTCGGCACCGAGCGGGGCCTGGACGGCTCCCTCGTGGGACGAGGTCGTCCGCACGCACTCCGCGCGCGTCTACCGGCTGGCCTACCGCCTGACCGGCAACCCGTACGACGCCGAGGACCTCACCCAGGAGGTCTTCGTCCGCGTGTTCCGCTCGCTGGCCAGCTACACCCCCGGGACCTTCGAGGGCTGGCTGCACCGGATCACCACCAACCTGTTCCTCGACACGGTGCGCCGCAAGGCCCGCATCCGCTTCGACGCGCTCCCGGACGACGCCGAGCGCCTCCCCAGCACCGACCGGGGTCCGGCGCAGGTCTACGACGACACGCACTTCGACCACGACGTGCAGGCCGCGCTCGACGCGCTCCCGCCCGACTTCCGGGCCGCCGTCGTCCTGTGCGATCTCGAGGGCCTGTCGTACGAGGAGATCGCCGCGACGCTCGGCATCAAGATCGGGACCGTCCGCAGCCGCATCCACCGGGGCCGGTCGCAGCTGCGCGCCGCCCTGGCCCACCGCGCCCCCGCGGTGGAGGTGTCGTGACGTGCGCCGGGCTCTCGTCATGACCGGGCCCCGGTCGTGAGCGGCTGCCTGGCGGACGTCGCCGCCGCGCTCGTCGACGGCGAGCTCGACCACGCCGCCCGCGAGCGGGCGCTGCGCCACCTGGCCCACTGCCGCACCTGCCGGGCCGAGGTCGACCTGCAGCGGCGCCTCAAGGCCCGCCTGGGCGGGGTCAGCGACCCCACGCCGTCCGACGCCCTGACCGACCGGCTGCTCGGGCTCGCGGCGACCTCCGCGACCGGACGCCCGCCCGCGCCGCCCGTGACTGCGTCGCCGCTGCGGTCCGGACGCCCTCCGGCGTCCCGGCGCCCGGCTCTGCGCACCGCCACGGCCGTGCGTCCACCTGGCCGGCCGCCGG
>CADCUE010000009.1:5696-6102 GCA_902805805.1 uncultured Frankineae bacterium | reverse complement strand
CCGGGGTGCTGCGCCTCGGTGAGGACGGGCACGAGGACGGCGCGTCGGTCCCCAAGCTGGCGACCGGCATCGCCGGCTTCGACCACATGGCGATGGGCGGGCTGCCGGCGCGCCGCGCGACGGTCGTCGCCGGCCAGGCCGGCAGCGGCAAGACCGTCCTCGCTGCGCAGTTCCTCGCCGAAGGGGTGCGGCGCGGGCAGCCGGGGGTCTTCGTCACGCTCGAGGAGCCCGCGGCCGACCTGCGGGCCAACCTGCGCACGCTGGGGTGGGACGTGCAGACGTGGGAGCGCGACGGCGACTGGCGCTTCGTCGACGCCTCCCCGCTCGCGCGCCGGGACGCTCCGCCGGAGCGCACGTCCTTCAGCATGGAGGCGCTCGCGGCGCAGATCGGCCACGCCGTCGACGC
>CADCUE010000009.1:0-5686 GCA_902805805.1 uncultured Frankineae bacterium | reverse complement strand
CGCGATCGACAGCCTGAACGCGGTGCTGTCGCTGCACGACGACGCCGTCGCCGCCCGGAACCTGCTGCGCGGGCTGGTCTCCCGGCTGCGCGGCATGGGCCTGACGATCGTGCTGACCGTCGAGACACCGGGCGACCCCGGCGGCACGCTGTCGCGCTACGGCGTCGAGGAGTTCGTCGCCGACAACGTCGTCCTGCTGCGCAACGTGCGCGAGGGCGCGTACCGCCGACGCACGCTCGAGGTGCTCAAGATGCGCGGCGCGATGCACCACAAGGGCGACTGCGGCTTCACGATCGTCCCGGGTCAGGGCCTGGTCGTGCTGCCGGTGACCGCGCCGCACCAGGCACCGAACGTCCACGACGAGCGGGTGTCGTTCGGCAACGCCGGGCTCGACCGGCTGACGCACGGCGGCCTGATGCGCGGGTCGACGGCGCTGCTGTCAGGACCGACCGGCACCGGCAAGACCCTGCTGGCGACGCAGTTCGCCGCCGACGGCGCCGCGAACGGCGAGCCCGTGCTGCTCGTCGCGTACGAGGAGACGCGCGAGCAGGTCTACCGCAACGGCAGGGCTTTCGGCCACGACTTCCGTGCCTACGAGGAGCAGGGCCTGCTGCACGTGGTGTCGCTGTACCCCGAGGTCGCCTCGCTCGACGACCACCTCGTCGAGATCCGCGACCTCGTCGAGCGGCTCCAGCCGCGCCGCCTCGCGGTCGACAGCCTGTCGGCCCTCGAGCGACTCGGGTCGGCGCACGCCTACCGCGAGTTCGTCATCGGCACCACCTCCTTCGTCAAGACCGTCGGTCTCGCGTCGGTGATGACGGCGTCGTCGCCGCACGTCGTCGGCGCCACGTCCGTGACCGAGAGCCACATCTCCGGGCTCATCGACACGATCGTCGTGCTGCGCCACGTCGAGATCGCCAGCCGTCTCCACCGCGGCGTCCTGGTGCTCAAGATGCGGGGCAGCAGCCACGAGCACCAGGTGCGAGAGCTGGTCATCGGGGACGGCGACGTGGTCGTCGGCGAGCCGTTCATGGGGATCGACAGCGTCCTGACCGGCGGGCAGACCGCAGCGCGCGCCACGCCGGACCGCTGACGCGCTGCCGTCATCGGCGGCGCGGAACGGCCGGCCGCCCCGGAGGGCAGCCGGCCGTCGAAGGTCCGGAGCGCCTAGTAGGTCGGCAGGCTCGGGTCGACCTGGGCGGCCCAGGCGAGCACGCCGCCCTGCACGTGGACGCTGTTGCCCAGGCCGGCGGCCTTGAGGGCGGCGAGCGCCTCCGCGGAGCGCACACCGCTCTTGCAGTGCAGGACGATCTGCTTGTCCTGCGGCAGCTGCGACAGCGCCGATCCGTCGAGGATCTCGCCCTTGGGGATCAGGACCGCGCCGGGGATGCTGACGATCTCGTACTCGGCCGGCTCGCGGACGTCGACCAGCAGGAAGTCCTCGCCCGCGTCCATCTTCGCCTTGAGCTCGGTGGCCAGGATGGTGCTCCCGGCCGCCGCCTGCTGGGCCTCCTCCGACACGACGCCGCAGAACGCCTCGTAGTCGATGAGCTCGGTGATGGTCGGGTTCTTGCCGCACAGCGGGCACTCCGGGTCCTTGCGGACCTTGATCTTGCGGTACTCCATGTCGAGGGCGTCGTAGACCATGAGCGACCCGACCAGCGGCTCGCCGATGCCGGTCAGCAGCTTGACCGCCTCGGTGGTCTGGATCGAGCCGATCGACGCGCACAGCACGCCCAGGACGCCGCCCTCCGCGCAGCTCGGCACCATGCCGGGCGGCGGCGGCTCGGGGTAGAGGCACCGGTAGCACGGGGCCTGCCCGCCGGGAGCGGTCGGCCAGAAGACCGAGGCCTGCCCGTCGAAGCGGTAGATCGAGCCCCAGACGTACGGCTTGCCGAGGAAGAACGCCGCGTCGTTGACCATGTAGCGCGTCGCGAAGTTGTCGGTGCCGTCGACGATCAGGTCGTACTGGCTGAAGATCTCCAGCACGTTCGTGGAGTCGAGCCGCTCCTCGTGCAGCACGACGTCGATCAGCGGGTTGATCTCCTGCACCGACGACTTCGCGCTCTGCGCCTTGGGCCGGCCGATGTCGCTCTGCCCGTGGATGACCTGGCGCTGCAGGTTGCTCTCGTCGACGACGTCGAAGTCGATGATGCCGAGCGTGCCGACGCCGGCGGCGGCGAGGTACATCAGCGTGGGGCTGCCCAGACCGCCGGCGCCCACCGCGAGGACCTTGGCGTTCTTCAGGCGCTTCTGCCCGTCCATCGCCACGTCGGGGATGATCAGGTGGCGGCTGTAGCGCATGACCTCTTGGCGGGTCAGCTCAGCGGCCGGCTCGACGAGCGGCGGCAGCGGCACGGGGACTCCTCGCGGTGTGTGGGGCAGTACTCCTGTTCAGAAGCGCAGACGCCGCACGGTTCTTCCCCGGCTGCGGCTCAGGGGTACGGCCAGGAGTTCGGCGCGCAGCCGGCCAGGCCCTTGCTCTGCTGCTGCATCACCGGCGCCTGCTCGCCCGCTCCCGGGCACTGCTCGTGGCCGCGCCCGAGCGTGTGGCCCACCTCGTGGTTGACGAGGTACTGCCGGTAGGCGGGCAGGTCGCCGTCGTACGCCCGGGCGCCGGTCTGCCAGCGCGCGAGGTTGAGGACCGCGCGGTCGCCGCTGGCGCACGAGAAGTAGCCGTTGGTCTCGAGCGGTGCGCACAGCCGGTCCGTCGTCCGCGGACTGGCCAGCGCCACCCGGAAGGCGACGGCGCCCCCGTCGACCCGGCGCACCGCCCGACGGCCGGCGGCCCCCCAGGACCGCGGATCGGTGAGCACCCGGTCCACCTCGCGCGCGAAGGCGGCGGCGTCGATCCCGAGCCCGCCCTCCACCTCCACGACGTACGGCGTCGCCTGCCCGGGGCCGGAGACCGGGCCGGTGCCGGGCACGACCACGAGCCGCCCGTCACCGCTCTCGACCACGGCGGTGGGGGACGCGGACGCGGGGCGGTCGGGAGGCCGCGGCGCCGGCGCGGTGCCCGCGGCATCGGCGGGTGCGTCGGCGGGTGCGTCGGCAGTCGTGGGGGCAGACACCGCTGCGGGCGTCGTCGGCGGGTCCTGGGAGCAGCCGGCGGTCAGTGCCACCCCGACGGCCACGCTCGCGCGCAGCAGGGACAGGAGAGCCACGCTCGCCAGGCTGCCACGTCCGGGGGTCGGCAGGCATGCAAGGGCGCGTCTGGGGAACACGTGTTCTCGAGGAGAGGAGCCGACCATGAGCGGCATCGACAAGCTGAAGAACAAGACGCAGGAGCTCGGCGGTCAGGGCAAGGAGCACGTCGGCCGGGCGACCGGCGACGAGCAGCTGGAGGCCGAGGGCCACAAGGACCAGGCCGCCGGCAACCTCAAGCAGGCCGGCGAGAAGGTCAAGGACGTCTTCAAGTAGGTCACTGCACGACGCGAGGCCGGACACCGTCAGGTGTCCGGCCTCGTCGTCTGTGCGGGGCGGTCGTCGCGAGGCGGCGGACCGTCAGGAGTCGGGGGGCGTCGCGCCCGTGTCCGACGTCGTCGTCGGCGCCCGGCGGCGGCGCAGCAGCGCCTCCGCGAGGGCGAGGACGGCCTCGTCGACGTGCGCGGTCAGGCGCTGCTCGGTCCGCTCGGCGGCCTGCCGGACAGGGGGGCCGACGCGGTCGGCGACGCCGTCGAGGACTGCAGCGGTCGTCTGCGGGACGAGGGTCTCGGTCTGGCGTGCCACGACGAGGTCGGCGACCTGCGCGGCGAGGCGACCCGAGCGCTCCTCCAGCGCCCGCAGCCGCTCGTCGACGTCGACGACCAGCTGCCGCAGGTCGGCGAGCACAGCGGTGAGCTGACGCGACTCGCCGAGCTGCTCCTCGGCCGCGTGCGCGAGCAGGGCGCGCATCCGCTCCGCCATCGAGCTCGCCCGCTCGAGCTCTCCGTCGTCCTGCGTCATCGGGCCTCCTGGCTGCTCGGGCTGCTGCTGCGGGTGGCGAGCTCCTCGAGCATCCCGAGGAAGGCCCGTGCCACGGTCTCGGGTCGTTCCATCTGCGCCACGTGCCCGACCCCGGGCAGCACCAGCAGCCGCACGTCGGGACAGGTGCGCGCGGCCCGCGGCGCGATCGAGACGTCGACCAGGCGGTCCCGGTCGCCCCACACCAGCAGCACCGGGGCCTGCACCCGAGCGGCTCGCGCCCACGGCGACCGGGACCCGCCGACGACGTAGGAGGCGACCAGGCAGCGCAGCGAGGCCGTGAAGGCGTCCTGCGCGTGGGTCAGCCCGTTGCGACGGCGCACCTCCTCGGCGGCCTCCCGCAGGCGCTGAGGCGCGATGGCGGACGGGTCGCCGTAGCAGAGCTCGAGCACCGCCCGAGCCCTCCGCTCCGGGCTCTGGGCGGCGAGCCGGCGTACCGCCATCCCGGCCAGGCCGGGCAGCAGGAGCAGGGGCAGACGGGGGTCGCTGCCGCGCACCCGCCGCAGGACGGGCAGCGCCGGCGAGACGAGGGTCAGCGTCCGGACGAGGTCGGGACGGTCGGCAGCGACCCGCGTCGACACGGCACCGCCGAGGGAGTTGCCGAACAGGTGGACCGGGCCGCGTCCGCTGCGCTCGAGGTGCCCGATGACGGCGCGTGCGTGCGCGCCCACGGTGTAGCGCCCGTCCACCGGCGGCGGCGAGTGGCCGAAGCCCGGCAGGTCGACCGCCTCGCTGTCGACGACCCCTTCGAGCAGCCCCATGAGGTCGGTCCAGTTGGTGGCCGAGCCGCCGAGCCCGTGGACGAACAGCCCCGGCTCCCGCCCGTCAGGGCCCTTGCGGACGTGCAGGCCGCCGACCTGCGCGCCGGGCCACACCGGGCGCAGGCCGTCGTGCTGCGGCAGCGCCCGCTCCGACATCGTGACCGGGTGCCTCACGCGTGCTCCTCCGCCGGTGTCCAGGACGTGCCGGGCGCCAGCACCCGGCCGGTCCGCAGCTCGGACGTGCCCGCGCGGCCGACGGCGCTGAGCGTGCCGTCCGCCACGACGACACCCGACTGCTCGGGGATGCCGAGCACCACGACGTCCGGCGGCACGGCGGCCTCGACGGCGGCCAGCCAGTCGGCGCGCCCGCTCCCGGACCAGTGCGGCACCACGACCACCTGCGGCAGCACTCCCAGGCCCGGCTCGACGACCGGTCCTGCCGCGCTCCGCCGGTCGGGCAGCACGGTCCAGCCGCCGAGGACCATGGCCCCCGCGCTCGAGCCGCAGACGACGCCGCCGTCGTCGAGCAGTGCGCTCAGGACCTGGTCCACGCCGGTGGCCCGCAGCGCCTCCAGCAGTCGCGACGGCGAACCGCCCGGCAGCACCAGCAGCCGGGCGCGGCGCAGGGCGGCGAGCGCCCCGGCGAGGTCCTCGCGGGCGTCCGGCGCAGCGACGACCTCGGCCGCTCCGAGCGACCGGAAGTGCCGCACGCCGTTGTCGGTCGCGGTCCGGTAGTCGCGGCCCGGCGTACCCGCCAGCGCGGTGACGACGACGGGGCCGTCCGCCCGGCGCAGCAGCGCGGCGTCCATCGGCCCGCACTCCGGACCGAACTCCGCGCCGCCCTGCACGCACACGACTCCGGCCACCCGACGAGGCTAGCCGCCGCCTGCCGGCGGGGCAGCCCGCGAGATCTTCCGGACATCCCCAGCAGCCACGTGCTGGGGATGTCCGGAAGATCTCGG
>CADCUE010000008.1 GCA_902805805.1 uncultured Frankineae bacterium | reverse complement strand
CGTGCGGCAGCACCGATCCGCCGACCAGCACCTGCGGCCGGGCGTACGGCGTCGCCCTGGCGGAGTACGCCCTGCTCCGCCTGCCGCGGGTGAGCCGGTCGGGCGGCCGGCCGATGGTCTGGATGGACGTCGAGGGCCCCTATCCGAACGGTCCGTTCTGGCAGACCGGGTACGCCGGCGCGGTCGCCGTGAACCGGTCCGTGCTCGCCGGCGCCGTCGAGCGGCTGCGCAGCGCCGGCTACCGGGTCGGCATCTACTCCGACCGCGGCACGAGCACGGCCAACGACTGGCGCGCCATCATGGGCGACTACCGGCTCACGCAGACGCAGAACTGGGTCTTCCGGGCACCCACCGCCGACGCGGCGGCGCTGTGCACGCCGGCCAACAGCTTCAGCGGGGGACCGGTCGTGATGGTGCAGGTCCAGCCCGGGCAGAGCGGCGAGGCGTACGACGTGGACCACCTGTGCTGAGGCCGACCGCCGTGAGTCAGGCCTTGACCGCGGCGTAGCGCCGCAGCGCCTCCTTGCGCTCCTGCGCGTGGTCGACGACCGGCTGCGGATAGCCCTCGGGCGGTCCGCCCGGCCGTCGCCACGGCTCGTGCACGTCCCGAGCGGACAGCCCGCGCAGCTCCGGCACCCAGCGCCGGATGTAGTCGCCGTCCGGGTCGTGGTCGCGTCCCTGCTTGACCGGGTTGAAGACCCGGAAGTACGGCGACGGATCGGTCCCCGTGCCCGCGATCCACTGCCAGCCGTGCGAGTTGCTGGCCAGGTCGCCGTCGCGCAGGTGCTGCATGAAGTGCCGCGCCCCGCGCCGCCAGTGCAGGTGGAGGTCCTTGGTGAGGAACGACCCGACGATCATGCGCACCCGGTTGTGCACGTACGCCTCGCCGAGCAGCTGCCGCATGCCGGCGTCGACGATCGGGTAGCCGGTCGTGCCGGACGCCCAGCGCGCGAAGCGGCGGTCGGCCTCGGGGCCCTCGTCGTACTCCAGCCCGGCCATCGCCGGCTGCAGCTCCGCGCGGGCCGACTCGGGGCGGTGCCACAGCACGTCGGCGTAGAAGTCGCGCCACACGAGCTCGCCGGCGAGCTTGCTGCCGCCCTCGCCGTCCAGCGCGGCGTGCAGGGTGCGCGGGTGCACCGTGCCGTACTTGAGGTGCACCGACATGCCGCTGGTGCCGTCGACGGCGGCCGGGCGGTTGCGGGTCTGGGCGTACGTCGCCGCTCCGTCGGCCACGAACGCCTGCCAGCGGGCCAGCGCCGCCCGCTCGCCCGCCTCCGGCAGCACGACGCTGCCGAGGTCCGGATCGGCCGGGACGCCGTCGGTCGGTCGACCGCCGTCGGTCCAGCGGACGGCCGTCGCGGCGGCGGCCGGCCGGTGCAGGCCACGCGCCTGCCAGGCCCGGGCGAAGGGGGAGTAGACGCGGAACGGCGTGCCGTCCGCCTTGCGCAGCGTGCCGGGGGTGACGCCGTACGGCGAGCCCGTCGCGACCAGGGGTGTGCCGGTCAGCGCGGCGCGCACGCGCTCGTCCCGGGCGCGGCCGTACGGGGCGTGGTCCGAGCTGATGTGCACACCGGTGGCGCCGACCTCACGGACGACGCCGGGCACGACGTCCTCCGGTCGGCCGCTGAGCACCCGCAGGCGTCCGTCGGTGCGATCCTCCAGCTCGCGCAGGCAGCGGTACAGGAAGGCGAGCCGCGGCGCACCGGACGTCCCGCGCAGGACGTCGTCGAGCACGAACAGCGGCAGGACCTCCTCGGCCTCGTCCTGGGCGGCCAGCAGCGCGGGGTGGTCGGCGAGGCGCAGGTCGCGGCGGAACCAGAGCACGGCGGTCGTCACGGCGCAGGACGCTAGAGCGCGGGGCGCAGGAGCGCCTCCCGTCGCCGCCCTGCGTGCGCTGAGGTGACAGGACCCTTTCCTGAGGTCACGGATCCCTCACCGAAGCGGAGATCGTTCTGGACGATCAAGACCCCTGGGTGTTGGGGACAACACGCTCAGCACCGGAGCGTGACGCTCCGGACACTGACCCTGCACCGGAGGAGAACACATGTCCGCACCGCTCGCTCTGGACCTGGAGGGGCCGGTCACCGACGGCTTCCGGTCCGTCATGACCTTCGTCCCGAAGCTGATCGGCTTCCTGGTCATCCTGCTCGTCGGCTACTTCATCGCCAAGCTGATCGCCAAGCTGGTGGACAAGGGCCTGGAGAAGGCCGGGTTCGACCGTGCGGTGGAGCGGGGCGGGATCAAAAAGGCGCTGGCGAAGAGCTCCTACGACGCCAGCGACATCGTCGCCAAGCTGGTGTTCTTCGCGGTGTTCATCCCGTTCCTGTCCGCCGCGGTCGGCACGCTGGGCATCGTGGCGCTGCAGGAGCCGCTGGCGGCGTTCATCGCGCTGATCCCGCGGATCATCGTGGCGATCGTGCTGGTCGTCATCGGCGCGGTCATCGCCGGCACCGTCAAGTCGTTCATCGAGAACGCGCTGGGCGGGCTGTCCTACGGCAAGGTGCTGGCCAACGTCGCGAGCATCCTGATCCTGCTGGGCTTCGTGAAGTCGGCGCTGGACCAGGTCGGCATCGCCACCACGGTCACCGGGCCGCTGCTGTACACGATCCTGGGCACCGTCGCCGGTGTGATCATCATCGGTGCGGGTGGCGGTCTGATCAAGCCGATGCAGGGCCGCTGGGAGAGCATGCTCAACAAGGCCGAGAGCGAGAGCGCGAACGTCAAGGCGCAGGCACGCACCTCCTCGCCCAGCAGCACCCCCACCACGGACGCCTACCCGAGCGAGACCTCCAGCCGGCGCAGCACTCCGGTCCGCTAGCCCCCTCCGCTCAACCGGTCGGCGCGGCCCGACCGGCTGCGCCACCTCCACCCTGTCCCCGTCTCGAGGAGAACCCCCTTGACCACGCCCACCCGCACACCGAACACCGCCACCTCCACCCGCCCGGAGCGCAGCTCCCGGCGCGCCGCCCGCAAGAGCCCGCTCGGCTGGCTCCCGTGGGCGCTGCTCGGACTGCTGGCCCTGCTGCTGGCCGCCGTCCTGCTCGTCATCAACGCCGTCGACGACGACGGTCCGGACGGTCCTGCCGGCGACTCGCTCGGCCAGGTGAACAGCAACGGCTCCGGCCTCGACGGCGAGGACGGCAACGGCAAGATCGCCGGTACCGAGGGCGACAGCGGTTCGTCCGAGGGCGGCGAGGGCGACGCCGGCGCCGAGGGCGGCACCGGCACCGACGGCGGCACCGGCGCCGACGGTGGCACCGGCACCGACGGTGGCACTGGCACCGCGGGCGGCACCGGCGGCGGCGCCGCGTCGCTCACCGCGGACGGCGCCGACCTGCTCGCCGCCTCCGGCGGCAGCCTGGCGGAGCGCGCGGGTCAGGCCGTGACCGGCACCGCCAAGGTCGAGTCCGTCGTCTCCGACGAGGGCTTCTGGGTCGGCAACAGCCCGCAGCAGCGGGTGTTCGTCTTCCTGACCCCGCAGGCCCGCAAGTCGCAGGGCGAGTCCGGCTTCACGGTGGAAGCCGGTCAGACCGTCCAGCTCGAGGGCGCCATGACCGCCCTGTCGGAGGGCCCCGAGGCCGCCGAGGGCGTCACCGCCGAGGAGGGCCTGCCCCAGCTGGAGTCGCAGGCGGCCTTCGTCCGCGCCGACGCCGTCAAGCTCGCCTGACCGCACCCCAACCGCACCGCACTGCACCACACCACTCAGCCACCCAAGGAGCTCTCATGATCGACAGCAGCACGCTCGCCTCACTGGCCGGCAAGCACCTCGTCGGCCCCGACAGCGAGAAGATCGGCAAGATCAAGGACGTCTACGAGTCGACCGACGGCAGCGGCGGCACCTTCGCCACCGTCACGACGGGCCTGTTCGGCGGCGGGGCGAGCTTCTTCCCGCTCGACGCGGCGGACCTGCGCGGCAACGACGTCGTCGTGCCCTACAGCAAGTCCTTCATCAAGGACGCCCCTCGCGTGGAGAACGACGAGGAGCTGACCGCGCCGGAGGAGCAGCGCCTGTTCGAGTACTACTCGCTCGGCGGGCAGCAGGGCGCGACCACGACCACGAGCACCGACACCGTGACCACCGGCGCCCAGGGCTTCGCTCGCGACGACGACCGCACCGACCGGGTCAACGAGCACGGCACTGTCGGCCACGACACCAGCGGCCCGACGACCGACAACGCGATGACCCGCTCCGAGGAGCAGCTGCGCGTCGGCACCGAGAAGACCGAGGCCGGTCGGGCGCGGCTGCGCAAGTACGTCACCACCGAGACCGAGACGCGCACCGTCCCGGTGTCGCGCGAGGAGGTCCGGGTCGAGCGCGAGCCGATCACGGACGCCAACATGCCGAACGCCATGTCCGGCCCGGCCATCTCCGAGGAGGAGCACGAGGTCGTGCTCACCGAGGAGCGCCCGGTGGTGCAGAAGGAGGCCGTGCCGGTCGAGCGCGTGCGGATGGACACCGACACGGTCACCGAGCAGGCGACGGTGACCGAGGAGGTCCGCAAGGAGCAGATCGACATGGACGGCGCCACCGAGACCCGCGGTCGCGACAACGTCTGATCCCGCCGCGGCGGTCCCGCTCCGCGCCCGGCCCGGACGCGCTCGGACCTCCGCCGGTCCTGCACCACAACGACACCGCCGCCTCAGCCTCCGGGCCGGGGCGGCGGTGTCGTCCCCGCTCTCCCGCGCCGCCCTCCGGCGGCACGTCCGTCCGAGCCCAGGAGCCCGTATGGCCATCTCACCGGCTGATCAGCACAGCACGGCGGTGCGCGCCGTCGCACCGAGGTCGACCGCGCCGACGGCGGTCCTGCGATGACCCGCTGGACGGGCGACCGGCCCGAGCAGGAGCAGTCCGAGGACCTCGGCGCACGCGACGCGCAGGACCGTGAGGTCGTCCGGTCCGAGGAGCAGCTGCGGGTGGGCACGACGTCCGAGCAGGCCGGCGCGGTGCGGGCGCGCAAGCACGTGGACGTCGAGAACGTCTCCTCGCGGGTCGAGCGCGGCACGGAGCACGCCGAGCTCGAGCGCTCCGCCGTCGACGACGTCGAGGGCGACAGCGGTGAGGTCGAGACGCTGCCGGACGGCAGCATCTCCATCCCCGTCTTCGAGGAGCAGATCGTCATCACCAAGCGCCTGGTGGTCCGTGAGCGCGTCGTCCTGCGCAAGCACACCGTCTACGAGGAGCAGGTCGTGAGCGCCGACCTCAAGCGCGAGCGGCTCGAGGTCGAGGCGGTCGGCGACGCCGTCGTGTCCGACGAGGGAGACCTGCGCCGATGACCAGCCCGGACGGTCGGACGCCCGGCACCGCCGATGTCGACCAGCCCGACGACGGCGCCCACGGCGGCGAGGGCGAGCCGGAGGCCTCCGGCCGCACGCCTGCGGCGCAGGACCAGGCCGAGGGCGACGACACGGCCGCGCAGTAGCCCGCCCCGACGCCGGCCGTGTCCCACAGGGGCGGCCGGCGTCGTCGCGCCGGGATGTCCCGGCACGGGTCGGGGAGACTGCTGCCGTGCCCAACCGCCTCGCCGACTCCACGAGCCCGTACCTGCTGCAGCACGCGGACAACCCGGTCGACTGGTGGGAGTGGTCGCCGGAGGCCTTCGCCGACGCCGAGCGGCGGGGAGTACCGGTGCTGCTGTCCATCGGCTACGCGGCCTGCCACTGGTGCCACGTGATGGCGCACGAGTCCTTCGAGGACGACGACACCGCCGCCTACATGAACGAGCACTTCGTCAACGTCAAGGTCGACCGCGAGGAGCGGCCGGACGTCGACGCCGTCTACATGGAGGCGGTCCAGGCGATGACCGGCCACGGCGGCTGGCCGATGACGAGCTTCCTCACCGCGAAGGGGGAGCCGTTCTTCTGCGGCACGTACTGGCCGCTGCAGCGCCGAGGGGGGATGCCGAGCTTCCGCGAGGTCCTGCAGTCGGTCACGCAGACGTGGCAGACCCGCCGGGAGGAGGTCGAGGCGGCCGGCGCCGACGTCGTGCAGCGGCTGTCCCGGTCGCCCGGCGGAGCGACCGCCGAGATCACCCCCGAGCTGCTCGACCGAGCGGTCGCCTCGTTGCGCGCGTCGTACGACGGCGTGCACGGCGGCTTCGGCGGCGCGCCGAAGTTCCCGCCGTCCATGGTCCTCGAGTTCCTGCTGCGGCACTGGGCCCGTACCGGCTCCGGGCTCGAGCTCGTCGAGCACACGTGCCGGGCCATGGCGTCGGGCGGCATGTACGACCAGCTCGCGGGCGGCTTCGCGCGCTACTCGGTCGACGCCCAGTGGGTGGTGCCGCACTTCGAGAAGATGCTGCCCGACAACGCGCTGCTGCTGCGGGTGTACGTGCACCTCTGGCGGGCGACCGGCTCCCCGGACGCCCGTCGGGTCGCGCTCGAGACGGCGGACTTCCTGCTGCGCGACCTGCGGACCGACGAGGGCGGCTTCGCCTCGGCGCTCGACGCGGACACCGACGGCGAGGAGGGGCTGACCTACGTCTGGACGCCGGCGTCGCTGGCCGACGCCCTCGGCGACGAGGACGCCCGGTGGGCGGCGGAGCAGTTCGACGTGACGGACGCCGGGACCTTCGAGCACGGCACCTCGGTGCTGCAGCGGCTCGCCGAGCCGGACGACGCCGAGCGCTACGCCCGCGTCTGCGCGCGGCTGCGCGAGGTCCGCGCGCAGCGTCCGCAGCCGGGCCGGGACGACAAGGTGGTCGCCGCGTGGAACGGTCTGGCGATCGCCGCCCTGGCCGAGGTCGGCGTCCTGCTCGACCGGCCGGACTGCCTCGCCGCCGCCGTCGCGTGCGCCGACCTGCTGCGTCATCTGCACGACGAGGGCGGACGGCTGCAGCGCACCTCGATCGCCGGGCGGGCGGGGCGTCACGCCGGAGTGCTCGAGGACTACGCCGACGTCGCGGAGGGGCTGCTCGCGCTGTTCTCCGCCACCGGTGACCTCTCGCGCCTGGTCGACGCCCAGCGGCTGCTCGACGTGGTCCTCGACCACTTCGGCGACGGAGCCGGTGGCTTCTACGACACGGCCGACGACGCCGAGCAGCTGTTCCGCCGCCCTCAGGACCCGACCGACAACGCCAGCCCGTCGGGCCTGGCAGCGGCGGCAGGAGCGCTCCTGACCGGCGCCGCGATGACAGGCTCCCAGCGCTACCGCGACGCCGCCGAGGCCGCTCTCGCGACGGTCGCCCCGCTGATCGGACGCCATGCCCGCTTCGCCGGCTGGGCGGCGGCGGTGGGTGAGGCGGTGCTCGCCGGACCGGCCGAGGTCGTCGTCCTCGACCGCCCGGACCTGCTGGCGGTGGCGCGGCTGGGCACGGCGCCCGGAGCCGTCGTCGTGACGACCGGTCCGCTCGCGGACGACCGCCCGCCCGGTGCGGCCCACGTCTGTCGCGGCTTCGTCTGCGAGGCCCCGACGACGGATGCGGACCGCCTGCGGGAGCAGCTGCAGGTGGTCGTCTAGCGGCAGCGGTAGCGCAGCAGCCGCTCGAGCGGACCGTCGGCCGGCACGTCGAGCCGCACCTGCCGGGACCGGCCCTGCTCGTCCTGCAGCGCGAGGTCGAGCCGACCGGAGGTCGCCCCGGCCGCGACGTCCGCGCAGGCCGGCGTGACGTCGACCTGCAGCGTCATGCGGCCCCGCCTGTCGAACGCCGGTGGGTGCTGCCCGCGTGCGGTCGCGCCCGCCACGGTCAGGCGCGCGTCGCCGAGCTGCCGTACGCCCTCGGCGCGCAGCGACAGGTTGAGCCGGACGAAGCTCTCGCCGTCCAGGGCCGAGCCGCTCAGCCCGGCGAGCCCGACGGACGGCGGGGCAGGCGGCAGGGCGCTGCGCAGGGCAGCCCCGCCGGCGAGCACGACCAGCAGCAGCCCCGCCCCGAGCGCGGCGAGGCGCCGGGTGCGCTCGTCGGCGTCGTCGAGCAGCTCGTCGGCCACCTGTTCACCGTAAGCGGATCGTCGAGACCCCGCGGGTGTGGCAGCATGCAACTGTGTAATCGAGTAATCGTCCGAGGAGGAAGCCATGGGTCCACGCACGACACCGCAGGACGTCCCGTCCGCCGAGGGCATCGACGGCTGGTTCGCCGGCCGGCTGCCCGACGACTGGTTCGACGGCGCTCCGGAGGTGGTCGTCGACCGCGAGGAGGTGCTGGTCGTGGGGACGCTCCCCGCTCCGGCCGCGCCTGAGGGCGAGGCGTCCCGCGTCGAGGCCGAAGCCGGGCGTCTGACGAGGTTCCGCGAGCAGACGCGCGAGGAGCGCATGCGCATCGCGCGCGAGGCCGAGCGCCGCTACGGCCGCAAGGTCGCCTGGGGCGCGCAGGTCGGCGACACCCGCCAGGTGTTCACGAGCCTGTCCGTGCCGGTCATGACGCGGCTGCGTCAGCCCGAGCGTCGGGTGCTCGACACCCTCGTCGACAGCGGCGTCGCCCGCAGCCGCTCGGAGGCGCTGGCCTGGTGCGTGCGGCTCGTGGGCCGCAACACAGATCGGTGGCTGGACGAGCTGCGCGCCGCGATGCAGTCCGTGGAGCAGGTCCGGAGGTCGGGTCCCCCGGAGTGATCGAGCGGGCGTCCGGCAGCGGGCGCCTCAGGTGGCGGTGCTGTAGGTCGCGAACGACACCGCCACGTAGTGGGTGGCGAAGGCGGCGAGCGTGAAGGCGTGGAAGACCTCGTGGAAGCCGAACCAGCGAGGTGAGGGGTCCGGGCGCCGCAGGGCGTAGACGAGGGCGCCGAGCGAGTAGAACAGCCCGCCGAGCAGCAGCAGCGCGACGACGACGTCGCCGCCACGGTCGTGCAGCTGCGGCAGGACGCCGAGCGCGACCCAGCCGAGCAGCAGGTAGATCCCGACGAACAGCCACCGGGCCGGGCGCCGGACCACGTTGCGCAGCACCACGCCGGCGACGGCGCCGCCCCAGACGAGGCCGAAGACGGTCCACCGGGCCGTGCCCTCGAGCAGCAGCAGGGAGAAGGGCGTGTAGGTGCCGGCGATGAGGATGAAGATCATCGAGTGGTCGAGGCGCTTCATGACCTCCTGGGAGCGCCCGGACCACGAGCCGCGGTGGTAGGCCGCGGACGTGCCGAACAGCAGCGCGACGCTGAGGGCGTAGACGAGGGCGGCAACCCGCTCGCGACCCGCGTCGGCCAGGCAGACCAGGGCCGTCCCGGTCACCAGCGAGATCGCGAACGCCGCCTCGTGCAGGACGCCCCTCAGGCGCGGCTTGAGCGCCGCCGTGAGCTCGTGCACCTTCGCCTCGACGTCGTGCACCACGTCGACGGTGTCCTGCACGGCCTGGTGCACGAGGAGCTCCTGCGGGTCAGAGGTGCCAGAGGTCACAGGGTCGGCTCAGACCCCCGCGGTTATCCTCCCCGTACTCGTCCGGTGCGGCACACGTACCCGTTTGTCCGGGCCGGAGCACCTCGACGGAGAGGCCGACATGACCACCACGTCCAGCATACCGGGGATCGACGACGCCCCCACCGGCAACGCCGCCATGATCCAGTGGGTCCGGGACATCGCGACCCTGACCACGCCGGACCGGGTCGAGTGGTGCGACGGGTCGCAGGAGGAGTGGGAGCGCCTCACCGGGCTGCTGGTGGAGAGCGGCACGTTCCTCAGGCTGGACGAGACCAAGCGGCCCAACAGCTACTACTGCCGGTCCGATCCGAGCGACGTCGCACGGGTCGAGGACCGCACCTTCATCTGCAGCGCCGAGGAGGCCGACGCCGGCCCGACCAACAACTGGATGGCGCCGGACGAGATGCGGGCGACGCTCGAGCCGCTGTTCGCCGGCTGCATGCGCGGCCGGACGATGTACGTCGTCCCCTTCTGCATGGGCCCGCTGGGCTCGCCCATCTCCCAGCTCGGCGTCGAGATCACCGACAGCCCGTACGTCGTCACGTCGATGAAGATCATGACGCGCATGGGCACGCCCGCGCTCGAGCAGATCGGCGACGACGGCTTCTTCGTCCCCGCGGTGCACACGGTCGGCGCACCCCTGGTGGACGGCCAGGCCGATGTGCCGTGGCCGTGCAACGACACCAAGTACATCGTCCACTACCCGGAGACGCGGGAGATCTGGTCCTACGGCTCCGGGTACGGCGGCAACGCGCTGCTGGGCAAGAAGTGCTTCGCGCTGCGCATCGCGTCCGTCATGGCCCGCGACGAGGGCTGGATGGCCGAGCACATGCTCATCCTCAAGCTCACGCCGCCGAGCGGTGCGCCGCGCTACGTCACCGCCGCGTTCCCCAGCGCCTGCGGCAAGACCAACCTCGCCATGCTGCAGCCCACCGTCCCGGGCTGGACGGTGGAGACCGTCGGTGACGACATCGCGTGGATGCGGTTCGGCGAGGACGGGCGGCTGCACGCCATCAACCCGGAGGCAGGCTTCTTCGGCGTCGCCCCCGGCACCGGCGAGGACACCAACGCCAACGCCGTCCGGACCTTCTACGGCAACTCCATCTTCACCAACGTGGCCCTGACCGCGGACGGCGACGTCTGGTGGGAGGGGCTGACGCCGACGCCGCCCGCCGGTCTGACCGACTGGAAGGGCAACCCCTGGACGCCGGAGTCCGGCACCCCCGCCGCGCACCCCAACAGCCGCTTCACGACGCCCGCAGGTCAGTGCCCCACCATCGCCCCCGAGTGGGAGGACCCGAAGGGCGTCCCGATCTCCGCGATCCTGTTCGGCGGTCGCCGCGCCACGGCAGTCCCGCTCGTCACCGAGTCCTTCGACTGGCAGCACGGCACCTTCCTGGGCGCCTCCGTGTCGTCGGAGACCACCGCGGCGGCCGCGGGCGCCATCGGCCAGCTGCGGCGCGACCCGTTCGCGATGCTCCCGTTCTGCGGCTACAACATGGGCGACTACATGGCGCACTGGCTCGAGGTCGGCGCGCAGGCCGACGCCGACAAGCTGCCGCGGCTGTACTACGTCAACTGGTTCCGCAAGGACGACGACGGCAAGTGGCTCTGGCCCGGCTTCGGCGAGAACAGCCGGGTCCTCAAGTGGATCGTCGACCGGCTCGAGGGCACCGCGGACGGTGTGCGGACACCCATCGGCGTGCTCCCGTCCCGCAGCGAGCTGGACCTCGACGGGCTCGACGTCCCGGACCGCGACCTCGACCTGCTGCTGTCGGTCGACGCCGCGGTCTGGAAGCAGGAGGCGTCGCTCATGCCGGAGTACTTCGCGCAGTTCGGCGACCGCCTGCCGCAGGCCATCACCGACGAGCACGCGGCGCTCGTCGCGCGGCTCGACGCGGCCCTCGACGCGCCGGCGGAGGGGACCGACCCGGCTCGCTAGCGCAGGTTCGTCCGGCCGCCCAGCGGACAGGACGCTCCCGTCATGGCCGAGGTGGTGTGCGTCGACGGCAGCCGTCTGGCGGTGCTGCCCGTCCCCGAGCGGGACCGGGCCGGGGTCGCCTACGAGACGACGCTGCGCCTGGAGCTCGACGGTGCGCCGTTCGGCGTGGTCGGTGAGTGCAGCGGTTGGCTGCTCGAGCGGACGGCCGACCGGCTGCGCCGGGCGCAGGCGCAGCACGGCACGGACGCGTTCCCGGCCACCGGTGTCGAGGCGCTGGTCGACGCGGGGCTCGACCTCGACCTCGACGGCCGAGGTCCGGGACGGTCGGCGGCCGAGCTGCGCAGGGTGCTCCCGCGGGACCGCGAGCTGCTGTGCCTGCGGGCCCGCGACCCGGACGACGGCGACCCGTCCGGTGAGCTGCGCCTGCAGGTGCGCGAGGACCGGACCTGGCTCCCCCCAGCAGACGGTCAGCACGGCCGGTGGTCCACGCGCTCCATCGCGGTCCTCGAGGCGTGGGGCGCGAGCGGTCGGGGCGTCCGCTGCCTGCTCGACGGCGCCTCCCTCATGGCGCTGCTGGACGCGCTCGTGCTGGAGAGCACCGGAGCCGTCGAGAGCGCCGGCACCGACCGGAGTCGCATCCTGGCACGCGAGCGCGCCCGCACTCCGCCGATGCCGGCGGACCGGGGCCAGTAGACCGTCCCTCGGCAGTTACTCTGCGCACAGGTCCTGTCCGGGGCCAGGACGGAGGCGGGTGTGGGGCTGCGCGACCTGGTCTACGGCGTCTACGAGCGTCGGCTGGCCGCAGCGCTCGAGCGGTCCGGCGCCACGGTCCCCCGCCACGTCGGGGTCATCGTCGACGGCAACCGGCGGTGGGCCAAGGAGCTCGGCCTCGACGACCCCAACTCCGGCCACCGCGCGGGCGCCCGCAAGATCCGCGACCTGCTGGGCTGGTGCGACGACGCCGGTGTCGAGCTGGTCACCCTGTGGCTGCTGTCGACCGACAACCTGAGCCGTCCCGAGCCCGAGCTGGCGCCGCTGCTGCGCATCATCGAGACCCTCGTGCACGACCTCGCCGGGTCCACGGGGCGCTGGACGATCCGCATCGTCGGCGCGCTCGACCTGCTGCCCGCCGAGACCGCCCGGGTGCTCAAGGAGGCCGCTGCCGGCACGGAGGGACGACCCGGGGTCGAGGTCAACGTCGCGGTCGGCTACGGCGGGCGGCGCGAGATCGCCGACGCGGTCCGCTCGATGCTCCAGGCCCACGCCGCCGAGGGACGGAGCCTGGAGGAGGTGGCCGAGCTGCTCGACGTCGAGCACATCGCCGAGCACCTCTACACCCGCGGGCAGCCCGATCCCGACCTCGTGATCCGGACCAGCGGCGAGCAGCGGCTGTCGGGGTTCCTGCTCTGGCAGAGCGCCCACAGCGAGTTCTACTTCTGCGAGGCGTTCTGGCCCGACTTCCGACGGGTGGACTTCCTGCGGGCGCTGCGCGCGTACGCCGCCCGGCAGCGCCGCTTCGGCGGCTGAGGGGCGCATGGACGTCGTCGCGGCGTACCTGCGGCTCGGACTGGCCTTCGACCGGCTCTCCCGCGGCTTCGTCGACGCCTGGACCGGACCGGACGCGCTGCGCACGGAGGTGGAGAGCGGTCCGGTGCCCCGGCCCGACGACCTGCGCCGGCGGGCCGCCGAGCTGCGGGGGGAGCTGCCGTCCGCGGGCCTGCCGCCGGCCCGGTCCCGGTGGCTGGCCGGCCAGCTGGTCGGCCTCGAGTGCAGCGCGCGCGTGCTGGACGGGCAGCGCGTCGGCTACGTCGACCAGGTCGAGGCGTACTTCCAGGTGCGTCCGGAGCTGGGGGACGAGGCGACGTACGCCGACGCCCACGCCGAGCTCGACGCCCTGCTGCCCGGCGGCGGACCGCTGGTCGAGCGCTACACCGCCTACCGCGACCACTACTGCGTGCCGGTCGAGCGGCTGGCCGAGGCGGTGCGTGAGGTGTCGACCCTGCTGCGGGAGCGGGCCCGTGCCCGCTTCGCGCTGCCCGAGCAGGAGGTCGTCGACTACGAGGTCGTGACCGACCGGCCGTGGGCCGGCTTCAACTACTACCTCGGCGGCTTCCGGAGCACCGTCGCGATCAACGCGGACCTGCCCGTGGGTCTGGGCTCGCTGCCGGCGCTGGTGGCGCACGAGTCCTATCCGGGCCACCACACCGAGCGCTGCCGCAAGCAGGTGGCGCAGGCCGACCTGCCGGAGTACGACCTCTGGCTGGTCAACACCCCGGAGAACCTCATGGCGGAGGGGCTGGCCGACCTCGGGCTCGCCGGCCTGGACCTGCTCGAGTGGGGGCCGGTGCTGGGCGAGCTCTACGCCGACCTCGGGATCGCGTACGACGGGGAGCGCGGTCAGCGGATCGCCCGCGCCGCCGCGCCGCTCGGCGGGGTGCGGCAGGACGCGGCGCTGCTGCTGCACGACCGCGGGGCCGGCGTCGAGCGGGCGCAGGACCACCTGGCCCGATGGGCGCTGCAGTCACCGGACCGGGCGGCCAAGACCCTGTCCTTCCTGACCGACCCGCTGTGGCGCGCCTACATCACGACCTACGTCGAGGGCGAGCGGCTGCTGTCGCGCTGGCTGTCCGCGCGGCCGGCGGACGTCCCCGTCGAGCAGCGGTTCGTCCGCCTGCTGGACGAGCAGCTGACCCCTGCTGCGCTGCGCGAGGAGCTCCAGGTCCACCCGTCCGTGCCGCGTGTCGGCCCGGCCCCGGGACCGGACGCGCCCTAGCGTCTGGACTGCGGCCGGCAGTCCGCCGGTGCGTGCGGGAGGCCCGATGCGCGCGAGTGCGTGGACAGGGGCCGGCGCCCGGCCCCGGTGGCCGGCCCGGTCGAACACCCGTCGGCGCCTGGGGACCTCATGACCGTGTTCGTGCTCGACACCTCCGTCCTGCTGTCCGACCCGGGGGCGATCGCCCGCTTCGACGAGCACGAGGTGGTGCTGCCCCTGGTCGTCGTCTGCGAGCTGGAGGGCAAGCGGGACCACCCGGAGCTGGGCTGGTTCGCCCGCCAGGCGCTGCGCCTGCTCGACGACCTGCGGGTGGTGCACGGCCGGCTGGACCAGCCGCTGCCCGTCGGCCAGGGCACGCTGCGGGTCGAGCTCAACCACGTCGACGCCTCGGCGCTGCCGACCGGGGTGCGCGGTCCCGACGGCGACAGCCGGATCCTGGCCGTGGCCGCCAACCTCGCCGCCGAGGGGGCGGACGTCGTCCTGGTGTCCAAGGACCTGCCGCTGCGGGTCAAGGCCGGCGCGATCGGCCTGACCGCCCAGGAGCCCCGCGGGCAGCTGCCGAGGTCGAGCGGCTGGACGGGCATGGCCGAGCTGGAGGTCGCTGCCGCCGAGCTCGACCTGCTCTACGCCGACGGCCGCGTCGACGTCCCCGCGGCACGCGAGCTGCCCACCCACACCGGGCTCGTCCTGCTCTCCGAGCGGGGCAGCGGTCTGGGCCGGGTCGCCCCGGACAAGTCCGTGCGCCTGGTCCGCGGCGACCGCGACGCCTTCGGCGTGCACGGCCGCTCCGCCGAGCAGCGGGTGGCGCTGGACCTCCTGCTCGACCCCGAGGTCGGCATCGTCTCGCTCGGTGGCCGGGCAGGCACCGGCAAGTCGGCGCTGGCGCTGTGCGCGGGGCTGGAGTCGGTGCTCGAGCGCCGCGCGCACAAGAAGATCGTCGTCTTCCGGCCGCTGTACGCCGTCGGCGGCCAGGAGCTGGGCTACCTGCCCGGCGACTCGGCCGAGAAGATGGGTCCCTGGGCGCAGGCCGTCTTCGACACGCTCGGCGCCCTCGTGGCCCCCGAGGTCGTCGAGGAGGTGCTCGCCCGCGGCCTGCTCGAGGTGCTGCCGCTCACCCACATCCGCGGCCGGTCGCTCCACGACGCCTTCGTGGTCGTGGACGAGGCGCAGTCGCTCGAGCGCGGTGTGCTGCTCACCGTCCTGTCCCGGCTGGGGCAGGGCTCGCGCGTGGTGCTCACGCACGACGTCGCGCAGCGCGACAACCTGCGGGTCGGCCGCCACGACGGGGTCGCCGCCGTCATCGAGGCGCTCAAGGGCCACCCGCTGTTCGCGCACGTGACCCTCACCCGGTCCGAGCGCTCGCCGATCGCCGCCCTGGTGACCGAGATGCTCGAGGACCTGCCGCTGTAGGCCGCCGCTTCCTGCACCGCGCTGCGGCGCTGCGGCGCTGCGGACGGCACTTCCCCTGCGGACCGGTACGCCCACAGCCTCCGTGCGTACCGGATCGCAGGGGAAGCCGCGGGCTGCCGCCCCTCGGGTCAGTCCTCGGGCTCGGGCTGGCGGGCGCCGGCGGGCAGGTCGGCCGCCACCCGCTCGCCCCGGCCGACCAGCGCGATGTCGCCGTCGCCACCGAGCTGCACCCCGGCGCAGACCTCCACGCCCTGGTCGAGGATGGCGCGCCGTACGCAGGCGCCGCTGCGCACGACCGCCCCGTGCAGCAGGACGCTCTCGTGCACCTCGGCGCCGGCCTCGACGACGACGTGCGGCGACAGGACGCTGTGGCAGACGGTGCCCGCCACCCTGCTGCCGGGGGACAGCAGCGAGTCCTCGACCGTGGCCCCCGCGCGGATGCGCGCCGGCGGGCGGTTGCCGCCGCGGGTGATGAGCCGCCACTCGTCGCGGCCGGGGTCGAAGGGCGGCTCGTCCTCCAGCAGGTCCATGTGGGCCTGCCAGTACGCCGGGATGGTGCCGAGGTCGCGCCAGTACTCCTCGAAGCGGTGCTCGCGGGCGCGTCCGGACTCGACCAGCCGGGGGAGCAGCGCGTCGCCGAGATCGCCCGGACCGTCCTCACCGGCCGCGTTCCCGAGCTCGTCGAGCAGGTCGAGCACCGGGCCCGGCGTGAAGACGAAGACCTCGTTGGTGACCAGGTCGCTCTCGGGTTCGTCGGGCTTGTAGGCGTAGTCGGTCACCGTGCCGTCCTCGACCAGGACGACGCCGTAGCGCGAGGCGTCGCCCTGGTCCACGCGGGTCGTCACCATCGTGACGTGGGCGTCGCTCGCCAGGTGGCCGCGCACGACCTCCTCGTAGTCGAGGGCGTAGACGGCGTCGGAGCTCACGACCACGAGCGCCTCCGGCCCGAAGTCGCGGATCAGCTCGGTGTGGCGCCAGAGCACGTCTGCGGTGCCCGAGGCGAAGCCCCCCTTGCCGGTGTCCTTGTCCTGCCGCGGCGCGAGCACCAGGAAGCCGCCGCGGGTCCGGTCGAGGTCCCACGGCCGGCCGCCGTTGAGGTGCTCGCTCAGCGACACCGGGTTGGTCTGCTGCGTGATCCACACGTCGGGCAGCCCGGAGTGCAGGCAGTTCGTCAGGATGACGTCCACCAGGCGGTAGTGACCGGCGTACGGCACGGCCGGCTTGGCGCGGGTGTGGGTCAGGGACTCGAGCCGGCTGCCGGATCCGCCGGCGAGGACGACGACGAGGGTTCGTGGTTGCACCATGGCCGTCCCCCTTCCCTGCGCGGGGCAGGCGGGAACGGCCCCGGAGCTACTGCGGCGGCCGGGTCATGGACAGCACGTCGAGCGCCTCGTCGAGCTGGGCCTCGGTGAGGTCGCCCTTCTCGACGTAGCCGCCCTCGAGGACCACCTGGCGGATCGTCTTGCGCTCCTGCAGCGACTGCTTGGCCACCTTCGCGGCGGCCTCGTAGCCGATGTGCTTGTTCAGCGGCGTGACGATCGACGGAGAGGACTCCGCCAGCTCGCGGCAGCGCGCCTCGTCGGCGACGGTGCCGTCGACGGTGCGGTCGGCGAGCAGGCGGGAGATGTTGGCGAGCAGCCGGATGGACTCGAGCAGGTTGCGGGCCATCACCGGCAGCATGACGTTGAGCTCGAAGTTGCCCGACGCCCCCGCGAACGCGATCGCGGCGTCGTTGCCGACCACCTGCGCGACGACCATGCACGTCGCCTCCGGGATCACCGGGTTGACCTTGCCCGGCATGATGCTCGACCCCGGCTGCAGGTCCGGGAGCACGATCTCGCCGAGACCGGCCCGCGGTCCGGAGCCCATCCACCGCAGATCGTTGGCGATCTTGTACAGGCCGACCGCGATGGTCCGCAGCTGGCCCGAGGTCTCGACCAGCGCGTCCCGTGCGCCCTGCGCCTCGAAGTGGTCGCGGGCCTCGGTGAGCGGGAGCCCCGTGGCCGCGGCCACCTCGGCGATGACCGCGGCGCTGAAGCCGGCCGGGGTGTTGATGCCGGTGCCGACCGCCGTGCCGCCCAGCGGGAGCTCGGCCAGCCGGGGCAGCGACGCCTGCAGCCGCTCGACGCCGTACCGCACCTGCGCCGCGTAGCCGCCGAACTCCTGGCCGAGGGTCACCGGCGTGGCGTCCATGAGGTGCGTACGCCCGGACTTCACGACGGTCGCCCACTCGTCGCGCTTGCGCTCCAACGAGGCGGCGAGGTGCTCCAGAGCCGGGACGAGGTCGGAGACGACCGCACTGGTGGCGGCGATGTGGATCGAGCTCGGGAAGACGTCGTTGCTCGACTGCGAGGCGTTCACGTGGTCGTTGGGGTGGACCGGACTGCCCAGCCGCTCGCTCGCGAGCGTCGCCAGCACCTCGTTGGTGTTCATGTTGGACGAGGTGCCGGACCCGGTCTGGAAGACGTCCACCGGGAAGTGCTCGTCCCAGCGCCCGTCGGCGACCTCGGCGGCGGCGTCCTGGATGGCCTGGGCGCGCGGCTCGTCGAGGACGCCGAGCGAGGCGTTGACCTTCGCCGCCGCCGCCTTGATCCGCGCGAGGGCCTCGATGTGCGCCCGCTCGATGCGCTGCCCGCTCACCGGGAAGTTCTCCACCGCCCGTTGCGTCTGCGCGCGGTACTTCGCGTCGTAGGGCACCTGGACGTCGCCCATGCTGTCGTGCTCGGTGCGGAACTGCGGCGTCTGCTCTGGCATGGGGCCAGTCTGGCAAGGGGCCGACCGCGCGCGGCGAGCGGGTCCGCCGCAGATACTTGCCGCCGACCCCTGGTGACCATCGGTGTGATGTGCGTAACCTCCGCGCACACCGGCCAGTCCGGCCACCGTGACCCCGAGCCAGGAGACGCACGTGCGGAGATCCCAGACCAAGGCCGGCCTGACGGCGGGGGCGGTGGCGCTCGTCTGCGCCCTCGGCGTCCCGGCCTCGCCCGCGCTGGCGCAGCAGGCGCCTGCCCCCGCCCCTGTCACGTACGCCGTCGACGTGACGAAGCTGCCCTTCGAGGCGACCGCCGGCACGACCACCGAGCGCCGGTGGGGCGTCCTGAACGGCGCCGGCTACCGGATGGAGGTGCCGGCCAACTGGAACGGCGAGCTGGTGACCTACAGCCACGGCTTCGTCAGCCCGCTGCGGCCCGCGGACCCGGTCGTGGTCGGCCCGCACCGCCTGCTGGGCCGGCTCGGCCAGGGCGGGATGGGCACCGTCTACCTCGGCGTCTCCCCCGACGAGCGGGCCGTGGCGGTCAAGGTGCTGCGCGACAGCCCGCTGTCCGGCCCGGGTGACGCGGACGCCCGGCGGCGCTTCCGGCACGAGCTGGAGGTGCTCCGGCGGGTCCGCGGCCCGCACCTGGTCGAGGTGCTGGACGCCGACGTGGACGCCGACCTGCCGTACCTCGTCACCCGCTTCGTCCCCGGCCGCCGGCTCGACGACCTGGTGGCCGAGTCCGGTCCGCTGGACGAGGAGCCCCTGCGGGTGCTGGCCCGCGGGGTGGCCGACGCTCTCACCACGCTGCACCGGGCCGGTGTGGTGCACCGCGACCTGACGCCGGGCAACGTGCTGGTCCTCGACGGGTCGCCGCAGGTCATCGACCTCGGGCTGGCCGTCGCCGCCGACATCACCGCCCAGACGCGGACCGGGCTGGTCGTCGGGACGCCGGGCTACCTGGCGCCGGAGCAGGTCACCGGCCGGGAGGTCGGGCCCGCCGTGGACGTGCACGCCTGGGGCGCCACGGTCGCGCTGGCCGGGACGGGGCGGCCGCCCTTCGGCACCGGGCGGCCGGAGGCGGTGCTCTACCGGATCGTGCACGAGGAGCCGGACCTGGACGGGCTGCCCGCGGACCTCGCCGACCTGGTCGAGCAGTCGATGTCACCGGACCCGTCCGACCGGCCGACCGCGCCGC
>CADCUE010000007.1 GCA_902805805.1 uncultured Frankineae bacterium | reverse complement strand
GCGCCCGGCCGGAAAGCACCGCGGCCAGCTTCCACGACAGGTTGGCGGCGTCGCGCAGACCGGCGCCGAGGCCCTGCCCGACGAAGGGCGGCGTCTGGTGGGCCGCGTCGCCGAGCAGGAAGACCCGCCCGGACTGCCAGCGGTCGGCGAGGCGGGCGCGGAAGACGTACTCGCTGCTGCGCAGGACCTCGAGCCGGTCGGACGGGACCCCGCCGGTCCACGGCCGGACGAGCGCCGCCAGGCGGTCCGGCCGGGCCAGGTCCTGCGCGCTCTCCCCGTCGCGCAGCGCGAACTCCCACCGGTAGCGGTCCTGACCGACCCGCAGGAACGTCGCCGCGCGCGCGGGGTCGCAGACCTGGTGCACGCCGTCCCAGGCGCCGAGCGGCGAGGCGCAGCGCACGTCCACGACCAGCCACCGCTCGGTGAAGCGCAGGTCCTCCCACCGGGCGCCGACGCTGCGCCGCACCAGGCTGTCGGCGCCGTCGCAGCCCAGCACCGCCGCCGCCTCGAGCCGCTCGACCCGCCCGGTGCCCCGGTGGCGGAGCTCGACGACCGGGGGACTGCCGGACCACACGGCGACGACCTCCACCGACGTGCGGAGCCGGACGCCGGGCGTCGCGGCGAGCTGCGCACGCAGCAGCCGCTCGAGGTCGGGCTGGTCGAACAGGTTGGCCTGCGGGTGCCCGTGCCGCCCCGGCTCCGGGCTGCGGGGGAACTCCGCGAGGGTCCGGTGCTCGGCGTCGAGCAGGCGCAGGCCCCGGGCCGGTCGGCGGATGGCCTCGAAGGCCGGTCCGACGCCCACCCCCTGCAGCAGCCGGCACACCTCGTCGTCGAGGTGGACCGCCCGGGGCAGGGCGTAGACGTCGTCGTGGCGCTCGAGGAGCAGGGCGTCCACGCCGGCGACCGCCAGGGCCAGCGCGGCCATGACCCCGGTGGGACCGGCGCCCACGACGACCACGGGGCTCGACGGCATGCGCCCATCGTCGCCGACAGCCCGCGCGGGCGACCGGTCCGAGGTCTACGGTCGTGCGACAGCTGCCGACGAGAAGGCGACCATGCGCATCGCGTTGTTCGTGACCTGCCTGGCCGACACGCTGTTCCCCTCGGTCGCCCGGGCGACGGTCACCGTCCTGGAGCGGCTGGGGCACGAGGTCGTGTTCCCGTCGGCCCAGACCTGCTGCGGGCAGATGCACATCAACACCGGCTACCAGCGCGACGCCCTGCCGGTCGTGCGGCACCACGTCGAGGTCTTCGAGCCGTACGACGTCGTCGTCGCGCCGTCGGGCTCGTGCGTCGGGTCGGTCCGTCACCAGCACGCCCGGGTGGCGCGGCGCGCCGGGGACGACGCGCTGGCGCAGCGGGCGGAGGCCGTCGGCGCGCGGACGTACGAGCTGTCCGAGCTGCTGGTGGACGTGCTCGGGGTCGAGGACGTCGGCGCGTCCTACCCGCACCGGGTGACCTACCACCCGACCTGCCACTCGCTGCGGATGCTTCGGGTCGACGACAAGCCGCTGCGCCTGCTGCGCGCGGTGCGGGGACTCGAGCTGGTCGAGCTGCCGGCGGCGGAGTCCTGCTGCGGCTTCGGCGGGACCTTCGCGCTCAAGAACGCCGACACGTCGACCGCCATGCTGGCCGACAAGATGCGGCACGTCGTCGGCACCGGTGCGGAGGTGTGCACCGCCGGCGACTCGTCCTGCCTGATGCACATCGGCGGTGGGCTGTCGCGGCTGCGCAGCGGCGTGCGCACGCTGCACCTGGCGGAGATCCTCGCCGCGACCGACGACCCGGGAGGGACGGCCGCCGGGGTCAGCGTGCCCGCGGGGGTGGTCCGGTGACGACGTTCCTCGGTCTCCCGGCCGTGGGCCGGGCCGCGGTGCACGCCCCTGGCGGGGTCGGTCACCTGCAGGGCAGCGAGACGTTCCCGACGGCGGCCCGGCGGGCGCTGGGCGACACCCAGCTGCGCGGCAACATCGGCCGGGCGACGACGACGATCCGCGGCAAGCGGGCCCGCGTCGTCGGCGAGGTGCCCGACTGGGAGGAGCTGCGCGAGGCCGGCCGGACGCTCAAGGCGTCGACCATGGCGCGGCTGCCCGAGCTGCTCGAGCAGCTCGAGGAGCAGGTCACCGCCCGCGGCGGGGTCGTGCACTGGGCGCGGGACGCCGCCGAGGCCAACGCCATCGTGACGCGCCTCGTGCAGGCCACCGGCGCGGACGAGGTCGTCAAGGTCAAGTCGATGGCCACGCAGGAGATCGGGCTCAACGAGGCGCTCGAGGCAGCCGGCATCGCGGCCTGGGAGACCGACCTGGCCGAGCTGATCGTGCAGCTCGGCCACGACCAGCCGTCCCACATCCTCGTGCCGGCCATCCACCGCAACCGCAGCGAGATCCGCGAGATCTTCCGCCGCGAGATGCCCGGCCTGGGGACCGAGCTCGACCCCGGCATGACCGACGAGCCGCGCGAGCTGGCCATGACGGCGCGGCGGCACCTGCGGCGGACCTTCCTGCGCGCGCAGGTGGCGATCTCAGGAGCCAACTTCGCCGTCGCGGAGACGGGGACGCTCTCGGTGGTGGAGTCCGAGGGCAACGGCCGCATGTGCCTCACGCTGCCGCAGACCCTCGTCACGGTGATGGGCATCGAGAAGCTGGTCCCGACGTGGACCGATCTCGAGGTGTTCCTGCAGCTGCTGCCGCGCTCCTCGACCGGCGAGCGCATGAACCCGTACACGTCGATGTGGACGGGCGTCACCCCCGGCGACGGGCCGCAGGAGTTCCACCTGGTCCTGCTGGACAACGGCCGGACCGCCGTGCTGGCCGACGAGCTGGGGCGGGAGGCGCTGCACTGCATCCGGTGCTCGGCGTGCCTCAACGTCTGCCCGGTCTACGAGCGCACCGGCGGGCACGCGTACGGCTCGGTCTACCCGGGGCCGATCGGCGCGATCCTGTCGCCGCAGCTGACGGGTCTGACCGGCGAGGCCGTCAACGACTCGCTGCCCTACGCCTCGTCGCTGTGCGGCGCCTGCTACGACGTCTGCCCGGTCAAGATCGACATCCCGAGCATCCTGGTCGAGCTGCGGGCCCAGCACGTCGAGGCCGCCGGCGCGACGTCGCGCCTGCCGACGCCGGAGGCGGCCGCCATGAGGGCCGCGTCCGTGGCCATGACCTCGCCCCTGCGCTGGCGCCTGGCCCAGCGGGCGAGCCGGCTCGGGCGGCTGCTCGGCCGGGCGCGCGCGGGTGGGGAGCGCCGGATCCGCTCCCTGCCACCGCCGCTGTCGGCCTGGACCGGCGCGCGCGACCTGCCGCTGCCACCGACGGAGACGTTCCGGGAGTCCTGGGCGCGGGAGCGCCGGTCGGAGCAGCCGCGGGAGCGCCGGTCGGAGCAGCCGCGGGAGCGCCGGTCGTGAGCGCGCCGACGCAGGACGAGGCGCGCGCCGAGGTCCTGACGCGCATCCGCGCGGCGCTCGGACCGGATCCGCAGGTCGTCGAGGTGGCGCGGGGCTACCGCACCCGCGGCGAGCACGAGGCCGGGGCCGACGACCTGCTGGAGCTGCTGGCGGACCGGCTGGTCGACTACAAGGCCGGGGTCACCCGCTGCACCGCGGACGAGACGCCCGCGACCGTCCGCGCCGTCCTGGACCGCCTCGCTCCCGGCGGCCGGCTCGTCGTCCCGCCCGACCTGCCCGAGGCCTGGACCGCCGGCGCGGACGTCCTGCGCGACGACGGCACGGTGACCACGGCCGAGCTCGACACCGTCGACGGGGTCGTCACGGCCTGCGCCGTGGCCGTCGCCGAGACCGGGACCATCGTCCTCGACGCCGGCGGTGACCAGGGCCGGCGCGCCCTGTCGCTGGTCCCCGACCTGCACGTCTGCGTCGTGCGCGCGGACCAGGTCGTCCAGACCGTGCCGGAGGCGGTGCGACGCCTGGACCCGCGCAGGCCCCTCACCTGGATCAGCGGTCCGTCGGCGACCAGCGACATCGAGCTCAACCGGGTCGAGGGCGTCCACGGCCCGCGCACCCTGGAGGTCGTGCTCGTCACGGGCTGACCCCGGCACGGCACGGCCCCGACCTCCGGAAGGAGACCGGGGCCGCAACGCCCGTGGTGCTACGGCGTGTTGACCGGCTTGTACTCGTACAGGTAGAGCCCGAGGTCGCGGTCGGATGCGGCGACGTACTCCTTGCCGCCCTGCTCGAACACCTCGACGCCCCAGAAGTTGTTGCCGCCCGCGTCGATGTGCGCGCCGACCTCCCGGATCTTGCCGCGCGAGACGTCGATGACCCGCAGGCCACCGGCGTAGTAGGACACGTAGGCGACGGACGCCTTCTTCGCGCTGGTCGCCACCTCGTGCACCGACAGGTCGCCGGAACCGGTCGCCTTGGTGGCGTCGTGCGCCTCGGGAAGGGCGTAGGTGTCGAGCTCGTCCATCGTCTTGGCGTTGTACAGGTGGACGTAGCCCCAGCCGTCGAAGTACGACGAGAAGGTCAGCGTGTCTCCGAGCGCCCCGATCGTGATCGGCGCGGACGGGCTGGCGTCGCCGGCCCGGCAGGCCTGGTCGTCGTACGTGCTCTCCTTCCCGAACAGCGCGAGGCCCTGCTGCCGCGGGGCGACACCGAAGGTCGGGAGGTCGCCGGCCACCGACATGCTCAGCGAGGCGTTGCAGGCGTCGCTGCCCGTGCGGTTGAAGATCAGGACGGCCTTGTACCCGCCGGCGGCCTGGACGTTGGCGACCTTCGTCGTGAAGTCGCAGACGCCGCGCTCGACGACGGCGATCTGGCTCCCGTCGCCGGCCTGCACGACCGGGGTCCCGCAGGCCGCCCCGACGAACTTCGACCGGCCGGACAGCGTCTGGCCCTCGACCAGCTTCGTCGTGTCGCTGCCCTGGCTGGCGTCGACCTTCGTGCCGTCGGTGGCGTTGGTCGCCTTGAGCGCGTACGGCGCGAAGTCCTCGTCGGCACCGATGACGTACTTGTCGTCCTTGGTGAACTCCGCCTGGTGGGCGTTGCCCTCCGGCGCCACGACGAGACCGCTCTCGGCGGCCTCCGGGTCGGTGGTGGCGAAGTCGCTGTCGCTCCGGTACGTGGGCTTGAGCGGGTCCGTCACGTCGAGCTGCACGTAGCCGGCGTCCCAGTAGGAGGCGACCATGACCTGTCGCGTGCCGACCTTCTTGACGACCATGTCGTGCAGGAAGACCTCGTCGAGGTCCCGGCCCGGCTGCAGGATCTGCGGGAACAGCTCGGCCAGGTCGTACTCCGCGACGAGCTTCGGCTGCTTCGGGTCGCTGATGTCGACGACGTCGACGTCCTTCGACTCCTCGTTGTCGACCATGGCGGCGTACGCCTTGGCGCCGTGCTGCCAGGCGAAGACGCTGTGGGTCTCGTGCGCGTCCTTCTTGCCGGCGCCGGCGACCACGTCGTCGCCGTAGCCCTCGGTGAGGGCCACGGGGTGGGCCGGCTTCGAGACGTCGTAGATGTTGATGCCGCCGAAACCGGTCGTCTCGTTGCACTTCTCGTTGTTCGTGACCAGGATGTCGCCGGAGAACGCGGGCGTGCTGATGGACAGCGCCTGGACCCCCTCGCCCGGGTAGCTGCCCTCCTTCGACCGGATGAAGGCGATCTCGCGAGGTGCCTTGACGTTCGCGACGTCCACGACGTGCACGCCGTTGTACGAGCAGGTCTCGCCGCCCCAGGCGGCCAGGTAGGCGGTGCTCTTGTGCACGCCCACGTCAGCGATCTTGCCGGGCACGACGTTCTTGAGCGCCGTCCTGCTGAGCAGGTCCAGACCGGGGGTCAGCGGTACAGGGGGCAGGTGCCCCTCGTCCTCGCCGTGCTGCTGCACGTCGTGGGCGTGGGTCTCCTTCCCGCTGTCGATGACGCCGTCGTCCTCCAGGGACGAGTGCGCGGACGCACCCGTCGCCGCCGCCACTGCCAAGAGCGTCCCCGCTCCGGTGAGGGCGGTGATCCTCCCGAACTTCCTGAGCACGTATGACCTCCAGAGGCGGCCGGGTCCCGGCAGCCGTGTCCGCGCCGGCGGTCTGCCGACGACCGCGGGAGCGGAACACACCGGACGGCACTCGGTCAACGACTGGGGGTGACGGGCGCCGTCAGCCGCGTGTAGCGCGGTGCCCGCGGGGGTACCAAGTCACGTCGCCCGTCGGCGCAGCTCCTCGAGCACCGACGCCGGCAGC
>CADCUE010000006.1 GCA_902805805.1 uncultured Frankineae bacterium | reverse complement strand
GGCGTCAGCTGGACGACACGCACGCCGTCAGCGGGCCGCACGTCGTGGTCCTCGGCGAAGCCCAGGCCGTCGCGGTAGAAGGCGAGGGCCCGGTCGACGTCGGCCACCGGGACGATCACGAGCTCCAGCTTCATCTGCATGCCGGTGCCTACCACCCGCGACACTGGTCCGCGTGCGACTGCTGCTCCTCGCCGACACCCACCTGCCCAAGCGCGCCAAGGACCTGCCCGCCCAGGTGTGGGGCGAGGTCGAGCGCGCCGACCTCGTCGTCCACGCCGGTGACTGGGTGTCGGTCGAGCTGCTCGACCGGCTGGAGGAGCGCTCGCAGCGCCTGCTGGCCTGCTGGGGCAACAACGACGGGGCGGAGCTGCGGGCGCGCCTGCCGCACACCGCCCGGGCGACGCTGGAGGGCGTCCGGGTCGCCGTCGTGCACGAGACCGGCGGGCGCGCCGGGCGCGAGGTGCGGGCCGACGCCGCCCACCCCGACACCGACCTGCTGGTCTTCGGGCACAGCCACATCCCCTGGGACTCCACCTCGCCGGGCGGGCTGCGCCTGCTCAACCCCGGCTCGCCGACCGACCGCCGTCGTCAGCCGACCTGCACCTTCATGACGGCCGTCCTCGCCGACGGCGCCGTCCGGGACGTGGTGCTGCACCCGACCGCGCGCGACGCGTGAGCCTGCTCGCCGGCGGCTTCGTCCTGCTCGCCGCCTTCGTCACGGCCACCGTCTCGGGCGTGCTCGGCATGGCCGGCGGCCTGCTGCTCATGGGCGCGCTGCTGCTCGTGCTGCCGGCGGCGACCGCGTTCGTCGCCCACGGCCTGCTGCAGCTGGTCAGCAACGGCTGGCGCGCGGTCCTGCACCGCGGTCACGTGTCCTGGCGGGTGATCGGCTGGTACGCCGTGGGCTCGGTGACGGCCGGGGCGCTGCTGGCCGCCGTCCGCTACGTGCCGTCGACGCCGCTCACCTACCTGTTCCTCGGCCTGGTCCCGCTGCTGGTGTGGCTGCCGAAGGGCGTCCTGCGCCTGGACGCCTCCCGGCCGGCGCACGCGGTCGCGGCCGGCCTGGCCGTCACGTCGGTCAACCTCGTGGCAGGCGTGGCCGGGCCGCTGCTCGACGTCTTCTTCGTCCGCACGTCGCTCGGCCGCCACGCGGTCGTCGCGACGAAGGCCGCCACCCAGGTGCTGTCGCACACCGCCAAGGTCGTGCTGTACGGCGGACCGCTGCTGTCGGGCGGCGGCACCGACCTCCCGGTGCGAGTGCTGCTGCTCGCCGTGCCGCTGTCGATGCTCGGCACCGTCGTCGGCGGTCGCCTGCTCGACCGGCTGTCCGACGCCTCCTTCCGCACCGCCACCCGGTGGGTCGTGTCGGCCGTCGGTGTGACGTACCTCGTGCAGGCCGCCCGGCTGGCCTGACACCCGCCGCCCCTAGCCTGGACGCGTGGCTCTGCACCCGATCTGCACCGACCTCGACCTCGAGCTGTCGCTCCTCGACGTGCCGGGCGGCCCGCTCGCGGTCCTGCGCGCCGCGCCCGAGGTGCGGTCGCGCTCGACCGTGCTCCTGGTGCCGGGCTTCACCGGCAGCAAGGAGGACTTCCGCCTGCTCGCCGCGCCGCTCGTCGAGGCCGGCCACCCGGTCGTCCTGCTCGACCAGCGCGGGCAGCACCAGTCGCCGGGCCCCGACGACCCGTCCGCCTACGGCGTCGAGGCGCTCGGGCGCGACCTGCTGGCCGTCGTCGACGAGCTGCGCGACGGCCCCGTCCACCTCGTCGGGCACAGCTTCGGCGGGCTGGTCTCGCGCGCCGCCGTCCTGCAGCGACCCGAGGCGTTCCGCTCCCTCACGCTCATGGGCTCCGGCCCGGCTGGCCTGACCGGGCCGCGCACGGCCGTGCTGGCGCCGCTGCGCGAGCTGGCCGCGCAGGGCATCGCCCCCGTCGTCGAGGCGATGGACGCGCTCAACGCCGTCGACGAGAAGTTCCTGCTGCTCGACGCCTCCACGCAGTGCTTCCTGCGCGACCGGATGCTCGCCTCCAGCCCCGCCGCGCTGATCGGCATGTCGCACGACCTCGAGGGCGAGCCCGACCGGGTCGCCGAGCTGCGCGCGACCGGCGTGCCGGTCCTCGTGCTGCACGGCGAGCACGACGACGCGTGGTCACCCGCCGCGCAGACCGACATGGCGCAGCGGCTCGGTGCCACCCACGCCGTCGTGGCCGACGCCGTCCACTCGCCGGCCGTCGAGCAGCCGGAGGCGACGGTCAAGGCGCTGCTGGCGTTCCTCCCCGAGCCTCACGCCTCCGTCTGAGCGCTCCCGTCGGAGGTCTGCACGACCTCGAACGCCCAGATCGTCGAGCCGGTCGCGGCGGGACGGGCGCCCTCCGGACGACCGCTCGCCTGCGCGTGCCCGGCGCCGAAGGACTGCGACGACCGCCAGGCGGTGAAGTCCTCCTCGCTGCGCCAGCGCGTGTAGACGAGGTAGTCGTCGGTGCCCTCGAGCGGCCGGAGCAGCTCGAAGTGCTCGAAGCCGGGGGCGCCGTCGACGGCGCCCTGACGGGCGGCGAAGCGCTCCTCGAGCGTGCTGCCGGCGCCCTCCGGGACGCTCAGGACGTTGATCGCGACGTACGACACGGCTCCTCCTCGGTTCGAGGCACCAGCCTCGCCCATGCCGGGCGCGGCCGCGCTCCGAGGTGTGGTGGTTCGCCCGACATGGGAACCTCGCAGGGATGAGCGCGCAGCCCGACGTCCCCGCAGCGCCGGACCCCGGGCTGCACGGCCCCGACAGCGTGACGTGGCGCGTCCACGCCGACCCGTCGATGGCCGTCGCCGGGCTGCGGGCGCTGCTGCTGCAGGCGCTGCACCCGCTGGCGATGCACGGCGTCATCTCCCACAGCGACTTCCGCGCCGACCCGTGGGGGCGGCTGTTCCGGACGGCGGAGTACGTCGGCGTCACGACCTACGGCACGACCGAGCAGGCCCGCCGGGCGGGAGCGCGGGTGCGCGGCATCCACCGGCGGCTGGGCGGCATCGAGCCCGAGAGCGGCACCGCCTACCGCGTCGACGACCCGGCGCTGCTGCGCTGGGTCCACTGCGTCGAGGTCGAGTCGTTCCTGTCGACGGCCGTCCGCTGCGGGCTGCGCCTGTCGGACGCCGAGCAGGACCGCTACTACACCGAGCAGCTGCGCAGCGCCGAGCTCGTCGGCCTCGACCCGGCCACCGTGCCGGCGACCGTCGGGCAGATGGCGACCTACTTCCGCGACGTGCAGCCGCAGCTGCGGGTGACCGCCGGCGCGCGGGAGGCCGTCCGCTTCGTGCTGTGGCCGCCGATGCCCGCGCTCGTGCAGCTCGGGACCCCGGCCCGGCCGGCCTGGGCGGCGGTGGCGACCGCGGCCTTCGCGATGCTGCCCCGGTGGGCGCGCCGGCTGTACTCCCTGCCCGGGCTGCCGACGACCGACGTCGCCGCCACCGCGGCGGGGCTCGCGTTCCGCACCGGCCTGCTGGTGGTGCCCGACGCGCTGCGCGCCGGCCCCCACCTCAAGGACGCCCGCGCGCGGCTCGAGAACCCGGTGGCGCCGACGGCCTGACCGCTGGCAGGCTCGCGCGCCATGACCGCGCGCACGCTCGTGGAGCGACCAGCGACCCGCGACGACCTCGACGCCGTGACGGCGCTGTACTGCGCGTACGACGCCGCCGTCCGCGGGTTCGTCGACACCGAGCCCTCCGACGTCCTGCGCGACTGGGACGAGCCCGGCTTCGACCTGACGACCGGGACCCTCGTGCTCGAGGCGGACGGGCGCGTGGTCGGCTACGCGGTGCGCAGCGGCCGCGACGCCGACACCGTCGTCGACCTGTCGCTGCGCGAGGACGGGCTCGAGGACCGGCTGCTCGACTGGCTCGAGGCGTTCCGCTCGCCCCTCGAGCACTACTCCCCCGACGCCGACCCGCCGCTCGACCGGCTGTTCGCCCGGCGCGGGTGGACGGCCGAGCGCCGGTTCTGGCGCATGCGGCGCGAGCTCGACGCCCCGAGCCCCGAGCCGGTGTGGCCGGCGGGGGTCGACGTGCACGACCTGCGCCGTCCCGACGACGAGCGCCCGGTGCACGCGCTCGTGCAGCGGTGCTTCGCCGAGATCGGCGGTGAGCACGAGCGGCCGTTCGAGCAGTGGGCGGCGTACCTGCTCGACACCGACCGGTTCGACGCGTCGCTGTGCCTCGTCGCCACCGTGGACGGGGAGGTCGTCGGGACGGCCCTCGGCGAGGAGACCTCCGAGCACGGCTTCGTCCGCCAGCTGGCCGTCGACCGGGCGCACCGCGGACGCGGGCTGGCGCTGGCCCTGCTGCACGAGTCGTTCCGGCGCCACCGCGAGCGCGGCCTGCCGGCGACGGTGCTCGGCGTCGACGCCGGCAACCCGACGGGCGCGCTCGCGCTGTACGAGAAGGCCGGCATGCGCGTCGTCGAGCAGTTCACCCGGTGGGAGTTCGACGTCACCCGCTGAGGCTCCCCGCCCTGGGGCAGTCTGGTGGGGTGGCAGAGCTGACCGGCCTCGCGGGTGTGGCCACCGACGTGATGGACGCCTTGGGGGAGATCGGCGTCGGCGTGCTCGTCCTCGGCGAGAACGTCTTCCCGCCGATCCCCAGCGAGGTGGTGCTCCCCCTCGCCGGCTACCTCGCGTCGCGCGGCCGGATGGACCTGCTGCTGGTCGTCGTCGCGGCGACCGTCGGGTCGGTGCTCGGGGCGCTGCTGCTGTACGAGGTCGGCGCCCGCACCGGACGCGACCGCATCCGCCGGCTCGTCGACCGCATGCCGCTGCTCGAGCTGGAGGACATGGACAAGGCGGAGTCCTGGTTCGCGCGCCACGGCCAGTCGTCGGTGCTCATCGGCCGCTGCATCCCCGTCGTCCGCAGCCTGATCTCGCTGCCGGCCGGGCTCGAGCGGATGCCGCGCTGGCGCTTCCTCGTCCTGACGACGATCGGGAGCGGGGTGTGGAACTCGGTCTTCGTCGTGTCGGGCTACGCGCTGGGGGCGCAGTTCAGCGAGATCGAGCGCTACAGCGGCTGGCTGAACACCGCGGTCTACCTCGCTCTCGGGGTGCTGCTGCTGCTCGGCCTGCGGCGGGCGCTGCGGCGCCGGCGCGCGGAGCGGTCGGCCTCCTAGCCCGGGGCAGGCGGCAGCTGCACCCGCAGCCGCGCACCGCCCGCCGGGGACTCCTCCACCCCGACCGTCCCGCCGGCCACGGCGACGAGCTCGCGGACGATGGCGAGCCCCAGGCCGGTGCCGCCGGCGTCCCGCGTGCGGGGGCTGTCGAGGCGGTGGAAGCGGTCGAACACGCGGCTGCGCTCCTGCTCGGGGATGCCGGGGCCGTCGTCGTCGACGAGCAGCTCGACGTGCTCGCCGGCGGACACCGTCACGGTGACGGTCGAGGCGGCGTGGCGCACGGCGTTGTCGACCAGGTTGCGCACCACCCGCACGAGGGCGTCGGGGTCGGCGACGACGGGCGCCGGCGAGAGGTGGAGCACCACGCCGTCGGGCACCAGCTCGCGCACGACCTCGGCGAGGTCGACCCGCTGCGCCCGCCCGGCACCCCGTGCGGGGGACGCGCCGGCGTCGAGGCGGGCCAGCAGCAGCAGGTCGTCGACGAGGCGGGCCATCCGCAGCACCTCCTCGGAGGCGGTGCGCAGCGTCGGCTCCGGCCCCTCCGGGTCGGGGTGGACGAGCGCCACCTCGAGCACCGTGCGCAGCGCGGCGAGGGGACTGCGCAGCTCGTGCGCGGCGTCGGCCACGAAGGCGCGCTGACGGGCGCCGCCCGCCTCGAGCCGGTCGAGCATGCCGTTGAGCGTCTCGGCGAGGCGGCGCACCTCGTCCTCCGCGGCGGGCACCGGCAGCCGGCGCGAGGGATCGGCGGCGGTCACCGCCTCGGCGCCGGCGCGCAGCTGCTCGACCGGCCGCAGCGTGCGTCCGACCGTCAGCCAGACGCCCGCCGTCGAGGCCAGCAGCAGCAGCGGCAGGCCGACGAGCAGCGCCGCCCGCACGAGCCGGAGGGGGTCGTCCACGGCGGTCACCGAGGTGGCGGCCAGCACCACCGGACCGCGGTCGGTGCGGCGCACCAGCACCCGCAGCCGGTCGCCGTAGCCCACCCGGTCGCCCTCGACGAGCACGGCCTCGTCACCGTCCACGGCCCGGTCGACCTCGGCCGGGCTCAGCAGCGGCACCGCACGGCTCGCGCCGGTCGACGCGG
>CADCUE010000005.1 GCA_902805805.1 uncultured Frankineae bacterium | reverse complement strand
CCGGTGCGGGTGAAGCTCGGTCTGCTGGGCGAGGAGGTCGTGAACGCCGTGCCCGAGTGGGAGGACGTCGCGGCGGCGGCCGCCGCGCTCGGCCGCCCGGCGAAGCTGGTCCTGCAGGACGCCGCCGCCCTCGCCGCCGCGCTCCCGACCAGCGCTGCGCCACCGCCTAGGGCTGCGCCACCAGCTCGGTGAGGCCCGCCCGCAGCGGCCGCGGCGCCCACCCGAGCTCGTCCATCGCCTTGTCGGACGACGCCCAGTAGGTCGCCCCGGCGGTGCAGCGCACGAGCTCGCGCAGGTTCGGCGGCAGTCCGAGGGCCCGGCTCACGAGCGGACCGGCCGGCGCCAGCGCCTTCAGCAGGCCGCTCGGCACCGTCATCGCGGGCGGACGGCGGCCGCTGACGTCGGCCAGCTCGCGCAGCACCTCGCCGAGGCGGACGGGCTCCCCGGCGAGGACGTAGGACTCGCCCGGGGTCCCCTTGTCGAGCGCCAGCAGCACGCCCGCAGCGAGGTCGTCGCGGTGCACCGGGCAGACGCCGAGCTCGGGGAAGGGCAGGGCGCTCAGGCGCCCCGACAGGAAGCTGGAGAGCACGCCGAGCAGCACCCGGGGCTCGCCCGGGCCGTAGACCGGCCCGGACTGCACGACCACGAGGGGGAGCCCGCGGGAGGAGATCTCGCGCGCCCGGCGCTGGGCCAACGCCGAGGTCTGCTCGAACGCCGACGCGCACTGCGCAGCGGCGTCGCGCTGCCAGCGCTCGTCGGCCACCTGCCCGCCGGTGTCGCCGTACGCCGCCACCGACGAGACCAGCACCGCCTTGCCGACCCCGGCCGACAGCGCGGCCCCCAGGACGCGCTCGGTGCCCGTGACGTTGACGTCGACCATGGCCTCGCGGCGGTCGTCGGACACGCCGATGTCGGACACCGCTGCGGTGTGGACGACTGCGGAGACGCCGCGGCAGTGCTCGACGAGCGCCGGCTCGTCGCACAGGTCGCCCTCGACGACGTCGCAGCCCAGCCGCAGCAGCTCGTCGGCACGTCCGCGGTCGCGGACGAGGGCTCGGACCTGGTCGCCGCGCTCGCGGAGCAGGCGGGCGACCTCGCTGCCCAGGAAGCCGGTGCCACCGGTCAGGAGTACGCGCATCGAGCGGACGGTACGCCTGTGCCGTGTCCTTCGCGTGACGTGGGCGTCATCCGATCGTGTCCACTTCCGACCGTGAGAGCTCAGGTGCGCTGCGTCATCGAGTAGCGCAGCCGCGCCATGCCGTTCTGCGGCGCGGGCTCCATGCCCGTCGCCGCGAACAGCTCCTCGACGCGGGTGGCCAGCTGCTCGGCGGTCCAGCGGCTCCCGCCGTTCTCGATGGCCGCCTCGCTCGTGAACGGGCGGTACAGCTCGACGGCGTCGCCCTGCACGCCGAACACCTTCCCGCTGATGTGGCTGCTCGCGTCGCTGCACAGGAAGGCGACGAACGGCGCGACGTTGTCGGGGTGCCAGAAGTCGAAGTCGGGCTCGGCCCCTTCGACGTCCGAGATCCGGTCGCCGTACGCACCTTCGGTCATCCGGGTGCGGGCGGCGGGGCAGATCGCGTTCACCGTGATGCCGTGCTTCCAGCTCTCCTGCGCCACGATCTGCGCGAAGGCGGCGATGCCGGCCTTGGCCGCGCCGTAGTTGCTCTGCCCGAAGTTGCCGAGGATGCCGCTGGTGCTGGCGGTGCAGACGACGTGCCCCGCGGAGCCCTGCTCCCGCCAGTGGTTGATCGCGGCGTGCGTCGGCGCGTAGTGGCCGCGCAGGTGGACCTTGATGACGGCGTCCCACTCCTCCGGCGTCATCTTGGCCAGCGTGCGGTCGCGCAGGATGCCGGCGTTGTTCACCAGCGCGTCGAGCCGGCCGAGCTGCTCGACCGCCGTGCGCACGATGCCCCGGCCGTGCTCGATCTCCGAGCAGTCGCCGACGTGCAGCACCGCCGTGCCGCCGCTCGCAGCGATCTCGTCGACGACGGCCTGCCCCGCCGCCTCGTCGACCTCGCCGACGACGACGCCGGCTCCTTCACGGGCGAGCTCGAGCGCCTCACCCCTGCCGAGCCCGCGTCCCGCCCCCGTGACGATGGCCACCTTGCCGTCGAGAAGTCCCATGGGGGGAACGTACGTCGCAGTTGCGGACAGGTTGCAGTCGGGCTCAGGGTGGTAGGCGCAGAGCCCCACCACGAACAAGGACGTACTGCCCATGACCCCGTCAGACGCCCCCGCTGTCGCACGCCCTGCCGCACCCCTGTCCGCCGCGCTCTCCGACGCCCTCGACGCTGCAGTCCGCGACGGTGCGCAGGCCCTCGAGCCGCTGCGCGACCTGCGGCCCGCCGACCGCCGCGACCGCTTCCTGACCCTGCTCGAGCTCTACGACCTGCACACCGCGCCGCTCGAGCACGTCGGCGAGCGGGCCCGCTTCCAGCACGCTCCCGTCCTCGCCGGGCTCAAGGGCCGCCTGGAGGCCGACTGGCTGGCCGAGCTGGAGGCCCACTGGGAGACGGCCGGCCCGCTCACGCAGTGCGAGGGCCCGCGCGAGGTCGTGCAGGCCATGCGCGCCGTCGCCGCGCGTGACCGCCTGCCGGAGGCCTACCGCTGGCTGGCGAGGTCGGCGACGTCCGAGCAGCTCGTCCGCTTCCTCGCGCTCGAGGGCGGTCCGGACGGGGGCTTCGACGACCTCATCGCGGCCTGCCAGATCGGGCTGTCGGGCAGCGCCAAGCTCGAGCTCGGCAAGAACTTCTGGGACGAGATGGGCCAGGGCGACGCGGCCGGCGTCCACACCGAGCTGCACCGGCGCCTCGTGCGCGCCCTCGACCTGCCCGAGGTCCCGCGCGGCGAGCTCCCGGTCGAGGCGCTCGAGCGCGCCGCGATGGGCGGCCTGCTGGCCACCAACCGCTGGCTGCAGCCCGAGATGATCGGCGCCCTCGGCCTGCTCGAGCTGCAGGCCGGTCCGCGCTGCCGCCTCGTGCTGCAGGGCTTCGACCGGCTGGGCGTGGCGCAGGACGCGTACCCCTTCTACGTCGAGCACGCCGAGGTCGACCCGGTCCACGGCAAGGACTGGATGGACAAGGCGATCGAGCCGCTCGCCGGCGAGCGCCCCGAGTGGGGCGCGCGCATGGTCAAGGGCGCCTGGTGGCGGGCCACGCTCAACCTGCAGTTCTTCGCCGCGGCGATGGACGCCCTCGTGGAGCAGGACGAGGCGGCGTAGCGGCGCTCCGCCTCCCGGCCCCGTGCCCCCGCCCCCGTGCCCTAGCCTGCGGCAGCATGACGAGCGCGGGGACGAGCACGCAGCACCAGGTCACGAGCGAGGTCGGCCGGCTCCGCACGGTCGTGCTCCACCGGCCGGGCGCGGAGCTGTCCCGGCTCACGCCCCGCAACAACGCCGACCTGCTGTTCGACGGGGTCCCGTGGCTCGGCCGGGCGCAGGAGGAGCACGACGGGTTCGCGTCGGCACTGCGCGAGCGGGGCGTGGAGGTCCTCTACCTCACCGAGCTGCTCGTCGAGGCCCTCGAGGTCCCGGCGGCGCGCGAGGCGGTCATCGACTCGGCGGTCGCCCCGTCGCTCGTCGGCCCGCTGCTCGCGGACGTCCTGCGCGCCTGGCTCGGCGACCTGCCGAGCGCCGAGCTGGCGCAGGTGCTGTCGGCCGGCCTCACCCACGACGAGCTCCCGGCGCACGGCGCCGACGGCGTCGTGGCGCGCCTCGCCAGCTACGGCGAGTTCGTCGTGCGCCCCCTGCCGAACCTGCTGTTCACGCGCGACTCCTCCGTCTGGGTCGACGACCACGTCGCCGTCACGAGCCCGTCGATGCTCGCCCGCGCGCGCGAGCGCTCCTTCACCCAGGCGGTCTACGAGCACTCCCCCCGCTTCGCCGGCACCCCGCTGCTGTACGGCGGCGCCCGCGACGAGGCGTGGTTCGAGGGCGGTGACGTCCTCGTCATGGCGCCGGGCGTCGTGGCCGTCGGCACCGGGCAGCGCACCACTCCTGCGGGCGTCGAGGCCTTCGCGCTGCGCGCCTTCGCCGAGGGGCTGGCGCACACCGTGCTGGCCGTCCCGATCGCGCAGGAGCGGGCGACGATGCACCTCGACACGATCTGCACGATGGTCGACCGCGACGCCGTCGTGATGTTCCCGGCCGTCGCCGACACCCTGTCGGCCTGCACCGTCACGCCCACCGACGACGGCGGGCTGCGCGTCACCGACCCGGCGCCGTTCCTCGAGGCGGCCGCAGCGGCGATGGGCCTCGACCGGCTCCGCACGATCGACACCGGCCTCGACCCGGTCACCGCGGAGCGCGAGCAGTGGGACGACGGCAACAACACCCTCGCCCTCGCGCCGGGCGTCGTCGTGGCGTACGAGCGCAACGTCGTCACCAACCGCGCGCTCGAGCGGGCCGGCATCGAGGTCGTGCGCATCGCGGGGTCCGAGCTCGGCAGCGGCCGCGGCGGTCCGCGCTGCATGAGCTGCCCGGTGCTGCGCGACCCGCTCCCCGCGTAGCGGCCGCGCGGCGCGACGTCCTGCGGCAGCATGCGCGCATGACCCGACCGTCCCGCCGGACCGAGCGACGCGACGACATCCGCACCGAGGCCGCGTTCCTCGGCTGGACCTGCGTGGTCCTCGCCGTGCTCGGCTGGTCCTTCGCCGCGCGGCTCGCCTTCGACGACGGCCGCGTCGCCATCACGGACGGCGGCTGGCTCGTGCTCTGGTCCGTGCTGGGCCTCGCCGGGACGGTCGGCGCTGCGGCGTGCTACGCGGTCTCGGCCGTGGCGCGACTGCTGGCCGCCGACCCGGAGGACGGCGGGCCGGGGATCACCGCAGGGTGAGCTGCCGGCTCATCAGGCCGGCGCGGGCCCTGCGCTCGTCGACGGTGAGCGGCCGGTCGGCGGCGAGCTCCTCGTCGAGGCGGCCGCGGAAGGCCGCCGCCGGCTCCTCGAGGGCGTCTGGTCCGCGGTCGCCGGGCAGGTCCCACACCGGGACGAGCAGCCCGTGCGCGCGGAACGAGCCGACGTAGCGGCTGTCCGGTCCGAGGCCCAGTCCGCCGGCGGCGGACAGGCGCGCCATGGCGTCGAGCAACGGGTCCTCGGCCTCCGGCAGCACCAGGCGCAGGTGGGTCTTGTCGCCCATGCGGCACCAGTAGGCGGACGGCACCGACGCGAGCTTGGCCGTCGGGATGACCGAGGCGTTGGCGCGCTCCATGGACGCGGCCACCGACCCGTCCGGGTCGGGCGCCCCGCTCACCCAGTGGTCGAAGCCCTCGTGCAGCGTCACCTCGAGCGGGTCGTCGGTGAGCAGGTCCTGCAGGCGCGGGCCCGGCCCGGGCAGCCCGGTCGGCACGACGGGCGAGCCGGGGTCGGCGGCGAGCGCCTGCTCGAGCGCGGCGGCGAGGTCGCGGCTGACGTCGCCGGAGCGCGACTGCACCTGCAGGCCCAGCAGGACCGTGCCGTCGGCCCGCACGAGCGCCGGCCAGGCCAGCGGCAGCAGCGTCGACAGCGTGACCGTGCGCTCGTCCCCGTCGCGCAGCCGCAGCGGCGCCGTCGCGGCCGGCACGACCTCGCGCAGCGCCACCCAGTCGGTCTCGCCCGCCAGGCCCTCGAACGGCCGGTGCACCATGCGGCGGTCCTCGCCGGACGACCGGCCGTGGCAGGCCTTGTAGCGCTTGCCGCTCCCGCACGGGCACGGCTCCCGGCCGCCCACCACGGGCACGGTCCCGGGCTCGTGCCCCGGTGACGGCGCACCGGTCGGCCGGGCGGGCGGACGGCGGCGGGTGCTGATCGGAGCCTCCAGGGGGCGCGGCGGGCGGGAGCGGTGTCCGAGCGTACGACCCGGCGCGCGACCGCCGGGTCGTGCGGACGGCGCTGCTCGGTCATGCTCGGACCATGACCCCCTCGACGTCGCAGCCGACCGTGGCGGTGGTCGGCGCCGGCATCGCCGGCGCCGCCTGCGCCCGTGCCCTGCTCTCCGGCGGCGTCGCCGTGGAGGTGCTCGACCGCGGCCGCGCCGGCGGCGGCCGGCTGGCCTCCGCGACCCTGTCGGGCCGGCGCGTCGACCACGGCGCGTCGTACTGCACCGCCAAGGACGAGCGCTTCGCCGCCGTCGTCGACGACTGGGTGTCCCGCGGGCTGGCGCGCCCGTGGACCGACACCTTCCACGTCGCCGGCCCGGAGGGGCTGCGCGAGACCAAGCAGGGACCCGTGCGCTACGGCGCACCGCGCGGGCT
>CADCUE010000004.1 GCA_902805805.1 uncultured Frankineae bacterium | reverse complement strand
GTTGCCGAGGGGCAGCGCGACGCCGCTCCTGAACCGGCCTCAGGCGCCCTCGGCGGCATCGACGTCGGCCACGCCGGTGACCCGGTGCAGCGAGAACGTCCGGTCCTCCTGCCGCAGGTGGTCGTACGCGGTGACGTAGCCGCCCTCGACGCTGCGCGGCTCGACCACGCGCGAGGTCGACCGGCCCTGCGCGTCGACGTAGCCGATCCAGACCTGCCGGCGCTCGCGCGCGGCGTCCTGCAGGAAGGCGAGCACGTCGCCGGTGGCCGTGCGGCTGGTGCTCACCGGAGCGCGCCGGGCGGCACGCGCGGCCAGGTCGCCGGCCCGCAGCGCCATCACCGACAGCGCGGCCTGCTCCTCGCCGAGCACCGCCTGCTCGCCGTAGCGGCTGCCGCGCGGGCGCAGCGGCGTGCGCCGCGCGTCCGGCCGGCCCAGCAGCAGCGCGCCGTCGGGCGCCTCGGCCGCCGGGGCGAAGCCGGCCGCGCGCAGGGCCTCGAGCACCGTGTCGAGGGGGGAGCCGCTCACCAGCACCGTGGGGGCCAGCCGGCGCAGGCGCAGGGGCTGCGCCCGCTTGGCGACGAGCACCTCGGACAGCAGCGCCTCGTCGTCGCAGCGCAGGTACGACGACGCCGTGCCGACGCGCATCCGCCCGTGCCGGCGGGCGACGTCGTCGACGAGGTAGGTCAGGGCCTGCGGCACCGGAGTCCGGGACCGGGTCCGGAACAGCTCCTGGACGTCGCTCGCGCTGCGCCCGGCGTCCAGGGCGCGGCGCACGGAGGCCTCGCTGACCCGGTAGACCGTCGCGCCGCCGGTCGACTCGACGTCGGCGACGAGCGCCAGCTCGCGCGCGAGATCTCGCTCGAGCGGTCCGGGGGCCACCACGGTGAGGTCGGGCTGGACCAGCACGTGGTCGAGCGGCTCGGGCAGGCCCGCGCCCAGCACCCGGGCGGCCTCCCGCTCGTCACCGGCGAGCAGCGCGCGGGCGTGCCCGGCCAGGCCGCCGCGCCCCGTCACGCCCAGCCGCTCGGCCTCCGCGAGCGCCCAGCGGTGCACCAGGTCGCGCAGCCGCCCACCGCGCCGCGGCGCCGACCACACGAGCAGCCCGCGGACGCTCGCCGCGGTGACGGAGTGACCAGCGGGAGCCGTCGCCAGGGCCTCCAGCACCCGGCGGCGCTCGGCCGGAGCGCCGGGGCGCTCCACGTCCGGACCGAGCGGCGCGAGGACCTTGTCGCGGTCGTCGCGCTCGCCGACCAGCCCGGGCAGGCGGGTCATCGCCAGCCAGGCCTGCGCCAGGGCGGTCCAGCGCAGCTCCGGCGGCCGGGCGGCCCAGGTGTCGTACGCCGGCGTCGGCACCCACTCGGGATCGAGCCCGGGCGTCTGGTCGACGAGCCCGGCGGCGGCGGCGACCTCCACGAGCAGCGCGGCCGTGGGCTCGTCGGTGTCCATCGCCGCAGCGGCCCGCTTCAGCTCGCGCACGCCGAGCCCGCCGGCCCGCAGGACACCGGGCGGGGCCGCCGTCCACGCCTCGAGCAGCGCCTCGACCCGCGTCACCGTCTCGGCGGCGGCGAGCGTCGCCGCACCGTCGACGGACGGGGTCCGCGCCGTCTCGAGCGCCGGCGGCGTCGGACGCAGGTCTCCGAGCACGGCGGCGCCGCGGACGGCCAGGCCGACCTCGCGCGGCAGCTCGACCGTGTCGTCGTCGATCGGCACCAGCAGCCCGCGGGCCAGCAGCCAGCGCACCGGGGACCCGTCGGCGGCCGGGTCCGGCGGTCGCTTGGCGTCGCGCACCTGCCCGAGCGGCGAGCCGGAGGCGAGGGCCTCCAGGACCCGGCGCTCGGGCTCACCGACGGTCGCCAGCAGCTCGGCCAGCCGGTCGGCGCTGCCGAACAGCTCGACGACGCCCCCGACGCCGTCGACGCCCAGTGCGGCTGCCACCGGGGCGACGTCCTTGACGCGCAGGCGGGCCAGCAGGGTCTGCACCGGACGGCCGAGTCCTGCGGCGGCCGGGGCCACCACGTCTCGCACCGGACCCACGACGTGCAGCCGGTCGGGCGGCCCCCAGACGAGCGCGAGACCGACCAGCCGCTCCACCCCCGCCGCGACCCGCGCCGCCGGCGCGGCGTCGCCGACCAGGCGCAGCAACGCGTCCTGCGACGTGGTGTCCTCGGCCAGGACCAGCCCGTCGAGCAGGGCCAGCTCGAAGGCGTTGAGCAGCTCGAGCGCGCGCAGGACCGACAGGCGCACGGCCGCCCGGGCGGCGAGCACGCCGAGATCGGGCGGTACGGGGACCGCCAGGTCCGGCCGGGCCTGCAGCAGCTGGGCGAGGCGGTCGTCCGGCCAGCTGCGCAGCCAGTCCGCGAGGCTGCGCGCGGCCGGGTCCATCCGCTCAAGAGTAGGGGTGGTGCCGGTCCCGGTTCGCGGCCGCCCGCCCGGGAACGCCGCTGCCATGACGAACCCGAGCGACGACCTGCTGGTCACCTCCGAGGGGGTCGACGAGGGCTCGGCGGCGTCGACCGCCGAGAGCCCGCGCTCCGCCGGGGCCGCCGGTCCGAGCGACCCGGTGGACGGCGGGGACCGCGCACCGGACGGCGGGGACCGCGCACCGGCCGGCGGCTCGTCCGAGTCGACGCCCGCACCGCCCGTCGACATGGAGTCCGGGCAGTCCCGCAGCGCACGGGAGGCCGTGGGCAGCGGTCAGCAGCTGGAGGCCGGTGAGGGCTGAGCTCTCCCGCACCGGGCCGCCTGCGATCCGTTCCGCCTAGTCTTCCGCCATGGGCGCTCCGGACGACGACGTCGTGCTCGAGGCACGGCTGGCCGCGCTGCACGCGGACCTGGCGGCGGTCGACGGCGTGCTCGTGGCCTTCTCGGGCGGTGCCGACTCGGCGTTCCTGCTCGCCGCGGCGGTGCGGGCGCTGGGTCCGGGGCGGGTGGTCGCCGCCACGGCGGTGAGTCCCTCGCTGGCGGCGGACGAGCTGCCTGCGGCCCGGGACTTCGCCGCCGGTCTCGGCGTGCGCCACCTGACGCCGACCACCGACGAGCTGTCCCGCGAGGGGTACGTCGCGAACGGCGCCGACCGCTGCTTCCACTGCAAGGCCACGCTCGTCGACACGCTGCGGCCGCTGGCGCACGAGCTCGGACTGGCCGCCGTCGCGACCGGGACCAACGCCGACGACGCGGTCGCCGGCTTCCGCCCGGGCATCCGCGCCGCCTCCGAGCGCGGGGCCCGTACGCCGCTGCTGGACGCCGGCCTCACCAAGGCCCAGGTGCGCGCGGCCAGCCGCCGGTGGGGGCTCGCCACCGCCGACAAGCCGGCCCTCGCCTGCCTCGCCAGCCGGATCGCGTACGGCCTGCAGGTCACCCCCGCCGGGCTCGCCCGCGTGGACCGCGCCGAGCGGGCGCTGCGGACCCACCTGTCCGGACGAGCCGTCGACGTCGAGGACCTGCGCGTGCGCGACCTCGGCGACGGCCACGCCCGCGTGGAGCTGGACCCGCGGGCGCTCGCGGCCTGTGACGACGCGGCCCTCGACGTGGTGCGGGCGGAGGGCTTCCCCACCGTGCAGGCCCGGGAGTTCCGCTCCGGCTCGATGAACGCCGGGCTGCGCGCCGACGCCGTCCCGGCCGGACGCCCGGCCTAGGAGCTCCTGCGCCGGGCCCGCGCCCCGAGCAGCAGCCCGACGAGGGCGGTGCCCAGCCCGACCGGGAGCAGGGAGGCCAGCAGCGCCGTCCAGGTCGGCGCGTCCTCGCGACCGAGCAGGAACGGCACCACCGCCAGCAGCACACCGACGATCCCGAGCGCGAAGACGACCGCTCCGGCGCGGACCAGGGCCTCGCCGCGGCGCGGGTCGTCCGGCGCCGCGTGGCGGGGGCGGCCCGACGTCACGCGTGCGCCCCGGTCACGGGTCCCACTGTAGGAGGCGCGGGGCGCAGCGTCCGCGCCGCTAGCCTGGAGCGTTCCACCCCATCCCCACGCACCCGAGACGACGAGGTTCCCGTGCCCACCGGCAAGGTCAAGTTCTACGACAAGGACAAGGGCTTCGGCTTCGTGTCCCGCGACGACGGAGGCGACGTCTTCGTCCCCAAGTCGGCCCTGCCGACCGGCGTCGAGGAGCTCAAGGCCGGTGCCCGGGTGGAGTTCGGCGTCGCCGCGGGCAAGCGCGGTGAGCAGGCGCTGGCCCTGACGGTCCTGGACGCTCCTCCGACGCTCGCAGCGGCCCGGCGCTCCCCGGACGAGCTGCAGGGGATGGTGGAAGACATGATCAAGCTGCTCGAGGCGAAGGTGCAGCCGTCGCTGCGCCGTGGCAAGCCGGTCGACCGCGAGACGGCCCGCCGCATCGGCACGATCCTGCGCGCCGTGGCCACCGAGCTCGAGGCCTGAGCCGCCGCCCTACGCCTTGGGCGTCAGCCGGAAGGTGAACTCACCGGTCGGCTCCTCGCCCTCGCCGAGCGCCAGCACGTTGAGCAGCGCGCCCTCCTCCGGCAGGTTGGGCACCGTGAAGGTGAAGTAGTGGCCCTCCTGCGGCGCGGACCGCTGCGGCTCTGCGGCCTGCTGCCCCTCGGCGGCCCCGCCCTCGGGCGAGAGCGAGATGTACCACCCGCGTTCGACGACCTGCTTGCCGACGTCGACGCCGAGCTTCTCGCCGCGCCGCACCTGCAGCTCGGGCACCTCGTCCTCGCGCTCGGCGCACTCCGGCGGCTCCTGGTCCTCGAAGCACCAGAGGCTCGCCTCGGTGTAGACGCTCTGCCCGCCGCTGACGACGGTCACGATCGGAGCCGGCTTCTCGCAGGCGGTCAGCGCCAGCAGTGCGCCCACCGAGCAGGCGCAGGCGAGCAGGCGGCGGGCGTTCATCGGTGCTCCGGAGAAGGTCGAGGGCGTGATCTGGAAGGATGACGGCGTGCCAGGAGTGCGACGCAGGCTGAGGGCTGCCACCAAGAAGGTATCGGGAGTCCTCGCGGGCACCCGCGACGAGGCCCCGCCGCAGGAGCACGGTCCGTCCGACGCCGGACCCGATGCCGGACCCGACGCACGCCCGTCCCAGGAGGACACGAGCATGACCACGACGGCCCCGTCCAGCCCGACCCTCGACCAGCCGACCCCCACGGGGGACCTGCCGGACCGGGCCGCCCCCGACGCGCGGTGCGCGGACGCCGTCGAGCGCGCCCGCGCGGCGGCGGCCGAGGTCGCCGGCGCTGCGGTCGGCGAGCACCTCGGCGTCGACGCCGAACCCGTCGCGGGTGACGGCCACGTCGTCACCCACTCCTTCGCCACCACGGACCGGGCCTACGTCGGCTGGCGCTGGGCCGTGACGGTCTCGCGCGCCGACGGCGCCGACGAGGTCACCGTCGACGAGGTCGTGCTGCTGCCGGGCGACGCCGCGCTGCTCGCGCCCGCCTGGGTGCCGTGGTCGGAGCGGGTCCAGCCGGGCGACCTGGGGGCGGGCGACCTGCTGCCGCCGCCGGCCGACGACCCGCGGCTCGTGCCGTCCTACGCCGACGTCGACGCCGAGCGGCTGCCCTTCGACCTGCACCGGGAGCTCGGCCTCGGCCGCCCCCGGGTGCTGTCCCTCGACGGCCGCTCCGACGCCGCCGAGCGGTGGTACGAGGGGGAGTCCGGGCCGCACACGCCGCTGGCCCAGGCGGCGCCGGGCCGGTGCGGCGACTGCGGCTTCCTGACCCCGCTCGCCGGCAGCCTGGGACGCGTCTTCGGGGCCTGCGCGAACGCCATGGCCCCCGACGACGGCCGGGTCGTCGCCCTGACCCACGGCTGCGGCGCGCACAGCGAGACGGTGGTCGAGCAGCCGGAGTCGAGCTACTCCGGCATGGCCGTCGAGCACGAGGAGCTCGAGATGCTCGACACGGTGGTGGAGTCCGAGGACGTCGTCGTCGACGAGGCGCCCTGAGAGGACCCCTTCGGCGCGGCGGCGGTGCTGGCCGGCTGCGGCGGTCGCCGGTGACCTACCAGGGCGCGGGCGCGTAGTCCTTCAAGAAGACGCCGCAGAGGTCCTCGCCCAGCTCGCCGCGGACGACGGGGTCGTAGACGCGCGCGGCACCGTCGACCAGGTCGAGCGGGGCGGCGAAGCCCTCGGCGTGCAGCCGGGCCTTGAGGGGGTGCGGCCGCTCGTCGGTGATCCAGCCGGTGTCCACGGCGGTCATGAGGATGCCGTCGCGCTCCAGCATCTCCTGCGCGCTGGTGCGGGTCAGCATGTTGAGGGCGGCCTTGGCCATGTTGGTGTGCGGATGGCCCGCGCCCTTGTAGCCGCGGCCGAACTGGCCCTCCATGGCCGAGACGTTGACGACGTAGGTCCGCCGCGCCCGCGACGCGGCCAGCGAGGCGCGCAGGCGGCCGATGAGCACGAACGGCGCGACCGCGTTGCACAGCTGCACCTCGAGCATCTCGAGGGTGTCGACCTGCTGCACCGTGCGCGTCCAGCTGTTGACCGCGTCGAGGTCCGGGACGAGACCGCCCGCGTCGATGGCGGTCTCGTCGGCGACGCGGTCGAGGGAGGCCGAACCGCTGGCGAGGGCGAGGGCGGTGACGGCGTGCGGCGCGAGGGCCTGGGCCGACGGTCCGGTCAGCGCAGGCGGGTGCGCGTCCCTCGCATGCCCGAGGTCGACGACCTCCGGCAGGGGACCGGCCGGCAGGGCGGCGCTCTCCGCCGCCACGAGATGGCCGTACGCCCCCGGCGACCGGCGCACCGTCTGCGCCGCGTTGTTGATCAGGACGTCGAGGGGGCCGCGGGAGGCGACCTCGTCGGCCAGCGCGATGACCTGCGCCGGGTCGCGCAGGTCCAGGCCGACGACGTGCAGGCGGTGCAGCCAGTCGGCGCTGTCCGGCATGGAGGTGAAGCGGCGCACCGCGTCGACCGGGAAGCGCGTCGTGATCGTCGTGTCCGCGCCGTCGCGCAGCAGCCGCAGGGCGATGTGCATGCCGATCTTGGCGCGGCCCCCGGTGAGCAGCGCGCGGCGCCCGCGCAGGTCGGTCCGGGCCTCGCGCCGGCTGCGGTTCAGCGCGGCGCAGGACGTGCACAGCTGGTGGTAGAACGCGTCGACCTCGACGTAGCGCTGCTTGCACGAGTAGCAGGCGCGGGCCTTCTGCAGGGTGCCGGCGAGCGCAGCGGTCGTCCCCGTCGACAGCGGCAGCCCACGGGTCTCGTCGTCGATGCGCCCCGGCGCCGCGGTCGCGGTCGCGGCGGTGACCCCGGCGTCGTGCGCCAGCTGCGCGTCCCGCCGCTCGCGCCGGCGGCGCTCCTTGACCTGCTTGAACAGCCGCGCGGTCGCGAGGCGCACCGTGACGGCGTCCGGGTGGTCGACGGGCAGGTCGTCCAGCTCGGACAGGACGGCGAGCGCGGTCGCGAGCCGCTCCGGCTCGATGCCCGCGGACGGGTCGCGCAGCTCGCGCAGGTCCTCGTCCCAGACCGTCATCGCCACCCCCTCCGTCCGTCGCCCGCTCGCTGCTGCGCTCCCAGGCTACGGGCGGCGGCCGAGCAGGACGGCGCACGCGATCACGACGTGCCAGGCGTCGACGACCGTCAGCCCGAGCCGCTGGGCGCCGCCGTCGCCGGCCACCACCGACCAGGTCAGAGCGCACGCCGACGTCGCGGCCACGGCGAGGGACGCGGCGCGGGCCCCGGCGCGCAGGCCCACGGAGGCCACCAGTGGAGTCGCGGCCATCGCGACGTAGCCGGTGAACGCCGCCGCGGCGTGGGCGGTGTCCTGGCCCTGACCGCCCTCGCGGGTGAGCGGCAGCGCGGCGACGGCCAGGGTGGCGAGGCCGGCCACCGTCACGACCGGACGCAGGGCCGGCACACCGAGCTGGCGGGCCAGCGGACCGGCCCACACCGCGATGAGCACCCCGAACACTGCGAAGCAGACCGTCATCCACACCCGCGTGGCCGCTCCCTCGCGGGCCAGCTGGCTGATGGCGTCCTCGAGCGGGTCGTAGCCCGGCGTGCGCGCCCCCCCGACGACCCACCCGCCGACGAAGGCCACGGGCGCCGCGATCCCGCACACGGCGCCGAGCCGGCGCGGGACCTCCACGCGGCGAGCGTGTCACAGAGCGCGTCCGGGGCAGACCGCGCGCCATGGGATTCCGCGAGCACGTCGCCCTGCAGGTGGAGCCGCAGGCCGACGGCACGAGCACCGTCGTCGTCGAGGCGGGGGAGGACCACCTCAACCCGCACGGCTCCGTCCACGGCGGTGTGCTCGCGACGATGATCGACGTCGCGATGGGGACGGCCGTGTCGACGACCGGCGGCGAGTCGCCGGTGACCGTCTCGCTCGCGGTGACCTACCTCGAGCCCGGGCGACCCGGGCGCCTCGAGGCGCGGGCGCAGGTCCGGAAGACGGGCAAGCGGCTGATGGTCGTCGAGGCCGAGGTGGTCCAGGACGGTGACGTGGTCGCCGACGCCCTGGGCACCTTCTCCGTCAAGCCCTCCTGAGCGGCGCGCCGCCGGACCGCGTCCTCGGGGCGTGCACGGCGCGTCCCTGGAAGACCGCCAGGAAGACCTCGGTGGCGACCGGCAGCAGCTCCTCCGGCGGTCGGCGCGGCTCGGTGAGCAGCCAGTCGACGAGCAGCTCGGCGACGGCGCCCACGAGCGCCGTCGCCACCGGGCCGAAGGGCCGGTCGACGAGCTGGCCGTCCGCGGCCAGCAGGCGGTACTGCTCGGCCGTGGCCTCGGCGAACACGCCGATCACCTCCCGCCGGTGGTGGTCGAACCAGGAGCTCACGCCGATCGCCTCGAGCTGGAGCACCCGGGCCCGTCGGGGGTCGGCGGTCAGGTAGGCGAGCGCGGTCGACAGACCCGCGCTGATCCTCGCCTCCGGGCTGAGCGGTGCCGTGTCGTGCGCCTGCCGGACGCGCCGTGCCGTCTCGAGCGCGAGCTCGTCGTGGAGGTCGGCCAGCAGCTGCTCACGCCCGGGGTAGAGCTCGTAGAAGTGCCGGGGCGAGACCCCCGCCGACGCGCACAGGGCGGTGAGCGACGTCGCGGCGTAGCCGGTCGTGCCGAACAGCTCGAGCCCGGCGTCCAGCAGCCGCCGCCGGCGGCCCTCCCGGCGCTCCTGCGGCGACTGCCCCCGCCACCGCCGACCCTGCGCCGGCCCTGCCCCCGTCACGACCGCCGGGGCAGGCCCCGGTCGGCGTCGCGGGCGATGGCCGAGTGCCGGCGGCGGACGTAGTAGAGGCCGAACAGCCCCAGCGCGACCCCGTAGCCGCACATGCCGAGCCACCAGCCGCGCACGCGGGCGAGGTCGGCGAGCTCGAGGACCGCGAGCACCAGCAGCGCGCCGGCCCACAGGCACGTGCCGACGAGGACCACCGCGCTGTCGTTGGTCTCGAGCGGCGGCGGATCCGGCCGCCGGGCGCGTCGTGGCATCCCCGCACGCTACGCGGCGGCCCCGGTCCCGGACGTCGTGACCTGCCCGCAATCCCGCTCTGGGAGTCTGCTGCTCATGACGACCACCAGCACGGCAGTGACCGGACGCGGCAGGGGCCTCGACCGCTACTTCATGATCAGTGAACGGGGGTCGACCGTGCGCCAGGAGGTGCGCGGCGGCGCCGCCACCTTCTTCACGATGGCCTACATCGTGGTCCTGAACCCCCTCATCATCGGCACGGTCCCGGACGCGGACGGCCAGGTGCTCGGCATCGAGCGGGTGGCCGCCGTGACCGCCCTCGTGGCCGCCGTCATGACCATCCTCATGGGTGTCGTCGGCCGCTACCCGTTCGCCCTGGCCACCGGTCTCGGCCTGAACGCCTTCGTGACGTTCTCCATCGCCTCGCAGATGAGCTGGGAGGAGGCGATGGGTCTGGTCGTCCTGGAGGGCGCCGTCATCGCGCTGCTCGTGCTGGTCGGGCTGCGCACGGCGGTCTTCCACGCGATCCCCCTGCAGCTCAAGACCGCGATCAGCGTCGGCATCGGGCTGTTCATCGCGCTGATCGGTCTGGTCGACGCCGGGTTCGTGCGGCGCATCCCCGACGCAGCGGGGACCACGGTCCCCCTCCAGCTCGGGCCCGCCGGGCAGCTGCAGGGCTGGCCGACCGTCGTCTTCGTGGTCGGACTGCTGATCACCGCCGTCATGGTGGCCCGCCGCACCCGGGGCGCCATCCTGCTCGGCATCGTCATCACGACCGTGTTCGCGATCGTCGTGGAGGCGCTGTTCGACGTCGGCCCGTCCTTCGTGTCGCCGGAGGAGACCAACCCGGGCGGCTGGTCCCTCAACGTCCCGAGCCTGCCCGAGAAGGTCTTCGACGTGCCCGACCTCGCCCTGCTCGGGCAGTTCTCGCTGTTCGGCGGGTTCGCGCGGGTCGGCGTGGTCGCAGCCGTCCTGCTGGTGTTCACGCTGATGCTCGCCGACTTCTTCGACACGATGGGGACCGTGGTCGGCGTCGGGCAGGAGGCGGGACTGCTCGACGAGCAGGGCCGGCTGCCCGGCGCCGACCGGGTCCTGCTCGTCGACTCGGTGGCGGCCATCGCGGGCGGCGCGGCGTCCGCGTCCTCGGCGACGACGTACATCGAGTCGGCGGCGGGCGTGGGCGACGGCGCGCGCACCGGTCTGGCCAGCGTCGTCACCGGCGTGCTGTTCCTCGGCGCGCTGCTCGTGACCCCGCTCGTCACGGTCGTGCCCTTCGAGGCGGCGTCCCCTGCGCTGGTCATCGTCGGCTTCCTGCTGATGACCCAGGTCCGCAACATCGACTTCGACGACCCCACGATCGCGATCCCGGCGTTCCTCACCATCGTGCTCATGCCGTTCACCTACTCGATCACGAACGGCATCGGCGCCGGCTTCGTGTCGTACGCCGTCCTCAAGGCCACCCAGGGCAAGGCCCGCGAGGTCTCGCCGCTGCTGTGGGTCATCGCGGCCCTGTTCGTCGTCTACTTCGCCATCGAGCCGATCGAGGCGGCGCTGATCGACTGAGCCGCCCGGAATGGTCGGCGCGCGCACGAGTTGTCCCGTGCGTGACGCCGACCCGCTCCGACACCGGGCCGGGCGGCGGGTGAGCACCTTCTCGTCGCTGCGCAACCGCAACTACCGGCTGTTCGCCTCGGGCCAGATCGTGTCGCAGTCCGGCACCTGGGGGCAGCGCGTCGCCCAGGACTGGCTCGTGCTCGAGCTGTCCGGCTCGGGTCTCGCCCTCGGCATCACCACCGCCCTGCAGTTCCTGCCGGTGCTGGTCTTCGGCCTGTACGGCGGTGTGCTCGCCGACCGCTACGACAAGCGCCGGCTGCTGATCGCCGCCCAGGCCGCCATGGGCGTGCTCGCCCTCGTCCTGGCCGTGCTCGACCTCAGCGGCGCCGTGCAGCTCTGGCACGTCTACGCCCTCGCCTTCGGCCTCGGGCTGGCCTCGGTCGTGGACACCCCCGTGCGGCAGGCGTTCGTGTCGGAGATGGTGGGTGCGCGCGACCTCCCGAACGCCGTCAGCCTCAACAGCGCCACGTTCAACGCAGCCCGGATCGTCGGCCCGGCCGCGGCCGGACTCGCCATCGCCGCCGTCGGGACGGGGTGGGTGTTCCTGGTCAACGCTGTCAGCTACGTCGCGGTGCTCGCCGGGCTGCAGGCGATGCGCACCGGCGAGCTCCAGCCCACCGATCGGGTCGAGCGCGGTCGGGGCCAGCTGCGCGAGGGCCTGGCGCACGTCCGGTCGCGTCCGGACCTGCTCGTGCCGATGGTGCTGGTCTTCGTGGTCGGGACGTTCGGGCTGAACTTCCAGATCACGCTGGCCCTGGTGGTCCAGCAGGTCTTCGAGCGCGGCGCCGGGGCGTACGGGCTGCTGTCGGCCTTCCTCGCGCTCGGCTCGCTGATCGGCGCCCTCGTCAGCGCCCGCCGCTCCGGTCCGCCCCGGCAGCGCACGCTGTTCGCCGCGGTGCTGGCCTTCGGCGTCCTCGAGGTCGCCGTGGGCCTGGCGCCGACGTACGCCCTCATGGCGCTGCTGCTCGTGCCGACGGGGATGGCGGTGCTCACCTTCACCACCACGGCCAACGCCATCGTGCAGCTGGGCAGCGCGCCGCACGTGCGGGGCCGTGTCATGGCGCTGTACGTCCTCGTCTTCCTCGGCGGCACGCCGGTGGGCGCGCCGCTGATCGGCGCGCTGGCCGAGGCCTTCGGGCCACGCAGCAGCATCGTGCTCGGCGGCGTCGTGACGGGGGTGTCCGGTGTCGTCGCCGCGGTCGTCATGACCGGTGCGGCCCTGGCCGGTCCGCGGCCCGGCGGGCGCGTCGACGCCACGCGGTGAGGACCTTCCTGGCCGTGCGGCCGCCGGCGGAGGCGCTGGACCACCTGTCCGGCCTGCGGACGTCGTGGCCCGCTGCGCCCGAGCGCTGGCACGTGACGCTCGCCTTCCTGGGGGAGGTCGCGGAGCCCTCCCGCCTGGTCGAGCCGCTGGTCGCCGTGTGCGCGAGGCACCGGCCGCTGTCCCTGCGCCTGGCGGGCAGCGGCGCCTTCGGCCGCGGCGGGCCGGTGTGGGTGGGGGTCGAGGGCGACCGCGCCGGGCTGACGGCGCTGGCCGAGGACCTCGGGGAGGCCTGCCGCCGGCAGGGGGTGGACGTCGAGCGCCGGCCGTACCGCCCGCACCTCACCGTCGGACGCCGCGGCCACCCCGACCCGCGCCTGCTCGCCGACTACGCCGGTCCGTGGTGGACGGCGGACGAGGTGGAGCTCGTGGCGAGCCGGCTGCGACCGACCGTGCGGCACGACGTGCTGCACCGCGTGCCGCTGACCGGGCTCAGCCGGACCAGCGGCCCCTGAGGGCGGGCACGCACCACAGCCCGGCCGTCACACCGGGTCAGCCTCTGCGGCGGAGGCGGCGGACCGCCCGGCCGAGCGACCCGGGCCGCGCCGCCGAGCTGAGGCAGGCCAGCGCCAGCAGCGCGACCGGCACGCTGACGAGGACGAGGACGACCTGCACGTACGCGGGCTTGCCGTCGAAGTGCGTCACGACCGGCGCCACCAGGGCCAGCAGCACCGCCGCGAGCGCGACGTTGACCACCCGCGGCACCCACGCCTGGGGCAGCGGCGCCTCGCTCAGGACAGGGCCTCGACGACGTGGTCGATGCAGGCCGTGAGGGCCTCGACGTCCGACGGCTCGACGGCGGGGAACATCGCGATGCGCAGCTGGTTGCGGCCGAGCTTGCGGTAGGGCTCGGTGTCGACGACGCCGTTGTCGCGCAGCGCCGAGGCCAGCGCCGCGGCGTCCACCGTCTCGGCGAAGTCGATGGTCCCGACGACCTGCGAGCGCATGGCCGGGTCGGCGACGAACGGCGAGGCGTACGGGCTCTTGTCGGCCCAGCCGTACAGCGCGTCGCTGGAGGTGCGGGTGCGCTCGACGGCCCAGTCCAGTCCCCCCTGCGCGTTCATCCAGTCGACCTGCTCGGCCATCAGGAAGATCGTCGCGAGAGCGGGGGTGTTGTAGGTCTGGTCGAGCCGGCTGTTGTCGATCGCGAGGCCGAGGTCGTAGGACGCCGGGACCCAGCGCCCCGAGGCCTTCACGGCGGCCACGCGCTCGAGCGCCGCCGGGGACATCAGGGCCAGCCACAGCCCGCCGTCGGAGGCGAAGCTCTTCTGCGGGGCGAAGTAGTAGGCGTCGAAGTCCGCCGCGAGCACCGGCAGCCCTCCGGCGCCGCTGGTCGCGTCCACGGCGACCAGGGCTCCCTCGTCGGCGCCGGGGACGCGCGCGATGGGCATGGCGACGCCCGTCGACGTCTCGTTGTGCGTCAGGGCGTAGAGGTCGACGCCCGGCTCGGCGACCGGCAGCGGGTGCGTGCCGGGCTCGCTCCTGACGATCGACGGGTCGTCGAGGAAGGGCGCCGCGGCCGCCGCGGCCGCGAACTTGGAGCTGAACTCCCCGAACGACAGGTGCGAGCTCCTGCGGGAGATCAGGCCGAACGTCGCGATGTCCCAGAACGCGGTGGCGCCGCCGTTGCCGAGCACCACCTCGTAGCCGTCGGGCAGGGCGAACAGCTCGCGCAGACCGGCGCGCAGCCGGCCGACCTGGGTGCGGACGGGGGCCTGGCGGTGGGACGTGCCGAGGTAGCCGCGCCCGGTGGCCATCAGCGCTTCGAGCTGCGCGGGCCGGATCCTGGACGGCCCGGACCCGAACCGCCCGTCGGCGGGGAGCAGGTCGGCGGGGATCCGGACTCGCGGCGTCGTCACCCGCCCCAGGCTACCGGCGCGCCCTCGAGGCGGCGCCGGGAGCGCGCCTGCGCTCCGCCTCAGGCGGCCGGGGTCTCCAGCCAGCTCAGGACCCGGACGGCCGTCCCCGACGAGCCCGAGCGCACCTGCACCAGGTCGGCCAGCTGGTTGGCCAGCCACAGGCCCCGGCCGCTGTCCCCCTCCAGCGACGGCATCCGCCGGCCGACGAGCGGGTCCTCGATCCGGCCGGTGTCCCGCACCTCGCACAGGAGCGCACCGTCCTGCTCCCAGACGCGCAGGGCGCCGCGGCCACCGCCGTGCCGCACGCTGTTGGTCGCCGCCTCGGTGACCGCCAGCGCCACGTCGGCGGCGCGGCTGGCCGTCAACCCCGCGGCGGCGGCGTGCGCCAGCACGACCGGCCGAACGTCCCCCACCGTCCCGGCGTCGAACGCCAGGTCCTCGACGGGCTGCGCCGGCGGCGGCAGCGCGGCGGAGAACACCGCAGCGACGTGGTCGACGCCCCCGTAGAGCAGGCTCCCGCGGTAGTCCGAGGCGTCCACCAGGGCCGGGTGGCTGCGCGACGCCTCCTCCACGACGGCCGGCGAGAGCGCCTCGACGTCGTACGGGCAGCGCAGCCACAGCGGGGTGTCGGGCTCCACGGCGAGGTTGAGCAGCGCCTCGTGCAGCTGGCACTCGACGAGCTCGGCCGGCCGTCGCGTGGCCCAGATCGGCTCCCCCACGCCGCGCACCGGCTTGCCCCGGCCGCCGTGCTCGTCGATGAAGGCCCGCCACGCCGGGATGATGCGCGCGGGGTTGGCGCCGATCTCCTCCATGTCGACCCAGAAGACCGGGGCGTCCGGGGGCAGGGCCGCGCGGAGCAGCTCGAGCCGCTCGGGCACCAGCACCACCATCACGGGCTGACCGAGCGCGACCGCCTCCTCGACGAAGGCGACGGTCGCGGTCAGGAACTCCTGCGGACCGCGGTAGAGGAAGGCCTCGTGCCGGTAGCTGCTGTGCGGCTTGACGACGCTCATCTCCTCCTGCACGTCCTCGGCGGACGTGCTCGACCTCTCGGCGGCGACGGGCCGGAGCGCGGCCTCGCCGAAGGCGCGCGCCCCGATCTGCGAGTCCCGAGCCGGTCTGACCAGCCGTCCGGTCCGGGCCGCGGCGTGCTGCTCACCGACCAGCTGGAGGGTCCGGCCGTACGACAGACCGAGCAGCGCGGCGACGTCCCGCACGTCGAAGCCCTCCGCCACCAGCCGGCGCGCCAGGCAACGGCGCAGCGTCACCGCCTCCACCGAGACGCGGTCCGGTTGCGCGCGCAGCGCCGCGGCGGCCGACATCAGCTCGGTCACGCTGTGCCGCACCCGCAGGTCGACGACCACCCGGGGGCTGTCGGGGTGCTCGTCGTCGGCGCTCGTCACGAGGTCACGGGCCACCCGCTCCACCTGCGACAGGCGTGCTGCGGGGGCGCTGCGCCCCAGCTCGGGCACGCTGACGACCCACGAGCTGCCTTCGCGCCAGCAGACCGCTGTGCAGGAACGGGAGGACGGGAGCACCGAGGCTGCTCCTTGCATCTCGGAGCCGGGACGGCTCGTCGGGTCCCCTGCGCGGTCCCGGTGGGGGCCGCCGCGATGGGCCGGGGGCACGAGAGCGAGGTGCCGCACCATGTCGACCAGGACAACGCAGGTCCGTTGCGCACAATTCCTGGTGCCCGTCCACCGTACACTCCGTCCGGGAGGAGCGTCGGCGCTCCGCTCGCCGGGAGGTCACCCTGTCCGATCGCCGCACCAGCCGACCGCTCGACCTGGAGCAGCAGGTCTGCTTCGGGCTGTCGATCGCGGCCCGGGGGGTGGTCGCCGCCTACCGGCCGCTGCTGCAGCCGCTCGGCCTGACGCACCCGCAGTACCTCGTCATGGTGAGCCTGTGGCAGCACGGCCCGCTGACCGTGCGGCGGCTCGGCGAGCTGCTCATGCTCGACTCGGGCACGGTGTCGCCGCTGGTCACCCGCCTCGAGACGATGGGGCTCGTCCGCCGGTCCCGGGGCGGCTCCGACGCCCGGCAGGTCCGGGTCGAGCTCACCGAGCGTGGTGAGCGCCTGCGGGCGCAGGCCGAGGCGGTGCACGGGCAGGTGGTGGAGCGGCTGGGCCTGTCCCCCGGGCAGATCGAGCAGCTGCAGCTGGTGCTCGAGCAGCTCATCGCTGCGACCGACGGCACGACCGGCGCGCGCACCGTCGCCAGCGGCTGAGGCGCTCGTCCGCGAGCGCGCCAGGAGACTCCTAGACCGAGTGGCCGGCGGCCAGCGTGCCGCTGGTGACGGCGGACAACGGGCGCGGACCGGGGCCGACGTAGGCCGCCGAGGGACGGATCAGCTTGCCGAGCGCCTTCTGCTCCAGGATGTGCGCGCTCCAGCCGGCGGTGCGGGCGCAGGTGAACATCGAGGTGAACATGTGGGCCGGCACCTCGGCGAAGTCGAGCACCACCGCCGACCAGAACTCCACGTTCGTGCGCAGCGGCCGGTCGGGGTAGCGGGCGGTCAGCTCCTCGATGGCCGCCTTCTCCAGGGCGTCGGCCACCTCGTAGCGGTGCGACCCGAGCTCCTGGGCCGTGCGCCGCAGCACCCGGGCCCGGGGATCCTCGGCCCGGTAGACGCTGTGCCCGAAGCCCATGAGGCGCTCCTTGCGGTCGAGCAGGCCCTTGACGTACGTCGTCGCGTTGCCGCTGCGCTCGACCGCGTCGAGCATGGACAGCACGCGCGACGGCGCTCCGCCGTGCAGCGGCCCGGACAGCGCTCCGATGGCCCCCGAGATGGCGGCGGCGGCGTCCGCCCCGGTCGAGGCGATGACCCGCGCGGTGAAGGTGGAGGCGTTCATGCCGTGCTCGGCGGCCGACACGAAGTAGGCGTCGACGGCCCGGGTGTGCGCCGGGTCGGGGTCGCCCTTCCAGCGGATCATGAAGCGCTCGACGATGGTCCTGGCCTTGTCGACCTCGCGCTGCGGCACCATCGGCCGGCCCAGCCCGCGCGCCGACTGCGCGACGAAGGCCAGTGCCATCACCGACACCCGCGCCAGGTCCTCCCGGATCTGCTCGGCCTCGATGTCCAGCATCTGCTGCAGGCCCCAGGCCGGCGCGAGCATGGCCACCGCGGACTGCACGTCGACGCGGATGTCGCCGGAGTGGACGGGCAGCGGGAACGGCTCCGCCGGCGGCAGACCGGGGTCGAACTTGCCGTCGACGAGCAGCCCCCAGACGTTGCCGTAGCTCACCGCGCCGACCAGGTCCTCGATGTCCACGCCGCGGTAGCGCAGGGCGCTGCCCTCCTTGTCGGGCTCCGCGATCTGCGACTCGAAGGCGATGACGCCCTCCAGGCCGGGCTTGAACAGCGTCTGGTCGGCCATGCGGGAGGCTCCTCGGCTCTGCGACAAGGGACGAGCGGTCCGGCCCATCCTGCCGGAACGGGCGGCGGACCGGCGCTCCGCTCCGCGTCTACCGTGACGGCCGTGACCAGCCCGAAGCCCGTCGCCGACCTCCGGCGGGACTACGCCAGGGCAGGTCTGTCCGAGCAGGACCTCGCCCCCACCTGGCTGGGGCAGTTCGAGCGGTGGTTCGCGGAGGCGGCCACCCTGACCGAGCCCAACGCCGTCGTGCTCGCGACCGCCACGCCCGACGGCGTCCCGAGCGCCCGCACCGTGCTGCTCAAGGCGTACGACGACCGTGGTCTGGTCGTCTTCACCAACCTCGGGTCCCGCAAGGCACGGGAGGCGCAGGACAACCCCGTCGCCACGCTGCTGTTCTCGTGGGTGGACCTGGAGCGGCAGGTGACCGTCGAGGGACGCGTCGAGCAGGTGTCGCGGGACGAGACGGAGGCCTACTTCCGCTCCCGTCCCCGCGCCTCGCAGATCGGGGCCTGGGTCTCCCGCCAGTCGAGCGTGCTGGCGGGGCGGCACGTGCTGGAGGAGCGCCGCGCCGCGCTCGAGGAGCGCTTCGCCGGGCAGCAGGTGCCGGTGCCCGGGTTCTGGGGCGGGCTGCGGGTGGTGCCGAGCGCCGTGGAGTTCTGGCAGGGCCGGCCCAGCCGGCTGCACGACCGGCTGCGCTACCGGCGGGACCGCGGCTCCTGGGTCGTCGAGCGCCTCGCCCCGTGACCCGGCCCACCTCGGACCGGACCGGCCTGGCTGCGCGGCTGCGCGGCGCGACGCTCGACCTGACCCCCCTGCGCGAGTCGCGGCCCTACCGCCGGCTGCTGCTGGGCGACGCCGTGTCGGTCATCGGCACGCAGGTGACGACCGTCGCCGTCCCGATCCAGGTCTACGACCTGACCGGGTCGGCGGCCGCCGTCGGGCTCGTCGGACTGGCCGGGCTGCTGCCGCTGATCGTCTTCGGGCTGTACGGCGGTGCGATCGCCGACGCCGTCGACCGTCGCTCGCTCGTGCTGCTCACGACGAGCGGTCAGGCCGTGCTCGCCGTCGTGCTGGTGGTGCAGGCCGTGCTCGGACTCGAGAGCGTCGGCCTGCTGTACGGCGTCGTGGCCGTGCAGGCGGCGCTGTTCGCCATGGACTCACCGGCCCGCCAGGCCTTCGTGCCGCGCCTGCTGCCCGTGCGGCTGCTGCCGGCGGCCAACGCCCTGCGCCAGGTGGAGTTCAACCTCGGCGTCACCGTCGGCCCGCTGCTCGCCGGGGTGCTGGTCGCCCGCTACGGCTACGGCGCGGCGTACGGCCTGGACGCCCTGTCGTTCGCCGCCGCGCTGGTCGCCGTCGCCGGGCTGCCGGCGATGCCGCCCGAGGGCGGCGGGCGGCGGGCCGGCACGGCCAGCGTGCTCGAGGGGCTGGCGTTCCTGCGCACCCGCCAGGTGCTGCTCATGACGTTCGTCGTCGACCTGGTCGCCATGGTCTTCGCCATGCCCCGGGCGCTGTTCCCGGCGCTGGCCGAGCAGGTCTTCGGCGGCGGGGCGCAGACCACCGGGATGCTCTACTCGGCCCTGGCGGCCGGAGCCCTGCTCGGGGCGCTGTTCTCCGGCTGGTTCGGCCGGGTGCACCGGCACGGCGTCGCGGTGCTCGCCGCGATCGCCGCCTGGGGCGCCTCCATCACGCTGTTCGGGCTGACCGACGTCCTGGCGCTCGGGCTGCTGTGCCTGGCCGCTGCGGGCGCGTCGGACATGGTGTCCGCGGTCTTCCGGACCGCGATCCTGCAGGCGGCCGCGCCGGACGAGATGCGGGGGCGGCTGGGCGGGGTCTTCATCGTCGTGGTCGCCGGCGGGCCGCGCCTCGGCGACGTCCGCGCGGGAGGCGGCGCCGAGCTCGTGGGGCTGCAGGGGTCGACCGTGGCCGGTGGTCTGGCCGTGCTCGGCATCACCGCCGCGGTCGCTGCGGGAGCCTCGCGGTTCCGCGCCTACGACGCCCGTCAGCCGGAGCCGCACGTCCCGACGACGAGCTGACCCAGGACCTCCGCCTCGCGCAGGCGCCCGGTCACCTGGGCCAGATCGCCGTCGTCCACGTCCTCGACGAGCACGTCGACGT
>CADCUE010000003.1 GCA_902805805.1 uncultured Frankineae bacterium | reverse complement strand
GGGCCCGCTGATGCAGGAGCCGTCCGTCGAAGCGAACGCCGTGTCCCTCGGCGTCGACGCCCTCGAACGGCTCACGGACGCCAGCTCCTACGCCGACGCGGTGCACCGCCTGCTCACCGTCGCCCGCACGCACACGCGGATGTCGATCGCCTGGGTGAGCGAGTTCGTCGGCACCGACCAGGTGCTGCGCTTCGTCGACTGCGAGCCCGGCACGGACGCGCCGCCGGAGGGCTCGTCCATGCCGCTCAGCGGCACGTACTGCGCCCGGGTGCTCGACGGCAGGTTCCCGCCGGTCATCCCCGACGCCCGGCAGGCCGCGGCCGCGGCGCTGCTCGACCTGTCGGCGGACGTCAACATCGGCGCCTACGTCGGCGTCCCGCTGCTCGGCCCGACCGGCGCGGCAGTGGGGATGCTCTGCGCGATCGACCCGATGGCCCAGGCCCACCTCGAGGCCCGTGACCTCGTCGCCCTGGAGCTGCTGGCGAAGGTCCTGCACGACCTGCAGCAGCGCGCGCTCACGGCGGAGGAGGCCCTGCAGGAGCGCCGGGCGCTGCGGACCGCCGTCGACGTCGTGCTGTCCGGCGCCGGCCGGCACCCGGTGCTGCAGCCCATCATCGACCTCACGACCGGCCGGGTCTTCGCCGCGGAGGGGCTGACCCGCTTCACCGCTGCGAGCCCCGCGCAGCCGGGGGCGTCCGCCGTCCGCTCACCCGCCCAGTGGTTCGACGACGCGAGCCGGCTCGAGCTGCGCGAGGACCTCGACCTGGCCACGGCCGAGGCGGTGCTGGACCTGCTGGACACGGTCCCCGAGGACGTCGCCGTCACGATCAACCTGGCCCCGGCCACCCTCGTCAGCGAGCGCGTCGTCGACCTGCTGGCCGGCCGCGAGCTGCACCGCATCGTCGTCGAGATCACCGAGCACGCACGGGTCGACGACTACGGCGCCCTCGCAGCTGCCCTGCGCCCCTACCGCGACCGCGGCCTGCGGCTCGCCGTCGACGACGCCGGCGCCGGGTACGCCAGCCTGTGCCACGTGCTGTCCGTCGACCCCGACCTCGTGAAGATCGACATGGCGCTGACCCGCGGCGCCGACACCGACATCGCCCGACGGACGCTGCTCAGCGCCCTGGCCGCCTTCGCCGACGGCGTCGGCTGCCGGCTGATCGCCGAGGGCGTCGAGACCGACGCCGAGCTCGCGACGATCGCCGACTGCGGCATCTCGCTGGTGCAGGGCTACCTGCTCGCACCGCCCAGCGCCGAGCCGGAGTGGGGCGAGTACCGGACGGTCGCGGACCTGCGCAGCGCTCCTGCCTGACGGGCGCGCGCGGGCGATCCGTGAAGATGGTGCGGTGAGCACGCCCGAGCAGCACGAACCGCCCGTCTACGCCGTCTCGGCCGGAGCCGTCCTGCACGGCCACGCCGGAGACACCCTCGAGCCGGCGGTCGTCCTGCACACGTTCCTGCCGCCCGGCGCCGGCGACGGCCTGCACTCCCCCGAGGCGCGCGTCGACGTCCACGGCGACGGCCCGTCCTCCGGCACGGTCACGCTGCGGGTGCTGGCCGAGGGGCTGTCGCTGTCGTGGCGCCTGCCGATCGCGCCGTTCGTGGCGGCACTGCCCGGCCAGCCCGGTGACGAGGGACGCATGGTGCTGCTGGCCGTCGTCGACGGCGAGCCGGCCGACCGGTTCTGGGCCGCGCCGGTCGACTGCGAGCGCCTGTCCGGCGAGCTGCAGGTCCCCGTCACCGACCTCGTCGAGGCGCTGCGCGGACGGCTGACGCCGTGGCTCGCGGAGGACCTCGCGATCCTGCTGCACGACGACGCGCACGAGCACGCGCTCGACCAGTCGGCCGCGCAGACCCTCGCGACCGCCGTGCTCGCGCACTACCGCGGCGACCTCGTCGCCGAGCAGGCGACCAGCCGGGTGCTGCGGGCGCTCGAGCACGGCCCCGACGAGGTGCAGGTCGAGCTCGGCGGTCGCCTGTCGGCCGCGCTCGCGACCGCGGTCCGCACCGCCGGCGAGGTCGGCCGGGCGACCGTCGCCTCGCAGGTCGGGCCGTTCGAGTCGGAGGTGCTGCGCCTGCTGTCCGACGTCCCGCCCGCGCTCGAGGACCCCGAGGCGCACAGCGACACCGACGCCGCGATGCTGCAGATCCTCGCCGGCGCCGACCGGTCGGAGGCGGTCAGCTCCGCCGTGCGCCTCGTCGCCCTGCTCGCCCGCGAGGCCCTCGGCACCGGCCTGCCCGACGAGCAGGTGCTCGCCGGCCTCGGCATGGTCGACGACGCCGGCCTCGCCCGCCTGTCGCGGCTGTGGGTCGACCTCGCGGTCGCGGCCGGTCAGCCCGCCACCGGCGACGCCGCGGCGGTCACCAGCCTGGCCTCGCGCGTGGTGCAGGAAGGGGTGCCCGGACGCGCGTGGCTGCACGACACGGCAGCCGCGCTCGCCACGGCCGCCGTGCAGGTCGCCGGCCGCAGCTCGAGCAAGATCGCCGGTGACCTGCGGACGGTGCAGGCGCTGCTCGAGCAAGGAGCCGACGAGGCCGTCGAGCCGGCCCTGCGCGCCTGCCTGACGCTCGCCCGCTTCGTCCGCACCCGAGGCAGCGTCGGCCCCGGCACCTGGCTGGCGCTGTCGGCAGCCTCCGCGGCCACAGCCGTCGGCAGCGCCGGCCTGCCCCGCGACACCACCGTCGACCTGTTCGTCGAGCTGCTCGAGAAGGACGTGCAGGCCGTCGACCTCATCGACGCCTTCGTCTGCGCGACCAGCCAGCTGCTCGTGCACGTCGACCCGCACGGCGACGAGTCGCTGCGCCGGCTGCAGGTCGCCGAGCTGCTCGGCACCGTGCCCGACGGCACCCGCGGTGCGCGCTGGCTGCTCGTCACCTGCCTGCGCGAGGCGGCCGAGCACGACACGTCCGCCGCCGACCTGTCCGCGTTCCTCGCCGCGGAGGACGAGCCCGACGTCGACCGGCTCGCCACCCGCGCCGGGCGGCACGGGGTCATCGCCGCCGGGCTGCTGTGCCTCGACGCGCTCGGCACGGCGTTCGGCGGGGAGGCGCAGATGCCGCGCGAGGAGCTGCTCGGCACGGTGCTGCCGAGCGCGCTCGTGGAGCACGAGCTGCTGCGGGAGTAGGGGCCCGGATCAGCCCGTCGGCCGCAGGCGCACGGACAGGCAGGTCACGCAGCCCTCGAGCTTCTCGAACTCGCTGATCCCGACCTCGTGGACGGTCAGCCCCCGGTCCCGCAGCAGCGCCGCCGTCCGCGGGGCGTCCGCCGACATCACGACCGCGCCGTCGCCGAGGTCGACGACCGCCGTCCCGTGCTCCTCCGGCACCGGCAGGAAGTCGGGGAAGACGCTCGGGTCGTCGACGTTCGGCGCCCAGCCGATGACGGTCCCGTCGGGCAGCGCGGTCACGCCCGACTTCAGGTGCAGCACCTTGGTGACCGGCACCGCGACGACGGTCCAGCCGCGGGGCTCGACGAGCGCCCGCAGCTGCGCGATGCCGTCCTCGTCCGTGCGGGTCGTCCGCCCGACGTACGCCGTCCGGCCCACCTTCAGGACGTCGCCGCCCTCGAGGTGCCCGGGCGGCTCGATCCGCGCGGTCTGCAGTCCCCGGTCGGCGGCGAGCTGCTCGAGCGCGTGCGCGGTCGACGTCACCTCGCCGACGCGCGAGGCCGCGCCGGGGCTGGTGAGCACGGCGAGGTCGTCGAACACGACGACGGTGTCCTCGACGAAGACGCCGTCCGGGTGGGCGTCGGCCGGCTCGACCTCGGTGACGGCCCAGCCGGTCCGGCGGAAGACGTCGACGTACGCCCGCCACTGCGCGAGCGCGAGCGCGGCGTCGACGGGCACGCGCTCGAGGTGGGTGAGCTCCCCGGCGTCGAGGCCTGGGGACGGACGGCGGACGAGCAGCTGGCGACCTGGCACGCGGCATCCTGTCACCTGGCGAGGCGCCTGGGGGGCGCCGCGTCGTAGGTTCAGGACGTGCCCGAGACGATGACGGCGGCGCAGGCCGTCGAGCTCGTCCGACCCGGGGACCGGGTGTGGGTCGGCTCGGCCTGCGGGACGCCACGCGCGCTGCTGGCGGCGCTCAACGACCTGCCCGTGCCGCTGCCCGGGGTGCGGCTCGTCCACTTCCTGGCCGACGGCGTGACGGTCGACGGCGTGGCGCGCTACCCGCAGGAGGTGCTGTTCGTCGGCAGCGAGCTGCGCGGGCTCACACGGAGCGGTCAGGTCGACTACGTGCCGGTGTCGCTGTCGGAGGTGCCGTCCCTCGTCGCCCGCGGGCAGCACCGCGTCGACGTCGCGCTCCTGCAGGTCGCGCCGCCGGACGAGCAGGGCATGTGCAGCCTCGGCGTCACGGTCGACGTCACGCTGGCCGCCGCCCTGCACGCGCGGACGGTCATCGCCGAGGTGAACCCGGCGATGCCGCGGACCGGCCCGGCGACGCAGATCCCGGTCGAGCGCATCGACGCCTTCGTCGACGTGCCGGGGCCGGTCGCGGAGTACCACCACGAGCCGGTCGGCGCGGCGGCCGAGGCGATCGCGGCCTACGTCGCCCGCCTCGTGCCGGACGGCGCCACGCTGCAGATCGGGCTCGGGCGGGTGCCGAACGAGATGCTGCGGCACCTGTCGGGCCGTCGTGACCTGTGCGTGCACAGCGATGTCGTGACCGACGGGCTCGTCGACCTGCTCGACAGCGGCGCCGTCCGACGCGGTCCCGGCACGGTCGTCGCGTCGATGGCCGTCGGGACGAAGCGGCTGTTCGACCGGCTGGAAGGTCCGCAGGTCGACTTCCGGCCGCTCGAGCGGCTCGCGCACCCGGTGACGCTGACACGGCTCGAGCGGCTGGTGTCGGTGACGCAGGCGTTCACGGTCGACCTGACCGGCCAGGTGTGCGCCGACACCGACGCCGGTGACCTGTACGGCGGCGTCGCGTCGCAGAACCTCATGCACTGGGCGGCGGCGCACAGCCCGGGCGGACGCGCGGTGGTGTGCCTGTCGACGCTGTTCCCGGACGGCACCTCGCGCATCCGGCCGTCGCTGGCAGCCGACGAGGCGGTGACGATCGCCCGCTCGGACGTGCACCACGTCGTGACCGAGTACGGGACGGCGTACCTGTTCGGGCGGTCGCTGCGCGAGCGGGCGGTGGCGCTCATCGAGCTGGCGCACCCCACGGTGCGTGAGGAGCTGCTGGCCGCCGCCGTCGAGCGCGGCCTCGTCCCGCCGGGGCAGCAGCTGCGCTCGCGCGGCGCCTACCCGCGGGAGGAGGAGCGGACGGTGACCCTGCGGGACGGCCGGTCGGTGCTGGTCCGTCCGGCCCGCACCGGTGACGCCGGCATCCTGCAGGACCTCTTCTACCGGATGCCGCCGGAGGACGTGTACACCCGCTTCTTCCGGCACCTGACGTCGCTGCCGCTGTCGACGGCCGAGCACATGACGAGCGTGTCGTTCGACAACGAGGTGACGCTGCTGGCCGTCGAGGGCGACTGGGGCAGCGAGCGCGTGGTCGGCACGGTGTCCTACTACCGCGACCCGACCTCCGGCCGGGCGGACGTCGCCTTCATGGTCGACCCGGAGTGGAAGGGCGTCGGGCTCGGGACGGCGCTGCGGGACGTCATCGTCGACGTCGCCCGCCGGCACGGGGTCGTCGCCCTCACCGCCGACGTCCTCGCCGAGAACACCGCGATGCTGCGGCTGTTCAGGACGAGCGGCCTGGACGTCGAGGCGCACACCTCGCGGGGCGTGAGCGAGATCGTCCTGACGCTGTGACGGTCAGGCGGCCACCGGCAGCACGAGCTGCTGACCGGGGACCAGGCCGGAGCTCGTCAGGTCGTTGAGGTCGCGGATCTGCGCCACCACGTCGCGCGGGTCGTTGTCGGGCGCGACCCGGCGGGCGAGCGTCCACAGCGAGTCGCCCTGCTCGACGGTGACGACGTGCCCGGCCGGGTGGGCGCTGGGCGGAGCGGCCTCGGAGACGGACCGGCCGAGGGAGAAGGCACCGAACAGCACCGCCACGAGCGCGAGCAGCAGCAGGACACGCCCGCGTCGGGTGAGCCGCGTGTGGCTGGCGACCGTGGTGTGCTGGGTGGCGGTGTTGGCGCTCATCCGGGTGCTCCTTCGTCTCGTCTTCGAGCGAACGTGCGTTCGATCGAACGTCTGAGCGGACCGTACCCACCCCCTCTGACAAAACGCCAGACACGTTCGAACATGTGTTTGATCTGTGACCTCGGGAGCGTTACGGTCCGCCCCAGGACCTGGACGGCCGGGACC
>CADCUE010000002.1 GCA_902805805.1 uncultured Frankineae bacterium | reverse complement strand
CGATGGCGTACCAGACCCGGTAGCCGGCCGGCGTCCGGGCCAGGTGCAGCGCCTGGTCGAGGTCCGAGCTGCCCGGCGGGTCGATGGTGACGAACGGGACGTCGGTGCGGTCGAGGACCGGCAGCCGCGGCTCGCGCGCCGCAGCCTCGGCGTCGGCGAGCGCCTGCGCGGTGAACGGTCCGGGTGCGTCGAGCTCGGCCCTCAGGGCGTCGAGGTCGAGGCGTCCGTCCTGCACGACCGCGGCGGGCAGGACCACGCGGGAGGACGGCACCGGGCCACCCTACGGAGTCGTCCCCTGCGCGGGCCGGCGGCGGACGGAGGCCCACACGGTCTTGCCGGGCGGGTGGGCGAGCACGCCGTGATCGCGGGTCAGCAGGTCGACCAGGGTCATCCCCCGCCCGCCCTCGGCGTCGTCGTCGACCGTGCGGGGCGTGGGCAGCGACATCGAGCCGTCGGCCACGCAGACGACGACGACCTCGTCGTCGACGCTCACCTCGAGCCGCACCGGAGGAGCGCCGTGGCGCACGGCGTTGGTGACCATCTCGCTGACGACGAGCAGCAGGTCGTCGGCCGCCTCCTCCAGGCCCAGCTGGGCGGCGCAGCGGGCCATGGCGCGGCGGGCCTGGCGCGGTCCCTGGACGCTGTGCTCGACGTGCACGACCTGCCGCAGCACGGAGGCGCCTTCGTGCACCTGCGCCAGGGCCTGGGCGCGCGTCGCGTGCATCGGCAGGTCGACCAGCGCGGACGCGCCGCCGGAGCCGTGCAGGCAGACGCTGACGCCCAGGACGCCCGGAGCGCGGGAGGACAGCCCACGCAGGGCCTCGGCCGCCTCGCGCGACATGCTCGTGACCTCGCACAGGTCGACCACCACCCCACGGGGGTGCCGCTGCAGGACCTCCTCGACAGCGGTCACGAGCACCTGCGCGTCGTCGTCGCCGACGCACCCGGTGACCGCCACGACGTCGACGCCGTCGCCGGTGTCCTGACGCAGGAGCAAGAGAGGGCACCTCATCGATCCACGGGCCGTCAGAAGGGGCAGGGCCCGCCGGAGCGGACGCCCTCCTCCTGCCCGATCACGAGAGGTAGTCAACCGGTCGCCCACGGAGGCCATACAGGACTGGCCCGGGCGCAACCCCCGTCAGGACGGGACGAGCGGCGGGACCAGGGCGCTGTGGCCGGTGAGGATCAGCAGGCCCAGCGTGAGCGACGCCAGACCGGTCACTGCGCCGAGCGCGATCTGCACCCGGGGAGCTCGGCGGCTGCCCAGCACCCCGGACAGCCAGGCCGCGGCGATCCCGAGATCGGCGAGGACCAGGCCGGCCACGAACGCACCGAGGATCAGGGCCGCCGCCGCCGTCGACCCCGAGGCCCCGGCCGCGGCGAACAGCGCGATCTGGGTGGGGGTCTCCGCGCCGGTGCCGTGCAGCAGGCCGACGAGGAAGGCGCCGCGCCGGTCGACGTCGAGGACGTCGCCGGGGACCTCGCGGCGGCGGGCACGCGCCCAGCCCCGGCGCAGCGCGCCGACCACGAGCGAGATGCGACCGGTGTAGCGGTAGTCGCTGCGGTAGCGCCCCAGCTGGTAGAGCACCACGCCGCCGAGGGTGACGAGGGTGAGGCCGACGGCGAGCTCGAAGGCCGCGTCGGCGCCGGCGGGCAGCCCCAGACCCAGCAGCAGGACCAGCCCGCCGAGCACGGCCAGCACCAGCCCGTGGCCGGTGCAGTACCAGAACGACAGCGCCATCCCGCGCCGTCCGGCGCGGGATGCCTGCTGCCGGCGTGGGGCCGTCAGGTCGGTGATGGCGGCGATGTGGTCCCAGTCGAGGCCGTGACGGGCGCCGAGCGCGAAGCTGGTGAGGGCCAGGGCCAGGGGCACCGCGGCAGGGTCGAGCACGTCGAGCATGGAGACCGGCTCTCCCTCGTGGGCGGAGGTGCGGAACGAGTCGGCCCTCACCGCCGGCGATCTGGCTCGCTCCCCTGCTCTCGCGAGCGGGGAGACGTCAGTAGCGCACCTGCACCGGGCTCTCACCGGACTTCCCCGGCGGAGGGGGTCGCGGAGAACCTACCGCCCGGCTCGGGCAGCATGGGGGCGTGCGCGAGATCGAGGTCCGGGACGACGGGATCCGCCTCGGTCAGCTGCTCAAGCTGGCCGGGCTCGTCGACGCGGGTTCGGACGTCCGACCGCTGCTGGCGGAGGGCGTCGTGACGGTGGGCGGCCGGGTGGAGGTGCGGCGCGGCCGCCAGCTCCGCAAGGGCGACGTCGTCGCGGTCGGCGAGGACAAGCTGCGGCTGGTCTGACGACCAGCCGCAGCCGGCCCTGCGTCAGACCGAGCGGCCGGTGAGCTTGTCGCGCAGCCGGTCGACCAGCCCGACGCCGGGTCCGACGGTCTTGTGGAACAGCTCGGCGTTGGGTGAGGCCGGGTGCGGACGCGTGGGCGCGAGCTTCTTGGCCGTCTCCACCTTGCCCTTGAGCTGGACCAGCGTGTCGGCCGGGATGTGCGCCCGCAGCTGCGGGAACTGCGTGCCCTCCTCGTCGCTGATGTGGTGCTCGAAGACGGCCCGCATGCGACCGAGCGTCTCGAGGAACTCGGGCGCCGACGCGTCGGCGCTCTCGAGCTCCTTCATGAGCGTCTCGAGCTGCTTGTGCTCGCGGGTGTCGTCCTCGACCGCGGCGTCGCCGTTCGGCACGTGGTCGCGCACCGCGGGGTAGACGTGCATCTCCTCCGCCACCGAGTGGCGGACCAGCTCGCCGATGAGGCTGTCGGTCATGTCCCGACGCTGGACGGGGTCGGTCGTGGCGACGATCTGGTCGAACAGCTCGGCGACCTCGCGGTGGTCGGTGGTGAGCGTGTCGATGACGTCGTGATCGGTGCTGTGGTCGGTGCTGGCGGTCATGGCGGGCTCCTCTCCTCGCGCGCCGACTACCCATCTGGGCGTGGCACACCCGGCCCGGAGCGCGCCGTTCGAGGGGCTCTCGCGGCGACGCGCAGGCGCGCGCCGAGCACCGGCCGGTGTGCGCCCGCCGACTACCAGTCTGCTCTCGTCGACGAGAGCAGACTGGTAGCGGCGCGCGACAGCTCTCCGTGCCCGACGGGACCCCGCGGCGCTGTCCCAGAGGACCGTCGCAGGTGAAGGACTCCAGCTCCATCGCAGCCGTCCTTGCCGCACGGCACGGGGACGCGGCCGTCAGCCGGCGAGGACCGACCTCAGCGCCTCGACGAGCCGCTCGGTCTCCGCGGGGCCCCGTACGGCCGTCCGCCAGTGCTCGTCGGTCAGCCCCGGGAAGGTGTCGCCCCGCCGCACCGCGATGCCGCGCTGGCGCAGCGCCTCCCGCACGTCGGGGCGGCCCGGCACCCGGCACAGCAGGTACGGCGCCTGCGACCCGGGGCTCACCTCCACCCCGACCGCGGTCAGCGCCCGCTCCAGCGCGAGGCGGTGCCCGGCGAGCTCGGCGGCGACCCGGCTCGCCGCCGCCACCGGGCCGCGGGCCAGGCAGGTGTCCAGGGCGAGGAGCGACAGGCTCGACACCGCCCACAGCGGCTGGGCCTCGCGCAGCCGCGTGACCAGGTCGGCCGGGGCGAGCAGGTAGCCGACGCGCAGCCCGGCCAGGGCCCACGTCTTGGTCAGGCTGCGCACGACCACCAGTCCCGGCAGGTCGGTGCGGTCGGCCAGCGACTGCGGTTCCCCCGGCACCGCGTCCGCGAAGGCCTCGTCGACGACGACCGTCCGGCCCGGCCGGCACAGCTCGGCAAGGCGTCGGTGCACCACTCCTGTGGGGTTGGTCGGATTGCCCACGACGACGAGGTCCGCCTCCGGCGGGACCTGCTCCGGGTCCAGGACGTACGGCGGCGCGAGGACCAGCCGGTGCACGTCGTGGCCGGCTGCGCGCAGGGCGGCCTCGGGCTCGGTGAAGCCGGGGTGCACGCAGACGGCGTGCCGCGGGCGCAGCACGCGGGCGAGCAGGACGAAGGCCTCGGCGGCTCCGGCCGTGAGCAGGACCTGGTCGGCGGGCCGGTCGTGGCGCCGGCAGACCGTGTGCACGGCGGTCCGCTGGTCGGGGTAGGCGCCGAGCTGATCGAGGCCGCGGACGAGCCGGCCCTTCAGCCAGTCCGGTGGCGCCGTCCCGCGGACGTTGACGGCGAGGTCGAGCAGCCCTGGGGTCGCCTCGGTGTCGCCGTGGTGGCGCAGGTCGTGCGGCACCTCAGCGGACGGGATCGGCGGCGTGCCCGTGCTCGTGCCCGTGCCCGTGCTCGTGCCCGTGCCCGTGTGCCGGGTCGTCGGGGTGGTCGTGCGGTGTCTGCGGGGCGCCCAGCTTGTCCTCGAAGCCCGGCAGGGCGACGCGGTAGGCACAGGTGTCGCAGTTCATCCGCAGGTCGCCGCCGTCGATCTCGGCCCACCGCTCCAGGACCACCCCTGCGAGGGCGTCGCCCGGGCCCAGCAGTCCGGCGGTGCGCACGTCGACGTCGGGGTGGTCCTGAGCCCAGGCCGCCGCCTGCGCGACGATCCGGTCCGGCAGCACGCCGGCGAACAGGAACCACGGCAGCACGACGACCCGTCCGAAGCCCAGCCGGCGGGCCCGGTCGAGTCCGGCCGGCACCGACGGCTGCGCGAGCGAGATGAAGGCCGTCTCGACCGTGCCGAGCTCCCGTCCCTCCTGCAGCAGGCGGGCGGTCTTGGCCACCTCGGCGTTGGCGTCCGGGTCGGTGGCTCCGCGCCCCACGAGGACGACCGCGGTGTCGGCCCACTCGGCGCGCGGCACGACCTGCTCGAGGCGCCGCTCGGCGACGGCGAGCAGGTCGGGATGGCTGCCGAGCGGGCGGCCGTAGCGGAACGCCAGCCCGGGGTGGCGCAGCTTCTCGCGCTCGAGCGCCGCGGGGATGTCGCCCTTGCTGTGCCCGGCGGCCACGAGCACCAGCGGGACGACGTCCACCGTGCGGTGCCCGGCCTCGACGAGACGGCGCACGGCGTCCTGGATGGGCGGCGGGGCCAGCTCGAGGAACCCACCGGCCACGTCGGCGTACGGCACACGCAGCTGGACGCGGTCGACCAGCTCGGCGAACTGGGCGCAGCCCTGCTCGCTCTTGGTGCCGTGGCCGACGACGAGCAGGGCGGGGCGGTGGCGGGCGGCCGGGGTCGTGGGTCCGCTCATGGGCTCTCCTCGGGCAGCGGGTCAGGCGGGTCAGGCGGGTCAGGCGGCGACGAGGTGCCGTGGCGCGGCGGGTGCTCCGGGGCGGCCGCCTCGTACAGCAGGGCGTTGAGCGCCGCCGCGGCGACCGCCGAGCCGCCCTTCTCGCTGGTGTTCGAGACGGCCGGCAGGCCGCTCTGACGCAGGGCGAGCTTGGACTCGGCTGCCCCGACGAAGCCGACCGGCAGACCGACGACCAGCGCCGGCTGCACGCCGAGGTCGAGGATCTCGAACAGCGCGGTCGGCGCGCATCCCACGACCCAGACCGCGCCGGGGCCGACCTGCTCGTAGGCCAGGCGCACGGCGGCTGCGCTGCGGGTGAGCCCGTCGCAGGCCCGGGCCTCGCGGACCCGGCAGACCGCTCTGCGGCTGGTGATGCCGGCGGCCACCATCTCGACGTCGGCGACGACCGGAGCACCCCCGACAAGAGCCTCCTGGCCGCGGCGCAGCGACTGCTCGTCGGCGACCAGGTCGTCGACGTAGGACAGGTCGGCGCTCGCGTGCACCACCCGCTCGACGACCGCGCGGGTCAGCGGCGCGAGGTGCGACAGGTCGACCCGGCGACGCAGGATCGCAAAGGACTCCTGCTCGATCGGGTGGACCGCGGCTCGGGGCTGGGGGGGGCTGCTGCTCAGCGGGCTCACGGCTCCTCGTCGTCGGGGGCGTCGGCGTCGTCGGGCAGGTCGAACCAGCGCAGCGCGTCGCGCAGGCGCACCACGTCGCCGATCACCGTCGCGACCGGTGCCCGGAGCCCGGCGGCGGCGACGTCGTCGGCGAGGTGCTCGAGGCTGCTCACCACGACCCGCTGCTCGGCGTGCGTGCCCTGCTGGATGCAGGCCGACGGGGTCCTCCGGTCGCGCCCGAAGCGGATCAGCGAGCGGGTCAGCAGGGGCAGCCGGTCGTGCCCCATCAGCACCACCAGCGTGCCGGGGCCGGTCGCCAGCGCCTGCCACCGGACGCGGCTCGCCGGGTCCTCCGGGTCGAGGTGACCGGTCACGACGCACACGTCCTGCGTGTAGCCGCGAGCGGTCACCGGGATCCCGGCGTACGCCGGGGCGGCCAGGGCAGAGGAGATGCCCGGGACCACCTGGAAGCGGATGCCCTTCTCGACGAGCGCCTCGGCCTCCTCCGACCCGCGTCCGAAGACGAACGGGTCACCGCCCTTGAGGCGCACCACCCGGCGCCCGGCCTGCGCGTGGGCGACGAGCTGGGCGTTGATCTCCTCCTGGCGGGGCGCCGTACCCGTCCAGCTGGTCTTGCCGACGTCGACGACCTCCGCGTCCGGGCGGCAGTGCGCCAGCACGTCGGGGTGCACCAGCCGGTCGACGAGCACGACGTCGGCCTCGCCGAGCAGCTGCGCTCCCCGCAGCGTCAGCAGCCCGGGGTCCCCCGGCCCCGCCCCGACCAGCGCCACCGTCCCCGGCCTCACCGCGCCACTCCCACGACCCCCGCGACCCCCACCCCGCCGCGATCGTGCGGTGATGACACACCGCCCGCGCTCACAGGCTGCGCTCCCACTGCATGATCGCGGGCCAGCTCGACCACGGCGTCGGCGGGGCAGACCTCGAGGCACTCGCCGCAGGCGGTGCACCGGTCCTCGCGCACCCGCAGCGGCAGACCGGCGACGATCGCGTGCTCCGGGCAGGTGAGCAGGCAGGCGCCGCAGGCCGTGCAGTCGGCGGTGAAGGCGTAGGTGACGGCGGAGCTGACGGCGGGGGTCACGACGTCGCCGCGGCTGACCACCGGTAGCCGCGCGGCGTCACCAGACGACCGGAGACCACGGTGCTCTGCGAGGAGCCGACGACGACGCACGCGTACATCGTCACGGTCGAGCAGTCCAGGGCGCTCAGCGTCGTCAGCTGCACCTGCTCGGTCGGGCGGGAGGCGTCGGTCACCACCCCGACCGGGGTGTCCGCCGGCCGGTGCTCGAGCAGCAGCTCCACCGCCCGCGGCAGCTGCCAGTCACGACCGCGGCTGCGCGGGTTGTAGAAGGTGACGACGAGGTCCGCCGAGGCCACCGCGCGCACCCGGGCCTCGATGGCCGGCCACGGCGTGTGCAGGTCCGACAGGCTGATGCTCGCGTGGTCGTGCCCGAGCGGCGCGCCCAGCAGGCTGCTCGCGGCCAGGGCGGCCGTGACGCCGGGGACGCCGACGACGTCGATGTCGGTGCCCGCGACCTCCAGCGCGGGGCTGGCCATGGCGTAGACGCCGGCGTCCCCCGAGCCGAGCAGCGCGACGGCGTGCCCCTTCGCCGCCTCGGCCACCGCGCTGTGCGCGCGCTCCTCCTCCTTGCCGAGACCGGTGACCAGCAGGCGCGTCCCCGGGCGGGCGAGGTCGCGGACCTGGTCGACGTACTGGTCGAGGCCCACCCAGACCGAAGCCCGGCGCAGCTCGGCCTGCGCCCGCGGGGTGAGCAGGTCGCGGGCGCCGGGTCCCAGCCCCACGAGCGCCAGCCGCCCCCGCGGCCGGCGGCGCGCGACCGCCACCGTGGACATCGCTCCCTTGGTCTTCTCGACCACGAGCTCGTCGCCGAGCAGCAGCGCCGCCGCCTCCGCGACGCTGGGCGTGCCGAGCGCTCTCTGCGGCTCGGCGCTGGGGTTCGGGACGGCGACGGCGGCCAGCCGGTCGGCCGGGAAGGTCGTGAGCGGCCACCCCCGGCGGGCGCAGGCCGCGACCAGCCCGGTCTCGTCGGCCTTGGCGTCGGCGGTCCCCACGGCGGTGACGCAGGCGGCCGACAGCCCGGCATCGGCCAGCGCGCCGTCGACCAGGGCGAGCACCTCGTCGGCGGACACGCCGCGCGACGCCCCGAGACCGAGGACCAGCGACGGCGGGCGCAGGACGCACGTCGGCTCCGCACCGTCGCCGAGACCGTCGAGGACCCGGTCGGTGACGCGCACGACATGGCGGCCCTGCTCACCGACCGGCAACGGCGGCAGGGGCCAGACCGCGTCGGCGTCCAGGCGTACGGCCTCGCCGTCCAGCAGCGCGCGGCTCACCGCGGCGACGGCCCCCTCGACCGGCCAGCCCAGCGTGTCCAGGCCGGGAAGCCCCACCGCGTCCGTGGCGGTCGTGACGACGGGCGTCGCGCCGAGCACGTCGGCCACCTGCCGGGCGAGCTCGTTGGCGCCGCCCCCGTGACCGCCGAGCAGCGCGACCGCGAAGCGCAGCCCCTCGTCGACCACGACCACGCCGGGGTCGACCCGCTTGTCCTGCAGCAGCGGGGCGAGCAGCCGCACGGTGGCGCCCGTGGCGAGGAAGGACACGACCGCGTCGCACTCGAGGAAGGCGTCCTCGATGCCGCGCACGTCGTACTCCTGCGTGTCGGGCAGCACGGCGGCCAGTCGTGCGGCGGCGGACCGGCCGGCCGACGTGGTCGTCACCAGGCCGATCACGACCGCTCCCCGTGCACGACGAACACCGGGTTGGCGGGCACCAGCCGGTGCCCCTTCCCGAGCGGCGCGACGGCGCAGACCTGCAGGAGCACCGCGTCGGCCCGGTAGCCCCCGTCGCCCAGCGCAGCGAGGACGGGGCCGACCTGCTCGACGGTGGCGAGCGCCGCCACGAGGCGGGCCGGGCGCCGGTCGACGCACGCCGCCACCACCTGGAGCCCGCCGCCGCCGACGAAGACGGCGTCCGGGTCGGGGAGAGCGTCCAGGGCGGGCGGCGCCGCGCCGAGCACCACGTGCACGCAGACCTGCGCCGCCGCGGCGTTCGCGGCGGCCCGCGCGGCGTCGGCGGCGTCCCGCTCGACGGCGTGCACGTCCGCGCCGAAGCGCGCGCACTCGACCGCGACCGAGCCGCTGCCCGCGCCGACGTCCCACACGACGTCGCCCAGCCGAGGTCCGAGGCGGGCCAGCACGACGGCGCGGACCTCGGGCTTGGTGATCATCGAGTCGCGGTGCTCGAAGTCGGCCACCGGCAGCGCCCAGCCCTGCGGCGAGCGGTGACCCGCCACGACGGCGCGCGGCGCGGGCGCCGTCGTCGCCCGGTCGGCCGGCAGGACCAGCACCACGTTGGGGTCCGTCCAGACGCCGGCCGCCGCCTCGTCGGGGGTCAGCTCGACGACCCGCTCCCCCGGCAGGCCGAGCCGCTCACCGACGACCAGCACCCGGTCGCGGCGGCCGGCCAGGGCCGCTCCGAGCTGCGCCGGTCCGCACCGCTCGTCGGTGAGCACGGCGACCTTGGGCTGCGAGCGGGCGACGGCGAGCGCCTCGCGGGGGTCGCGCCCGTGCGCCGACACGACGACGGCGTCGTCCCACTCGACCCCGGCGCGGGCGAAGGCCAGGGCCACGCTCGACAGCGCCGGCAGCACCTCGACCGGGCGCGGTGAGACGGCCCGGCGCACCGCCCGCACCACGCCGAAGAAGCCGGGGTCGCCCGAGGCCAGGACCACCACGTCGCCGGGCTCGTCGGCCACGGCGCGCAGTGCCGCCCCGGGGTCGTCCCTCAGCGCCACCGTGGGCACGCCCGCCGGCAGGTCGACCTCCCGCAGGTGCCGGCGTCCGCCCATGACCAGCGCGGCCGAGGACAGGCGCGACTGCGCGACGGCGGGCAGCGGTCCGCCGTCGTAGCCGACGACCGTGATCATCGGCCGACCCACGCGCGCTCCGTCGCGGCGACCACGGCCGCGCCGGCCGGGTCGACCATCGCGACCCGGGCGGGCAGCCCGCTGAAGCGCTGCAGCACGTCGGCGACCCGGCGGCACAGCAGGTCCCCTGCCGGCCGCAGCACTCCGGCGGCCTCCCACAGCTCGTACGCGTGCCGGGCGGTGTTGGCCGCGCGCACCGCCTCGCCGAGCGCCTCGTCACCGCCCGCCTCGCGGGTGAGGTCGACGAGCCCGGCGGGGTCGACGCGGCTCTTGGTGTAGTGCGTCATGAGGACGCCGCTGGCCAGCTTGGTCAGCTTGCCGGCCATCCCGACGAAGACGACGTCGGACAGCCCGTCCGACACGGCCTGGCGCAGCGCCGCGCCGGTGAAGTCGCCGACCTCGACGAAGCAGACCTCCGGCAGCTCCGGCAGCATCCGCATGGCGGCCTTCTCGGTGCGTCCGCCGGTGGCCAGCACCAGGGTCGGCTCGCCCTGGGCCGCCATCACGGACACCGCCTGCACCACCGAGGCGCGCCACGACTCGGTCGAGAACGGCCGGACGACCCCGGTCGTGCCGAGGATGCTGATGCCGCCGAGGATCCCCAGCCGCGCGTTGGTCGTCTTGCGGGCCCTCAGCTCGCCGTCCGGGACGCTGATGGTCACCGCCACCCCCCGGCTCCCGAGGTCGACGACCGACGCGACGTTGTCGCGGATCATCTGCCGTGGCACGGGGTTGATGGCCGGTCCGCCGACCTCGAGCCCGAGGCCGGGCTTGGTCACGACGCCGACGCCGACGCCGCCCTCGAGGTGGAGGCCCGGCGCGTCGCTCCAGCGCACCGTCGCCGTCAGATGGGCTCCGTGGGTGACGTCGGGGTCGTCGCCGGCGTCCTTGACGACGACCGCCTGCGCCCGCTCGGGCGTCACCTCGCACCGCTCGACCGGGAACGGCACGCGCCGCTCGTCCGGCAGGTGCACCTCCACCGAGGTCTGCACCCGCTGGGTGACCAGCGCCGTGGTCGCCGCCTTGGCCGCCGCCGCGCTGCAGGTGCCCGTCGTCCAGCCGCTGCGCAGCGGTCCGGTGCGGACCTTGGCGGTGCGCGGCAGGTCCGGCTCCCGCAGCTCGGGTCCGGTCATCGGCCCGCCCGGTCCGGCCGGCGGCGGCACTCCCCCGGCGCCGGCGCACGCCCGGGGCTCCCGGGGCGCACCGCTGCGCAGGGGAGACGCCGACCTGTCGTCGGGCTCGACCTGAGGTTCACGGCGTGGCCGCCCTGAGCGCGGCGTCGCGGGCGCGCAGCTCGGCACGCATGCTCCGGTCCTCGACCTTGCGGTGCTCGTGGAAGTGACCGGGGTGGTAGAGGTGCGACCGCGTCCCCCCGGCGGCCAGGGCCGGCCCGACGAGCACGAGGGTGTGCTTGTAGAGCTTGTGCTCCTTGACCTTCGCGGCCAGCTCCCCGAGCGCGCACTCGAAGACGAGCTCGTCCGGCCAGGTGGCGGCGTACGCCACGACGCAGGGCGTGCTCTCGTCGTAGGTGCCCGCGGCCAGCAGCTCGTCCTGGAGCTGCTTGGTGCGCGCGGCCGACAGGAACAGCGCCATGGTCGTGCCGTGCTCGGCGAACGCCCGGACCGTCTCGCGCGCCGGCATCGGCGTCTTGCCGCCCTCCAGCCGGGTGAGCACCACCGACTGCGCCACCTCGGGGATGGTCAGCTCACGCTGGGCGATCGCGGCGACGGCGCTGAAGCTGCTGACGCCGGGGATCACCTCGGTCTCCAGGCCCAGCGCAGTGCAGAGCTCGTGCTGCTCCTGGGTGCCGCCCCAGAGCCCGGGGTCGCCGGAGTGGATGCGGGCGACGAGCAGCCCCTCGCGGGCAGCGCGCTCGTAGTGCGACCGGATGCCCTCGAGGGAGTGCTCGGCGCTGTTGACGACGACCGCGTCCGGGCGGGCGTGCTGCAGGACGTCCTCGTGCACCAGCGAGGCAGCCCAGATGACGATGTCCGCCTCGGCGATGCGCGCCGCCGCGCGCAGGGTGAGCAGATCGGCCGCGCCGGGACCGGCGCCCACGAAGCTGACCCTGCCCTTGAGGGTCACAGCTTGCCTCCGCGCGTGGTCCGACGGGCCGGGACGAGAACGGTCGACAGGTACGGCGCGTCCTCCGGGGCGTCCGCCGCCGGGCCGACGGTCTCGTCGGGCAGCCCGAGCGCGGCACCGTACACCGCGCCGTCGAGCCGGTCGTGCCGGCGCAGGACGTCGAGGACCCCGCTCATGTGGCGGCCGCCCTTGTAGGCCACCACCGAGTCGAAGTGCGTCAGCGCCTCCTCGAAGGCGTCCACCCCGGCGGTGAGCGGGAGCAGGGCCAGCGACTCGGTGCCCTCGCACAGCACGGTCCCGGACCGGGCGGCGAGGTCCTGCATCGCGGTGATGCCGGGGACGGTCTCGACCTGCACCTCGGGCAGCCGCTCCCGCACGGCGTCGGCGAGGTAGGTGAAGGTGCTGTAGACGTTCGGATCGCCGATCGTCGCGAAGGCCACCGTGCCGCCGTGCTCCCGCAGCCGCTCGGCCACGGCGTCGGCGGCGGCTTCCCACGCCGACAGCCGCTGCGCGGTCGGCCCGCCGCGGTCGTCGAGCGCGAAGACCAGCCGGCGCAGCCGGTCGTGCGTGACGTGGGTGCGGACCGTGGCCTCGGCCCTGCCCTGCTCCTGGGCGTCCATGACCGGTACGACGACCAGATCGGCCGCCTGCAGCACCCGGACGGCCTTGACCGTCACGAGCTCGGGGTCGCCCGGTCCCACCCCGACCCCGACGAGCGTGCTCATGCGGCTCCCCGGACGTTCCGCGCGGCGGCGACGAAGCGGTCCGCCACCCCGGGGACGCCTGCCCAGTGCAGGTGCAGGTAGCTCGCGTGGACTCCGCCCTGGACCCAGCCCTCCGGGGCCTGTCCTTCGACGACCCAGGCGGGTGCGGCCCCGGCGCGCGGCTCGACGGCGGTGCGGTGGAACTCGTGACCCACCACCGGCCCGTCGCCGAACCAGCCGGCCGACGCCGAGCGCGCCGACCGGTAGCCGAGCGTCAGGCGGGGCGTCATGGCGGCGGCGGCCGGCAGCACCCCGCACATCGGCAGGCCGTCCAGCTGCTCGCACAGGTAGAGCAGTCCGGCGCACTCCGCGGACACGGGCGCGCCGGAGCCCACCAGCCGTACGACGTCGTCCCGCAGCGCGCGGTTGGCGGACAGCTGCTCGGCGAAGACCTCGGGGAAGCCGCCGCCCAGCACCAGACCGGCCGCGCCGTCGGGCAGCCGCTCGTCGCGCAGGGGGTCGACGACCGCGACCTCCGCTCCCGCGGCCGTGAGCAGCTCGGCGGTCTCGGCGTACGAGAAGGTGAACGCCGGTCCGCCGGCCACGGCGATGACCGGGCGAGGCGCCGGCTCGGCCGGCACCGGCGCCCACGGCTCGTCGTCGAGGGGCGGCGCGCAGCGCGCGACGTCGAGCAGGGCGTCGAGGTCCAGGCTCCGGGCGCACAGCTCCCCGAGCCGGCGCACCGTGGCGACGGCCTCCGGCGTGCGCTCGGCGGCGGGGACGAGGCCGAGGTGCCGGCTCGGCGTGCAGACGTCGTCGTCGCGGCGCAGCGCGCCGAGCACGCGTGCCTGGCCGTCCAGCGCCTCGCGGAGCAGGGCCTCGTGCCGGTCGCTGCCCACCCGGTTGAGGACCACCCCGGCGAGGCGGACCCCTGCTCCGGCGCCCGCGTACGTCGCGAAGCCGTGCACGAGCGCGGCGACCGAGCGGGACATCGAGGAGGCGTCGACGACGAGGACGACCGGCGCGTCGAGCAGCGCGGCGACGTGCGCGGTCGAGCCCTCGGTCGTGCTGCCGCGACCGTCGTACAGGCCCATCACGCCCTCGACGACGGCCACGTCCGCGCCGTGCGCGCCGTGCCGCAGCAGCGGGCGGATGCGCGACTCGCCGACGAGCACCGGGTCGAGGTTGCGGCCTGGGCGACCCGTCGCGAGGGCGTGGTAGCCGGGGTCGATGTAGTCGGGGCCGACCTTGTGCGGGCTCACGCGCAGCCCGCGGGCGGTCAGGGCGGCCATCAGGCCGGTGGCGACCGTGGTCTTGCCGGCCCCCGACGACGGCGCGGCGACGACCAGCCGCGGCAGCCTCATCGGGCACCCGCGCGCGTGTGACGGGCCACTTCCCCTGCACCGGCGTACGCCCGGCTGCCCCGCGGCGTACCGCAGCGCAGGGGAAGCCGGAAGGGGCCGGTGCTCACCACTCGATCCCCCGCTGGCCCTTCTGCCCGGCGTCCATCGGGTGCTTGACCTTGGTCGTCTCCATGACCAGGTCGGCCGCCTCGACGAGCGACGGGTGCGCCCCGCGGCCGGTGATGACGACGTGCTGGTCGCCCGGCCGGTCGCGCAGGACCTGCACGACCTCGTCGACGTCCACCCACCCCCACGTCATCGGGTAGGTGAACTCGTCCAGGACGTAGAAGCGGTGGGTCTGTGCGGCGAGGTCGCGCTTGACCTGCTCCCAGCCCTCGCGGGCGTTGGCGGCGTGGTCGTCGTCGGTGCCCGCCTTGCGGGTCCAGCTCCACCCCTCGCCCATCTTGTGCCAGGCGACGGGACCGCCCTCGCCGCTGGCGCCGAGCGTGCGCAGCGCGTGCTCCTCGCCGACCTTCCACTTCGCGCTCTTGACGAACTGGAAGACCCCGATCGACCAGCCCTGGTTCCAGGCGCGCAGGGCCAGGCCGAAGGCCGCGGTCGACTTGCCCTTCATGTCACCGGTGTGCACGACGAGCAGCGCCCGGTTGCGGCGCTGCCGGGTGGTGAGCCCGTCGTCGGGGACCGCGCTCGGCCGGCCCTGGGGCATCAGGCGGTCCTCCGGATCGACGCGGGCGCCACTACGCCACCGCCTTGACGACCCGGGTGAGGGCGTCGGCGGACAGCTCCTCGAGCCGCAGGGCGGGTCCACCCAGCGAGCGCCCCAGCTCCTGCGCGAGCCCGAGCCGCACCGGTCCGCTCTCGCAGTCGACGACGACGTGCGCCGCGCCGCTGCGCGCGAGGTGCGCCGCGGCGAGCTCGGGCGACGGTCCGCTGGTGTGCCGGCCGTCGGTGACGACGACGACCAGCGCCCGCCGGGCGCGGTCGCGCACCGACTCCACGCGGAGCACCTCCGCCGCACGCAGCAGGCCGGCCGACAGCGGCGTGCGCCCGCCGGTCGGCAGGTGCTGCAGCCGCACGACCGCGGCGTCCACGCTGGTCGTCGGTGGCAGCACGAGCTCGGCGCCGGCGCCGCGGAAGCTGACCAGGGCGACCTTGTCCCGCCGCTGGTAGGCGTCGGTGAGCAGGGAGAGGACCGCGCCCTTGACCGCACCCATCCGCGACCGAGCCGCCATGGAGCCGCTCGCGTCGACGACGAACAGGACCAGATTGCCCTCGCGCCCCTCCCGCACGGCCTCGCGCAGGTCGTCCGGGCGTACCACCACGCCCGGTCCGGAGCGCCCCCGTCCCAGCTGGTGCGGCGCCGCGGCGTGCAGCGTGGCGGTCAGGTGCAGCGACGACAGCCGCCCGGCGGGCAGGCGGGACCCCGTCAGGCGCCCGCTGCCGCCCTCCGTCCGGGAGCGCCGGCCAGCGGCGCCGGCGCGCCGGTTGACGCCGGGCACGGACAGCGCGACCGGGTCGAAGACCGGCCCGGCGGCGGCCGGCGCCTGCTCGGCGCCGGCGCGGGCGCCGACGGGGTCCGGCTCGCGCTCGTCCTGCGGCGCGGGGCCGAGCGGCGAGTCGTGTTCGGGGTGGTCGGCGACGGGCGCCTCGCTCCCCCGCGGCCCGTCGTCGTCGGGACCGCGGTCGTGGGGACCGCCGTCGTCGTCGGGACCCCCGCCCTCGCCGCCCGAGGGCGGACCCGCCGGCGGCACCGAGTCCAGCGCGTCGTCCAGCTGCTGCTCGTCCAGTCCCGGAGCCTCGAACGGCGTCCGCCGACGGCGGTGCGGCAGGGCGAGGCGGGCCGCCGTACGGACGTCCTCGGTGGTGACCTCGTCGCGGCCGGCCCACGCGGCCAGCGCGACGGCGGCCTTGGCGGTGACGAGGTCGGCGCGCAGGCCGTCGACGTCGAAGGCGGCGCAGACGGTCGTCACCTCCTGCAGGGCGCGGTCGCCGAGCACGACCCGGGGCAGCCGCTCGCGGGCGGCGGCGATGCGCACCGCCAGCTCGGCGTCGGCGGCGGCGTACTGCGCGGCGAAGCCGTCGGGGTCGGCCTCGTAGGCGAGCCGGCGGCGCACGACGTCCGCCCGCTCGACCGGCTCGCGGGTGGCGGCGACCTCCACGGTGAGCCCGAAGCGGTCGAGCAGCTGGGGCCGCAGCTCGCCCTCCTCCGGGTTCATCGTCCCGACCAGCAGGAAGCGGGCGGCGTGGCGCACCGAGACGCCCTCGCGCTCGACGTACGACCGGCCCAGGGCGGCGGCGTCGAGCAGCAGGTCGACCAGGTGGTCGTGCAGCAGGTTGACCTCGTCGACGTAGAGCACGCCGCGGTGGGCTGCCGCGAGCAGCCCCGGCTCGTACGCCGACACGCCGGTCGTGAGCGCGCGCTCGAGGTCCAGCGAGCCGACGAGGCGGTCCTCGGAGGCACCGACGGGCAGCTCGACGAGCCGGGCCGGCCGGGTCGTGGGACCGCCGTGCGCGGCGGCGTCCGGGCACTCCGGGTCGGGGCCGGTCGGCGCGCACGAGAAGCGGCAGCCCTGCAGGACCTCGACCGGTGGCAGCAGCGCCGCCAGGGCGCGGACGACCGTCGACTTGGCGGTCCCCTTCTCCCCGCGCACGAGCACGCCCCCGACCGCCGGGGAGACGGCGTTGACGACGAGGGCGAGCCGGAGGTCGTCGAGGCCGACCACGGCCGAGAAGGGGTACGGCGCGCTCACGGAGCACACCCGGGCAGGCTCATGCGGACCCTCCTCGGGGTGTCCACGCCCCGGGTCGGCGGAGCGACGGACGAGTCTCTGGCTGCCCGGCGAGCCGGGTCACAGTGGCGGGACCGCGCCGGATCTGCACCGGCTTCCTCGTGTTCGTCGCTGGACACTGGGGAGCGTAGTCCGCCGCACGTCGGGGACTCCTGCTACAGCCCGCCCCCGGTGCGGTCGAAGCCCCTGTCCGTGGAGTCCGAGCGCGCGGAGCTGGGCACGAGCACCACCATGTCGACCTCCGGCCGTCGGTCTCGACTGCGGTACGCCACCACCCGGAGCTCGTTCGCGTCGTCCATCCGGCTCGCGCTCCTGCTGACGGCCGCGCTGGTCGGTCCGCTCGTCGGCGCGGACGACACCGAGACGCTGCGCTACCTGGTCGTCGTCATCCTGCTCGCGCTGGTCGGCACGAGCCTCGACGACGGCAACCCTGCCAAGCTCCCCATCCTGCTCGCGGAGAGCGTGCTGACCGCGATCGGCATCGTCGCCACGCCCGACCCGTCGCTGCCGCTGCTGGTCTGCCTGCCGTCCACGACGATCGCGGCCGGCCTGTCCAGGGGCTACCTCGGCACGGCCGTCGTCGGCGGTACGGCGTCGGCGATCCTGCTCGTGGGACGGGTCCTGCGGTCCGACGACCCGGAGGCCGCCGGGCTCTACAGCAGCACGGCGGCGCAGTGGATCCTCGTGGCGCTGGTCAGCGGCATCCTCGCCGCCCGCATCCACAGCCTGTCGACCACCGCCCCGACCGCGCTGGACCAGTACGCCGAGGCGCACCGGCTGCTGGCCCAGCTGCGGGCGGTGACCCGCGGTCTCGCCGGCAGCCTGGACCCGGGGACGGTCGCCGAGACACTGCTGGAGGAGGCCTCCGCCGTCGGCGGCGCGGCGCACGGCGCCGTGCTGCTGCACGTCGGCGGCGATCAGCTCGTGCCGCTCGCGCTGCACGGGTACCGGCGCGTCCCGTGGCGCGCGAACCTCGCCGAGGACGGCCCGATCACGCGCGCCTGGCTGGCGGGCGCGCCGGTCGTCGACCGTCGCCAGCCCGACGTCGACGGGGCCCGGTCCGGCAGCACGCTGCTCGTCCTGCCGATCCTCGTCGACGAGAACCGAGTGGGCGTCCTGACCCTCGAGTGGCGTCGGCCGGCCACCTTCGACGTCGAGCTGCAGCCCGAGCTGGAGGCGATCGTCGCGCGCTCCGCCCTGCCGCTGGAGACCGCGGCGCTGTTCGACGAGCTGCGCATCGCAGCGGCCACCGAGGAGCGCAGCCGGCTGGCCCGGGAGATGCACGACGGCATCGCGCAGGACCTCGCCTTCCTCGGCTACCAGCTCGACGCCCTGACCGCCGTCCTGCGGCGGTCCGGAGCGGACGACGGCGTGCAGCAGGCCCGCGAGCTCCGCGCCCACATGACCTCGCTCATCAGCGATCTGCGGCTGTCCATCTCGGACCTGCGCTCCAGCGTCGGCCCCGGCCGGGGCCTCGGCGCCGCCCTGTCGGAGTACGCCCGGTCCGCGGGCACCAGCTCGGGCATCCGGGTGCACCTGAGCCTCAAGGAGGGCAGCACCCGCCTGCCCGCCGACACCGAGGTGCAGCTGCTGCGCATCGCGCACGAGGCGGTCGGCCGGGCGCGCAGACGGCCGGGGACCAGGAACCTGTGGGTGACTCTGGACGCCGATCCCCCGTCGTGCTCCCTCGTGGTGGAAGATGATGCTCCCAACACGGAAGAGAGCGCTCGCGGCGGGGAAACCACGACACGGGCCATGGACGAACGCGCCCTGAAGCTCGGAGCCCGCTTCAGCGCAGAGCACCGGCTGCCGAAAGGCAACCGGATCAGTGTCGACGTCGGAGGTAGCAAGACGTGAGCATCCGGGTTCTGCTGATCGACGACCACGACCTCATCCGCGGTGGCCTGCGCGGCGCCTTCGAGCGCGACGGGGCCTTCGAGGTCGTCGACGAGGCCGGTGACCTGCGGCGTGGCATGGCGGCGGCGATGAGCCTGCGGCCCGACGTCGTGGTGATCGACGTCAACCTCCCGGACGGCAGCGGTCTGGACGCCGCCAAGCAGCTGCGCACCGATCTGCCCGACATCGGCATCGTCGTGCTCACGATGTACGACGACGACGAGCACCTGTTCGGCGCTCTGGAGGCGCAGGCCTCGGCGTTCGTGGCCAAGAGCGCACCGACCGACGAGGTGCTGTCCGCCGCCAAGCACGCCGCGGCGGCGCCCCACGCCTTCACCGCCGCGGACCTGCCCGGTGCGATGCGACGCCGCATGGACCCGGCCAAGCCCCGGCTGTCGGCGCGCGAGCAGGAGGTGCTCGAGCTGCTCGGCCAGGGGCTGACCATCCCGGTGCTCGCCAAGCGCCTCTACATCAGCGAGTCCACGGCCAAGACGTACGCCTCCAAGCTGTACGAGAAGCTCGGTGCCAACAACCGCAGCCAGGCCCTCGTCGAAGCCGTGCGCCTGGGCCTGCTCAAGGTGCCGGCCGGCCGGGCCGGAACGCGCTAGGGCACCCGCAGCGGGTGCTGTCAAGAGGCCGATCGGCTCCGCGGGACAGCCCTGACGGAGAGCCACGTCGACCGTCCCGGCGTACGCGGCGCGGCCTTGTTGCAGCCAGACTGCTGGAAGGTGGCGAGCGCCGCCGCCGAGAGGGAGCGCTGTGGCACGGGAGGACCTGGGGAGAGGACGTGACCTCTTGATCGTCGTGCTGGCCCTGGCCGTCGTCGTGGCGCTCGTCGTCGTCGCGCTGCTCGACTGGCTGGCGGCATGACCTCGACGCGCACCCTGTTCCAGGCCCTCGAGGACGCCGACGACGCGCTCGTGCAGGGCCGGTCCAGCACCGCCGGCACCTGGCCGACCGGCTTCGTGCCCCTCGACGGCGTGCTGGGCGGTGGCCTGCGCGCTGGTGAGCTCACGCTGCTGGGCGGCGCCCAGGGGCTCGGCAAGACGACGTTCGCCCTGCAGATCGCCCGCAACGTCGCCGCAGCCGGCGGCTCGGCGCTCTACCTCTGCTACGAGCACCGCGAGCAGGACGTCCTCGAGCGCCTGCTCGGCATGGAGCTCGGCCTGCACGGCGGGACGGAGGCGCTCACGCTCGCCCAGGTGCGCCGGGCGTGCGCGGTCGGTGGCGCCGGCTCCGGCGGACTGCTCGAGCGGCTCGGACGCG
>CADCUE010000001.1:7893-19888 GCA_902805805.1 uncultured Frankineae bacterium | reverse complement strand
CCGGGCCGGCGGCGTCCATGCGGTCCGCCGCGTCCCCACCGCGCACGCCGGGCTCCTCGAGACCGGAGGGGCGGGCGGCGTCGTTGCGGGTGTTGTCGGAGGTCTGCGGCAGCGGCTCGGTCATGCGTCCGACCGTGCCCGGGCACGCTCGGGTGCATGCGCGGGCGCGACGCTGAAGACGTCACCGGGCTGGCACCCGAGCACGTCGCAGATCGCGGTCAGCGTCGAGAACCGGACGGCCCTCGCGCGGTCGTTCTTGAGCACGGACAGGTTGACGACGGTGACGCCGACCGCCTTGGCCAGGTCGGTGAGCGTCATGCCCGAGCGCTCGAGCAGCGCGTCGAGGTGGCAGACGACCCGGTGGGCCTCCTCGACCGGCACTAGACGAGCCCCTCGACGTCCTCGCGCATGCGGGCACCCCGGGCGAAGACCTCGGCGAGGAAGCCGACCAGGACCCCCGACAGGGCCGGCCAGAGCTGCACGTCGAGCGTCCAGGCCCTCGGCCCGTCGGGCAGGACCGGGTCGAGCACCCCCTCGAACGCGATGCCCTGGAACACCGGCACGAACGTCCCACCGACGATCAGGATGACGCCGAGGGTGCGCAGCCGGAGTGCGTTGGCCGGGGTGAACGGGTCGCCGGTGCGCAGGCTGCGTGCGACGCCGAGCAGCAGCCTGGCGACCACGGCGGCGAGCACCAGCAGGAGGATCGCCGGCGCCAGGTCCCAGCCGTACTGCGCTGGGGTCGGGTCCTGGACCACGACGGTGCCCGTCATGGGTCCGGTGACGAGCCCCGTCGTGCGCGCCAGGTCGTCCGGGAGCGAGCCGGTCGCCTCCAGCGGGGCGCCGCGAAGTGCCCGCACACCGTCCACGACCACCGTGAGCAGGGCCACGCCGGGCAGCGCCCACAGCACGCCCTCGAGGAACACCTGGTCCGTGCGGGACCACTGCCTGAGCTGCATGGCACTCTCCATCGACTGTCGTTGTATCGACAGTCGACACCATCGACAGACGATGCGTCAAGCAGTCAGTTGACCTGGCGCTCCTGGCCCTCCCAGTACTGCTGGCGCAGCTTGAACTTCTGGATCTTGCCCGTGGCGGTCCGCGGGATGGCGTCGCGCAGCTCGATCGACGTGGGGGCCTTGTAGCCGGCGAGGCGCTTCTTGCAGTGGGCGATGAGCTCGGCCTCGTCGGCCGACTGCCCGTCCGCCAGCACCACCAGGGCCTTGATCGTCTCGCCCCACTTCTCGCTCGGGACCCCGATCACGGCGGCTTCGGCGACGGCGGGGTGGCTGAACAGGCAGTCCTCGACCTCGATCGAGGAGACGTTCTCGCCGCCGGTGATGATGACGTCCTTCTTGCGGTCGCTGATGGACAGGTAGCCCTCGTCGTCGAGACTGCCGCCGTCGCCGGTGTGGAACCAGCCGCCCTCCAGGGCCTCCGCGGTCGCGTCGGGCTGCTCCCAGTAGCCGTCCATGACGACGTTGCTGCGCGCCAGCACCTCACCGCTGTCGCCGATCTGCACCCGGCAGCCGATCACGGGCATGCCCGCCCGGGCCAGCCGCCTGGCCCGCTCCTCGGCCGGCAGGTCGTCCTCCTCGGCGCGCTGGCGGTTGACGGTCAGCAGCGGAGACGTCTCGGTCAGGCCGTAGATCTGCAGGAACTCCCAGCCGAGCTCCTCGGAGATCCGCTGGATGGTCCGGCTGGGCGGGGGCGCACCAGCGCAGATCACCCGTGTGGTGCCGCGGCCGGGGATCTCGCCGGGCCACTCGGCCGCCGCGTCGAGCACGGCCGACACGACGGCCGGAGCAGCGCACATCACGGTCACGCCGTGGCGCTCGACCCGGCGCAGGATCTCCGCGCCGTCGATCTTGCGGATGACGACCTGCGGCACGCCGAGGCCCGCCATGGCGTAGGGCATCCCCCAGCCGTTGCAGTGGAACATCGGCAGCGTGTGCAGGTAGACGTCGCGGTCCGTGACCCCCGCGTGGAGCCCGAAGGTGACCGCGTTCGTCCAGATGTTGCGGTGCGTGATCTGGACGCCCTTCGGTCGCGCCGTCGTCCCGCTCGTGTAGTTGATGGTGGCCGTGGCGTCCTCGTCCGGATCGGTCCAGGGCTGCGGCTCGACGCCCAGTCGCACCAGCGCCTCGTCGGACTCCTTGCCCAGCACGTAGCGGTGCGGAGCGGTCACGTCCGCCAGCGCCTCGTCGAGCTCGGGGTCGACCAGCAGCACCGACGCGCCGCAGTGCTCGACGATGTAGGCCACCTCGTCGCGGCTGAGCCGGAAGTTGATCGGCACGAGGATCCGGCCGTACGCCGTCACGCCGTAGAGCCCCTCGAGCAGGCGCGTGCTGTTGTGGCTCACCATGGCCACCCGCTCGCCCTTGCCGAGCCCGAGCGCGTCGAGCCCTGCGGACATCCCGCGGGCGCGAGCGGCCAGCTGGTCGTACGTCAGGGTCCCGAGGCCGCCGTCCTGCGCGGGCCCGGGCTCGTCCACCACGCCCGCGCGCAGCGGGTAGACCGCCTGCGCGCGGTCGAGGAAGTCGGCGGTCGTGAACGGCACCTTCATCGGACGGCTCCTCCCGGTCAGCGGACTGCACCGTACGACGGCGCTCGGCTAGCGTCGCGCCGTCCCCCGCCCGACCCGCTCCGGAGGTGCCGCGCCGTGCCCGACGCCCGGCTCGACCGGGTGCCGCCGGCGCTGCTCGTGCTCGTCGCCATCGCCTCGGTGCAGATCGGCAGCGCGGTGGCCCGGACGCTGTTCGACGCCCTGGGGGCGGGCGGCGCCACGCTGCTGCGGCTCGGCCTGTCGGCGCTGATCCTGCTGGCCGTCCTGCGCCCGAGGGTGACGACCTGGGACCGCCCGCAGTGGAGAGCCGCGCTCCTGCTCGGCGGCGCCATGGGGGCCATGAACCTGTCCTTCTACCTCGCGCTGCGCACCGTGCCGCTCGGGGTCGCGGTCACCGTGGAGTTCGTCGGGCCGCTGCTGCTCGCCCTGGCCCAGACCCGGCGGGCCGTCGACCTGCTGTGGGCCCTGCTGGCGGGCGCCGGCGTGGTCCTGCTCGGCGCCGACACGAGCAGCGGCGCGCCGCTGTCCGGGCTCGCCTTCGCGCTGCTGGCGGGGCTGTTCTGGGCGGCGTACATCCTGGCCAGCGCGCGGGTCGGGCAGGTCCTGCCGGGGCTGGACGGACTCGCCGTCGCCCTCGCGGTGGCCATGGTCCTCGTGCTCCCCTACGGCGCGTCCGGCGCTGCCGCCGTGCTGGACCACCCGGAGCTGCTGCTGGGGGGCCTGGCGATCGCGGTGCTGTCGTCGGTGGTGCCGTACGGCCTCGAGATGCTGGCGCTGCGCCGGATGCCGACCCGGGTGTTCGGCATCCTCATGAGCCTGGAGCCGGCGGCGGCGGCCCTGGCCGGGCTCGTCGTGCTGGGTCAGGCGCTGGGGCTGCGGGAGGTGGCCGCGCTGCTGATGGTCAGCCTGGCCAGCGCAGGCGTCACGCTCGGCCGGCGGGAGGGCGCGGTGCCGGCGCAGCCGCTCGAGTGAGCAGCGGTCAGGTCCCGGGGTGCTGCTCCGGCGCCTCCTGCGGCACGGCGCCGCCGTCGCCGTCCGGCTCCTCGAAGCTGCGCTCGCCGATGGCCGCCGGGTCGCTCTCGGGGTCGCCGGAGCCGTCGCGGGCGTCTGCGGTGTCGGGCTGCGTCACGGTCGCTCCTGGCTGTCGCGGACGGGTGTCGGGTGGCGGGCTCCCTACCCTCCCCGGTGCTCCGTAGGCTCGTCGTCCCACCCGCCTGTCGAAGGAGCTCCGTGGTCCGCGCCGCCCTGCTGCCCGCCCCGGGGGAACGCCTCCAGCTCGTGCAGCTGGACCTGCCCGAGCCCGGCCCCGGGCAGGTCCGCGTGCGGATCACCGCCACCGGCGTCTGCCACAGCGACCTGTCGCTGTCGCGTGGCACCCTGCGCTCCGCCGTGCCGGTCGTGCTCGGGCACGAGTCGGCCGGCACGGTCGTGTCCGTCGGCGACGGCGTGACCGCGACCCGGCCGGGTGACCGCGTGGTGCTGTGCTGGGCCCCGCCGTGCGGGCAGTGCTGGTTCTGCGAGCAGGCCGAGCCGTGGCTGTGCGAGCGGTCCAGCGACGCGGCCTCCGCCCCGTACGCCACCGTGGACGGCCGGGCGGTCTTCCCCGGCCTGTCCACGGGCGGCTTCGCCGAGCAGACGGTGGTGTCCGAGCGCGCGGTGCTGCCGGTGCCGGACGCCGTCCCCCTCGAGCACGCGGCCCTGGTGGGCTGCGCCGTGATGACCGGCGTGGGGGCGGTGCTCAACACGGCGCGCGTGCGGCCGGGGCAGTCGGTGCTGGTCGTCGGGCTCGGCGGCGTCGGGCTGTCGGTCGTGCAGGGCGCCCGGCTCGCCGGAGCGGGGCAGGTCATCGCGGTGGACCGCTCCCCCGACAAGCTCGAGCTGGCGCGCACGATGGGCGCCACCGACGTGCTCGAGGCGGGCGGCGAGCTGGCGAAGCGGGTCCGCGGGCTCACCGAGCGGCGGGGCGCCGACCACGCCTTCGACTGCGTCGGGCTGGCTGAGACGATCCGGTCCTCGTGGTCGGCGACCCGGCGCGGCGGCGCCACGACGATCGTCGGCATCGGCGGTCAGGACCAGTCGGTGTCGTTCACCGCGCTGGAGCTGTTCCACTTCGCCCGGACGCTGCAGGGCTGCGTGTACGGCTCGACCGATCCGCGCGCGGACATCCCCCGGCTGCTGGAGCACGCCGCGGCAGGCCGGCTCGACCTCGGAGCACTCGTCACCGGGACGGTCGGGCTGGACGGCATCGACGACGCCTTCGCCGAGATGTCGGCCGGCCGGGGGGCGCGCACGCTCGTCCTGCCGTAGCGGCGGTGGCACAGTGCCCCCCCAGACTGCCCGAACACTGCCCGACCGCTCGTCCCGACCCGCGAGGAGACCGCCGTGCGCCCACCCGTCCCCCCCTTCGACGAGAGCACCGCGCGCACCAAGGTGCAGGCCGCGGAGGACGCCTGGAACACCCGCGACCCCGAGCGCGTGGCGGCGGCCTACACGCCGGACACGCAGTGGCGCAACCGCTCGGAGTTCCTCCACGGCCGCGAGCAGGTCGTCGCGTTCCTGCGCCGCAAGTGGGACGAGGAGCAGGACTACGCGCTGCGCAAGGCGCTGTGGGCCTTCTCCGACGACCGCATCGCCGTGCGCTTCCAGTACGAGTGGCGCGACGGCACCGGCCAGTGGTGGCGCAGCTACGGCAACGAGAACTGGGAGTTCGACGCCGAGGGCTACATGCGCCGGCGCGAGGCGAGCATCGACGACGTGGCGATCGACGAGGCGGACCGCCGCATCCGCGGTCCGCGGACCGAGGCCGAGCGCGACGACGAGCTGCCGCTGCGCTGAGGCTCACCGCGCAGCCCCGACCGGGCGGCCCTCCAGGCGGTTCGGCCACCAGTAGCGGTCGCCGAGCAGCAGCGCCAGGGACGGCACCAGCACCGTGCGCACGACGAGCGTGTCGAGCAGCACGCCCAGGCCGACGATGACGCCGATCTGGGTCAGCACGATGATCGGCAGCACGCCCAGCACGGTGAAGACCGCGGCGAGCACGATGCCGGCGCTGGTGATCACGCCGCCGGTGGCGGACAGCGCGCGCAGCACGGCGGCGCGCGTGGAGTGCCCGTCGAGCACGTCCTCGCGCGTGCGGGCGATGAGGAAGACGCTGTAGTCGACGCCGAGCGCCACGAGGAACAGGAAGCTCAGCAGCGGCACGCCGACGTCGAGCGCCGGGAAGCCGAGGACGAGGTCGAACACCAGCCACGCTGCGCCGAGCGCGGCGAAGTACGACACGACCGTCGTCAGCACCAGCAGCAGCGGTGCCAGCAGGGACCGCAGCAGCACGGCCAGGACCGCGAACACGAGGACCAGCACGAGCGGCACGACGACGCGCGTGTCGCGCGCTGTGGCCTGCGCGACGTCGTACGCCTCAGCGGTCTCGCCGCCGACCAGGGCGTCGGCGCCCGGCACCCGCGACAGGCGCTCGCGCAGGGCGACGACGGCTGCGTCGGAGCGAGCGGTGCCGGGCGCGGTGGCCAGCACCACCGAGGTCACGGAGAGGTCGCCCGCCGGCGGACCGGGACGGACCGCCGCCACGTCGGGCACCTCGGCCGCCGCCGCCGCGACCGCCGAGGCCGTCCGCGGCGACGACAGGACCGTCAGCGGCTGGGTCGCCCCGCCGGGCAGCGCCCGCTCGAGCGTGCGCTGGCCCTCGACGGCCTCCGGCGTCTCGCGGAAGGAGTCGGCCAGGGCCAGCCCGGTCGTGGCGCCGAGCGAGCCCAGCGACAGGGCGCCGAGCAGCAGGAGCGAGCCGACGGCCACGGTCCCGGGGCGGCGGGCGACCAGCGCGCCCAGGCGCGACCACAGCCCCGCGCGCTGAGCCGTGGTCGGGTCGCCGACGCGGGGCACGAACGGCCAGAACAGCCAGCGCCCGGGCAGGACGAGAGCGGCCGGCAGCACGACCAGACCGACCACCATGGCGACGACCACGCCGACCGCGCCGCCGAAGCCGAGACCCCGGTTGCTGGTCAGGTCGGCCGCGAGCAGGGTGAGCAGGCTCAGGGCGACGGTCCCGCCGCTGGCGAGGATCGCCGGGGACGTCCGGCGCAGCGCCTGCTCCATGGCGGCGAAGCGGTCCTCGCGCAGCCGCAGCTCGTCGCGGTAGCGGGACACCAGCAGCAGGGCGTAGTTGGTCCCCGCGCCGAAGACGAGGACCGAGATGATGCCGGCGGCGGAGGCGTCGACCTCCACGCCCGCGCTCGACGCCAGAACGCCGACCAGCACGGTCGCGACCCGGTCGCCGACGGCGACGACGACGAGCGGCACCAGCCACAGCACCGGGCTGCGGTAGGTCAGCAGCAGGAGCAGCGCCACGACCCCGGCGGTCGCCAGCAGCAGGCGGACGTCGGCGCCCTCGAAGACCGCACCGATGTCGGCACGGTAGGCGGGGCCGCCGGTCACCTGCGCGAGCAGCGTCGGGGGCAGCCCTTCGCCAGCCGCCGCGCGCACGCGCTCGACGGCCGTGGCGTTCGCCTCGTCGGACAGCGCCGTGGACAGCAGGACCGTGACCGTGGCGACCTCGCCCTCGGGACCTGCGACCGGCTCGGCCGGCGGCCCAGGGAGCCCGGTCCGCGCCAGTCCGGCTGCCCGCTCGCCGACCGCCTCCAGGTCGGCGCCGGTCAGCGGCGCCCCGTCCCGGCGGCTGAAGACCACCACCGCGGGCGCGGCCTCGCCGGACGACGACCGCGCCAGGCGCTCCGCGACCTCGGCGGAGGGCGCCCCCGCCGGCAGCGACGTGCCCGTGCTCTCGCTCGTCCGGGCGTCCGAGGGCCCCAGGACCAGGACCAGCGCCGACGCGACGACGCCTGCCAGCAGGACGAGGACCGCGAGCAGTGCGGGACGGCGCCGGCGCCGGGCACCGTCGGCGGCACCGGTCGGCCCGGAGCTCGTCGTCGGGAGGTGCGGCGCGGTCGGCGGGGAGGAGTGCAGGGTCATGACGACTCCGAAGTTCGCTAAGACGGTGAGCGACTTGAGACTGTGCCACGCTCGGTGACGTGCCGCAACCCCCGCCCGGACCGCCGTCTCCGCCGGACCCCCTGCAGCTCGCCCTGCGGGAGGTGCTCACCCTCACGTCCCTGGCGCGCACGGTGCTCGCCCGCCGGCTGGGCCTGTCGGTGCACGACGTCGAGGCGATGGAGCACGTCATGCTGGCCCGCGAGCCGCTCGGGCCCGTCGAGCTGTCCCGGCGGCTCGGCGTCACGTCGGCGGCCGCCACGCAGTCGGTCCACCGGCTGCAGGCCGCGGGCCACGTCGTGCGCAACGCGCACCCGGACGACCGGCGCCGGCAGGTCCTGGCCGTGACGCCGTCCGGGGCGGCTCACGTCTTCACCGAGCTCGGGCCGCTGCTGGCGCTGTCGGCGCGGGCCTCCGAGGGCCTGTCCGAGCCCGAGCGGGCTGCGGTGCAGCGCTTCCTCACGGGCATCGCCGACGCCTACCGCGAGTTCATCGCCGGGCCGGGCCGTCCGCCGGCCCCCTAGGCCAGGCGCTCCTCCAGCACCGTCTCGAGCGGCTGGCCGTCGCCGGCCACCGTCCGCTCCAGCCGGAACAGCGAGGTGCGCCCCTCGATCTCGAGCGCCCCGATCGCGTTGGCGAAGGTGGGCCCGCGGTCGACGGACCAGTCCACCGGCGGCAGGGGCACGCGCGCGGCCCGCATCAGGGCGCGCCCGACCGCGCGACCGCCCTGCGTACGCGCGAACCGGTCCATCAGCTGCACCGGCCGGTAGACCGGGTTGCGCACCGGCGAGCAGACCGCCTGGTGCACGGCGCTGGTCACCTGCCGCGAGCTCGCGAAGCGCGCCTGCGCCAGGTAGGAGAAGTGCACGTCGCCGCCGAGGAAGGTGATCGTCGCGGGCGCCGGCCCGGTCTTGCCGGACCCGACGTCCGCCACCAGGTCGAGCAGCGCCTCGAACGACCCCCGGAACGCCGCCCAGTGCTCGAGGTCCGCGGCCTGCCGGACCTTCTCCCCCCACCGCGCCCAGCGCGGCCCCCAGGCCCCGTCGCACACCGCCTCGTTCCAGGCCTCGAGCCCGTGCACCGCCGGCGGCAGCAGCACCGGCAGCGAGCTGGCCAGCAGCAGGTGGGAGGCGCAGTCCTTGGTCTGCTCGACGATCCAGTCCCACTCCCGCGCGTCGACCATCGAGCGGTCGCCGGTCTCCAGCACCCGGCCGCCGCGCGAGTCGAGGACGAGCAGGCGCACGTCGCCGTAGTCCCGGCGGTAGCTCCAGCGCACGCCCTTGCCGCCGTCGGCCTCGGCGTCGGCCGTGCGGGCGTACTCCCTGAGCAGGTCCTCGCCGTCGTCGACCTGCTTGAGCGCGGCCCACGTCTCGTCCTGCGCGAGCGCGTCGGGCGCGAGGTTGCCGAGGTGCTGGTAGAGCCAGTACGCCATCAGCCCGCCCTCGATGCGCGCCGCCCACCAGTCGGTCGCCTGCATCGAGCGCCGCCACTGCGCCGAGGTGTTCCAGTCGTCGTGGATGTCGTGGTCGTCGAAGACCATCGCCGTCGGCAGCGTCGACAGGACCCAGCGGATCAGCGGGTCGCTCCACGCCTCGCGGTAGAGCAGCGTGTACTCCTCGAAGTCGGCCACCCCCTCCCCCGGCGGCGCCTCGGTGCCGCGGGTGCGCTCGATGTGCTCGAGCGTCCTGGGCGACACCTCGTCGGCGTAGACCTGGTCGCCGACGAGCAGCAGCGCGTCCGGCCACGCGGGCTCCTCGCGGGAGAGCATCCGCTGGCCGTAGGCGTGCAGCGCGTCGATGCCGACGCCCTCCTTGCTGCGCGTGGAGGTGTACGGCGCGTCGTGCGGCCGGGTGACGCGGCAGGACCCGAACAGCAGCCGCAGGGGCTCGGCGCCCTCACCGGTGCGGGTCCGGACGGTGGGCGGCGGGTACGGGTCGTCCGGCAGCGGCCAGGCCTGCGTGCCGTCCAGGTGCACGGCGTACGGCGTCGTCGTCCCGGGCGACAGGCCGGCGCAGACGACGAGCGCGTAGTGGTGCCCGGCCACGGTGAAGGTCGGCGTGCTGCAGTCCAGGACCGAGACCTCGCACGGCTCGTCGGTCTCCACCCAGACCGTGGCGGACGTCTCGTCGACGTGCCGCAGGAGGGGGCCGAGCAGCAGGGAGGGCATCTGTCGATCCTGCCTCCTCCGGCGCCCGCGTGCCCTTTGCTTCTCGCCGGTGGGGGTACGGGGGCGGCATGACGCAGCCACAGGACAGTGCCCCGGTCCTCGACGGGACCGACATCAGCGCCGACCCGGCCGACCTGGACACGGCCGAGACGCCGGCCACGACCGACCCGGAGCAGCTGACCGACGACGGCGAGCTCGGCGGCGCCGGCGGCCAGGGCGGCGCCGGCTGAGCCGTCCCCGCTCGACGCGCTAGTCGGCGACCGCTGCCAGGGGCTCGCGCTCCTGGCGCTCGAACTGCGTGCGGTACAGCTCGGTGTAGAGCCCCCCGCGACGCAGGAGGTCCTCGTGGCGGCCCTGCTCGACGACCCGGCCCTGCTCCACGACGAGGATCTGGTCGGCGTCGCGCACCGTCGACAGGCGGTGCGCGATGACCAGCGAGGTGCGGCCGACCAGCGCGGTCGACAGCGCGCGCTGCACGGCCGCCTCCGACTCGGAGTCGAGGTGGGCAGTCGCCTCGTCGAGCACGACCACGCCGGGCGCCTTGAGCAGCAGCCGGGCGATGGCCATGCGCTGCTTCTCACCGCCGGACAGGCGGTAGCCGCGGTCCCCGACGAGGGTGTCCAGCCCGTCCGGCAGCGTGCGCACCAGATCGCCGACCTGCGCCGCGTCGAGCGCCGCCCACAGCTGCTCGTCGCCCGCGTCGGGCGCGGCGTACAGCAGGTTGGCGCGGATCGTGTCGTGGAACATGTGGGCGTCCTGGGTGACGACGCCGACGGCGTCGCGCAGGGACTGCAGGGTCACGTCGCGCACGTCGAGCCCGCCGAGGCGCACGGCGCCGCCCTTCACGTCGTACATGCGCGTGACGAGCTGGCTGATCGTGGTCTTGCCGGCGCCGGACGGTCCCACCAGGGCGATGAGCTGCCCCGGCTCGGCGCGGAAGCGCACGCCGTGCAGCACCGTGGTGGACGGTGAGCTGTCGAGCTTGGCCACCGACTCGAGCGAGGCCAGCGACACCTCCTCGGCGGTCGGGTAGGCGAACACCACGTCGTCGAACTCGACCGACAGCGCCCGCGAGGGCAGGTCGACCGCGCCCGGCTTCTCGGCCACCATGGGCTCGAGGTCGAGCACCTCGAAGACCCGCTCGAAGCTGACCAGCGCCGTCATGACGTCGACCCGCACGTTGGACAGCGCGGTCAGCGGGCCGTAGAGCCGGGTGAGGTAGGCCGCGAGCGCGACGACCGTGCCGACGCCGAGCGAGCCCTGCGCGGCCAGGGTGCCGCCGACGCCGTAGACCATCGCCGTGGCGAGGGCGGCCACGGTGGTGAGCGAGACGAAGAAGACCCGGCCGTACATCGCGCTCGTGACGCCGATGTCGCGGACCCGGCCGGCCTTGTCGCGGAACGAGCTCTCCTCGACCTCCGGCCGCCCGAACAGCTTGACCAGCAGCGCGCCCGAGACGTTGAAGCGCTCGGTCATCGTGTTGGTCATCGAGGCGTTGAGGGCGTACGACTCCCGCGTCAGCTCCTGGAGCCTGGTGCCGATGAGCTTGGCCGGGACGACGAACACCGGCAGCAGCACCAGCGACAGCAGCGTGATCTGCCAGGACAGGACCAGCATCGCGATCAGCGTCAGGACGACGCCGATGACGTTGCTGACGACGCCCGACAGGGTCCCGGTGAAGGCGGACTGCGCGCCGAGCACGTCGTTGTTGAGCCGGCTGATCAGCGCACCGGTCTGCGTGCGCGTGAAGAAGGCGATCGGCATGCGGGAGATGTGCGTGTAGACCTGCGAGCGCATGTCGAAGATCAGGCCCTCGCCGATGCGCGTCGAGCACCAGCGCGACCACAGCTGCAGGACGGCGTCGAACAGCGCGAGCCCGGCGACCAGCAGGGCCAGGCCGATGACCAGGCCCGGCTCGCCGGTGCGCGGCGGGTCCGTCCCGATGCCGTCGTCGATGATGAGCTTGAAGATGAGCGGGTTGAGCACCGCCACGAAGGCCGCCACGACGATGAGGACCAGGAAGACCACCAGGTCGCGCTTGTACGGCGCGGCGAAGCGGCCGATCCGCCGGACCGTCCCCGGCGCGAGCTTCTTCTCCTGCACCGACGGGTCACGGCGGAACGACCGCATCATCGACATCTGCGTCATGTCCTGCACGGGCCCTCCTCAGGGTCGAGGGGAGGCTTCGGGTCTGAGCAGACGAGCGTCAGAAGGCGTTGATCCCCGTGAGGGCGCGCCCGATGATGAGCTTCTGGATCTGCGAG
>CADCUE010000001.1:0-7883 GCA_902805805.1 uncultured Frankineae bacterium | reverse complement strand
CTTGGACGAGGCGAGGGCGTAGTCCTCGCCGCGGCTCTTGAGGTCGGCCGCGCGCCAGGACATGAGCCGGGCCGCGTCGAGCTCGACGGCGGTGTCGGCGATGAGCTCCTGCACCAGCTGGTGGGCGGCGATCTTCTTGCCGAACTGCTCGCGCTGCGTCGTGTACTCGACCATCGAGTCGAGGCAGGCCTGCATGATGCCGGTGCAGGACGCCGCGATCGACATGCGGCCGTCGCCCAGGGCCGACAGGGCGGCCTTCATGCCGGTGCCCTCCTGCCCGCCCAGCAGCGCGTCCGCGCCGACCTCGACGTCGTCGAGGACGAGCTCGGCGGTGTCGCAGGACCGCAGGCCGAGCTTGCCGTGGATCTTGTTCGCGGTGAAGCCCGGGGTGTCGGTCGGGACGAGGAAGGCGCTGACGCCCTTGCCGCCCGGCCCGCCGGTGCGGGCCATGACCAGGGCGAGCCCGGCGATCGTGCCGTTGGTGATGAAGATCTTGCGGGCGTTGATGCGGTAGCCGCCCGACTCCGTCCTGACCGCGGTGCCCTGCAGGTTCCCGGCGTCGCTGCCGTAGTCGGGCTCGGTCAGGCCGAAGCAGGCCAGCACCTCGCCGGTGGCCATCGGCGGCAGCCAGCGCGCCTTCTGCTCGTCGGTCCCCAGCCGCTCGATCACGCCGGCCACCAGCCCGAGGTGCACCGACACGATGGACCGGACGTTGGCGTCGCCGCGGCCGAGCTCCTCGATGAGCAGCAGGTACGACAGCGGGTCCGCGCCTCCGCCGCCGTACTCCTCCGGGATCGTCATGCCGATGAAGCCGGTCTGCTTCAGCCCGTCGAGCGCCTCCTGCGGGAAGCGCTCCTCGCGGTCGTTCGACAGGGCGCGCGGGACGACGACGTCGTCGACCCACTCCTTCACGGCCTTGCGAACGGCGTCCTGGTCCGCGGTGAGGGACATGTCCATGGGAGGGCTCCTGTGCTCCGGGCGCGTGGCGCGGCAGGCGTCGAGCCTGCTGGGACCAGCCTCGCACCTGCCGGCGCCGCGCGCTCCGGCTGGCCCTCAGGAGCTCTTGCGCCGGGTGGCTCCGCCCCGGCCGCGCAGCGTGGCGCCCGACTCGTTGAGGATGCGGTGGACGAAGCCGTAGGAGCGCCCGGACGACTCGGCGAGCAGGCGGATGCTCTCCCCGCCCTCGTAGCGCTTCTTGAGGTCCTCGGCCAGCTTGTCCCGGTCGCCGCCGGTCACTCGACTGCCCTTCTTGAGCTCTGCCACGTCATGCCCCTCGCGTTCGCCGTTGTCCGCTGGTCTGGGGGGCTGTTCCCAGCGTGATCTTCCCGAACCGCCACACTCGCCTGACGACCGGACCGGCCGCGGGAGGCCGGGCTACAGTAGGTGAGGTTGCCCTAACCCCGACGTGAAGGACCTCCGTGCCTGCTCTGCGCTCCCGCTCCCTGCACGCCGTCCTCGCGGGGCTGGCGGTCCTGCCCGCCGCGGTCGGCTGCGGCATCACCTCCTCCGCCGGGGACGAGGGACCCGCGCTGCAGGTCTACTCGGCCCGCTCCTACGGCGCGGAGGAGGCCTACGAGCGCTTCACGGAGGAGACCGGCATCCGCGTGGAGTTCCTCAAGGGCAACGACGCCGAGCTGCGCGAGCGCCTGCAGGCCGAGGGCGAGGACAGCTCGGCCGACGTCTACCTGACCGTCGACGTGGCCAACCTCGCGCTGGCCGCCGAGCAGGGCCTGCTGCAGCCGGTGCAGTCCGCCGAGCTCGAGCAGGCGGTCCCGGCCAGCCTGCGCGACCCCCAGGACCGCTGGTACGGCCTGTCCGAGCGCGCCCGCGTGATCATCTACGACGAGGACGAGGTCACCCCCGACCAGCTGTCCACGTACGCCGCCCTCGGCGACCCGCGGTGGAAGGGCGAGCTGTGCCTGCGCACCTCCACCAGCGCCTACACGCAGTCGCTCGTGGCGTCGATGATCGCGCACGGCGGTGAGGCCGCTGCCCGCAAGACGGTGCAGGGGTGGGTGGCCAACGACCCGCAGATCTTCGCCAACGACAACGAGATCGTCCGCACCGTGGGTGCCGGTGGCTGCTCGGTCGGCGTGACGAACCACTACTACGTGGCACGTGAGCGGGCCGCCGATCCCGACCTCGGGGTCGGCGTCTTCTTCCCCGACCAGGGGGCCACGGGCACGCACGTCAACATCAGCGGCGCCGGCGTCACGGCCCACGCCGACGACGCGGCCGAGGCCACGCAGTTCCTCGAGTGGCTGGCCACCACCGGGCAGTCGCAGTTCGTCGACGGCAACTTCGAGTACCCCGTCAACCGCTCGGTGGAGCCGGTCGAGACGCTGGTCGAGCTCGGCGACTTCGCGCGCGACGAGCTCAACGTCGGTGAGCTCGGCCGGCACAACGCGGCGGCCGTCCAGATCCTCACGGACGCCGGCTACCGGTGAGCGCGCGCCCGGGCCGCCGGGCGTCGTCCGCCGTCGTGCCGGCGGCGGCGCTGCTCGTCGTGCTGCCCGTGCTCGCCGTGGCGGTGGGCGTGGTCACGGCCGGCGCGGCGCCCTGGCGGCGGGTGGCGGGCTCGGGCTGGCTCCCGCTGACCGGCACCACGCTCGCCCTGCTGGCTCTCGTGCTGCTGGGCTCGACCGTCCTCGGCGCCGGGCTGGCCTGGCTCACGACGGCCTACCGCTTCCCGGGCCGCCGCGCGCTGCAGTGGCTGCTGGTGCTGCCGACCGCCGTCCCGGCCTACATCCTCGGGCTCGTCTGGTCCTCGCTGCTGTCCTACCCCGGTCCGGTGCAGTCCGGGTGGCGCGCGGTCCTCGGCGAGGACGCGCCGTTCCCCGCCGTGCAGACGCTGCCGGTGGCCGCGGCGGTGATGACGCTGACGCTCTACCCGTACGTCTACCTGCTGGCCCGGGTGGCGTTCCGGGAGCAGGCCGCCACGCCGTACGGCGCCGCCCGCACCTTGGGACTGCGACCGCTGCAGGCGGCGCGGCGGGTCGTGCTGCCGCTGGCCCGCCCGTCGCTGGCGGCCGGTGGGCTGCTCGTCGCGCTCGAGACGCTGTCGGACTTCGCCACGGTGCAGTACTTCGGCGTCGACACGCTGTCCGTCGGGATCTACAAGGTGTGGCGCGGTCAGTTCGACCGTCCGGCGGCGACCGTGCTGGCGCTGCTCGTGCTCCTGCTGGCGCTGGCCCTGCTCGGCGGCGAGCGCTGGCTGCGCCGCGGTGCCGGCTACACCGCCGACCTGCGCGACACGACGCCGATGGCGGCCGTGCCGCTGACCGGCTGGCGCGCGTGGGCGGCCACCGGGGCGTGCAGCACCGTGCTGCTGCTGGCCGTCGCCGTCCCCCTCGTCACGCTGGCGGCGTGGTCGTCGACCACCCCGCTGCGCGGGACGGACGGCAGCCTGGACACCGGACTGCTCACCGCCGCGGCCAACAGCGTGCTGCTGGCCGCGCAGGCCGCGCTCGCGGTGGTCGTGGTGGCCGTCCTGCTCGTGCACGCCGCCCGGGTCGACGGCCGGCGCCGGGTCCAGCTCGGCGTGCAGGCCACGGTGTCCGGCTACGCCGTGCCGGCGCCCGTGCTGGCCATCGGCGCGCTGCTCGTGCTGGCGGCCGCCCGCAGCGCCCTCGACGCGCTCGGCCTGCCCGGCGGCGGGGGCCTGGTCACCGGCTCGGTCACCGTCCTGGTCGTCGTCTACACCGCCCGCTTCCTCGCGCTCGGCTACACGACCGTGGAGGCCCGCCTGGCCGGGGTCTCGCCGTCGCTGACGTCGGCGGCGCTGTCGCTGGGCGCCCGCCCCCGGCGCGTGCTGACCGGCGTCCACCTGCCGCTGGCCCGCTCCGGGGTCGCCGTCGCCGCGGTGCTCGTGGCGGTCGACGCGCTCAAGGAGCTGCCCATCGTCCTGCTCCTGCGGCCGTTCGGCTTCGACACGCTGGCCGTCCACGTGTGGCAGCTGGCCGCCGACTCGCGCTACGAGCTGGCCGGACTGCCCGCGCTCGCCATCGTCGTCGCTGCGATGATCCCCGTCGTGCTGCTGTTCCGGGGCGACGACGACCCGACCTCCGACGCCCTCGAGGCGGCCGACGTCGTGCTGCCCGCGCCGGCGCCCCTGACGGGAGCCCGCGGATGACCGCGCTCGAGCTCGCGGGCGTCACCAAGCGCTTCGGACGTACGACGGCCGTCGACGACGTGGACCTGCGCGTCGGCGACGGCGAGCTGGTGGCCCTCGTCGGGCCGAGCGGCTGCGGCAAGTCGACGCTGCTCATGCTGGCTGCCGGTCTGCTCGAGCCGGACGCCGGACGGCTGTGCGTCGACGACCGGCTCGTCGCGGGCGGCGGCACGTGGGTCCCGCCCGAGGACCGGCGGGTGGGCGTGGTCTTCCAGGACGCGGCGCTGTTCCCGCACCTGCGGGTGGCGGACAACGTCGCCTTCGGCGTCCCACGCGGCCGCGGCCGCGCCGCCCGGGTCGCCGAGCTGCTCGAGCTGGTCGAGCTGCCGGACCTGGGCCGTCGCTACCCCCACGAGCTGTCCGGCGGGCAGCAGCAGCGGGTCGCCCTGGCCCGGGCGCTGGCCCCCCGGCCGTCCGTCGTGCTGTTCGACGAGGCCTTCGGCAACCTCGACCACGCCCTGCGGGCCAGCGTCCGTGACGCGACCGCGCGGGCGCTGCGGGCGGCCGGCGCCGCGGGTGTCTTCGTCACCCACGACCAGGGCGAGGCCCTCGCCGTGGGCGAGCGCGTGGCGGTGATGCGCGACGGGCGGTTCGAGCACGTCGGCGAGCCGGCCGACGCCTTCCACCGGCCGGCCAACCGGTTCGTGGCGACCCTGCTCGGCGAGGCCGACTTCCTGCCCGGCCGGCAGTCCGGTGACGTCGTCGACACCGAGGTCGGTCGCCTGGCCGCGACGCCGGCCGCCCGGGGCGAGGTCGAGGTGATGCTCCGGCCGCACGAGGTGGTCTTCGCCGCCGACCCCGCCGGGACCGCCCGCGTCGTGCGGCGGGAGTTCCGCGGCGCGACCTACCTGTACACGCTGCGGCTGCCCTCCGGCGCCACCGTCCGCGCGCTGGTGCCGCACACGCTCGACGTGGCGACCGGGACCGCGGTGACGCTGCAGGTCGAGGCCGGGCACCCGGTCCGGTCCTTCGCGGGGCGCTGAGCCCGGCGCCGGCGGCTCAGGCGAGCGCCACGAGGTCGGCGAAGTCGTCGCTCCACTGGTCCTCGACGCCGTCCGGCAGCAGCAGGACCTTCTCGGGCTGCAGGGCGACGACCGCGCCCTCGTCGTGGGTGACGAGCACGACCGCGCCCTTGTAGCTCTTCAGCGCCGACAGGACCTCCTCGCGGCTGGCCGGGTCGAGGTTGTTGGTCGGCTCGTCGAGCAGCAGCACGTTGGCCCCGCTGACGACGAGCGTCGCGAGGGCCAGCCGGGTCTTCTCCCCACCGGACAGCGTGCCGGCCGGCTGGTGCACGACGTCCCCGCTGAACAGGAACGAGCCGAGCACCCGCCGCGCCTCGGTCTCCGGCAGGTCGGGGCTGCTCGAGCGCATGTTCTCCAGCACGGTGCGGTCGGTGTCCAGGGTGTCGTGCTCCTGGGCGTAGTAGCCCAGGCGCAGGCCGTGACCCGGCAGCACCTCGCCCGTGTCGGGCAGCTCCGTGCCGGACAGCACCCGCAGCAGCGTGGTCTTGCCCGCACCGTTGAGGCCGAGCACGACGACCCGCGCCCCCCGGTCGATGGCCAGGTCGACGTCCATGAAGATCTCGAGCGAGCCGTACGACTTGGACAGTCCCTGGGCGGTCAGCGGCGTGCGGCCGCAGGGCGCCGGCTCGGGGAAGCGCAGCTTGGCCACGCGGTCCTGCACCCGCTCCCCCTCCACCCCGGCGAGCAGCTTCTCGGCGCGCTTGAACATGCCCTGCGCCGCCTTGGCCTTGGTGGCCTTGGCCCGCATCTTCTCGGCCTGGGCGTTCAGCACGCCCGCCTGCTTCTCGGCGTTGAGCCGCTCGCGCTTGCGGCGCTTCTCGTCGGTCTCGCGCTGCGCGAGGTAGGTCTTCCAGCCGACGTTGTACTGGTCCAGCGCGGCCCGGTTGGCGTCGAGGTGGAACACCTTGTTCACGACCGCGTCGAGCAGCTCGACGTCGTGGCTGATGACGATCAGCCCGCCGGCGTGCTTGGACAGGAAGCCGCGCAGCCAGGTGATCGAGTCGGCGTCCAGGTGGTTGGTCGGCTCGTCGAGCAGCAGCGTGGTCGCGTCGGAGAACAGGATGCGGGCGAGCTCGATGCGACGGCGCTGCCCACCGGACAGGGTGCCGAGCCGCTGACCCAGGGCCCGCTCGGGCAGCCCGAGGTTGCTGCAGATGCGGGCGGCCTCGGCCTCCGCGGCGTAGCCCCCGAGAGCCGTGAAGCGCTCCTCGAGCCGGCCGTACCGCTCGAGCACCGCCGGGTCGTCGGGCTGCTCGGCGAGCTGCACCTGCGACTTCTCGAGGCTGCGCATGATCTCGTCGAGCCCGCGCGCCGACAGGACCCGGTCGCGGGCGAGCACGTCGAGGTCACCGGTGCGGGGGTCCTGCGGCAGGTAGCCGACGGTGGCGGTGTGCGTGATGGTCCCCGCCGCCGGCAGCGTCTGCTTGGCCAGGGTCTTGGTGAGGGTCGTCTTGCCGGCGCCGTTGCGGCCGACGAGACCGATGCGGTCGCCCGGCTGCACGCGGAAGGTGACGCCGTCGAGCAGCAGGCGCGCCCCAGCGCGCAGCTCGACGTCCTGGACGGTGATCAACGTGGCTCCTCGGGGACAGCGGACAGGCGGGCGACTCGCGCCGGGTCAGTCCGTCGTCGGAGGCACGCTCCCAGGGTACGCCGGGCCGCGTCGTGGGGACGACGTCGCGCATGGACTTCGACGACGCCGCCCGCCTGGACACCTCGCGTGTGAGCGACGTCCGCGGCCGGGGCGGCGGTCGGGGCGGCGGTCGGGGCATGGCCATCGGCGGCGGCGGACTCGGCCTGGTCGGCCTGATCATCGCGGCGCTGCTGGGGATCAACCCCGCCGACCTCACCGGCGGAGGCGGCACCGACAGCCTGGGCGCCGACCCGTACGGCGACAGCGGCCTGGCGACCACGCAGGACCTCGCGCAGCGCTGCCAGACCGGCGCGGACGCCGACCGCGACGAGACCTGCCGCTTCGTCGCGATCGAGAACAGCCTGCAGGACTACTGGTCCGGCGCCCTGCGCGGCTTCACCCCGCCGACGACCTCGCTGTTCGGGCAGGCCGTGTCGACCGGCTGCGGCAACGCCAGCTCGGCCGTCGGCCCGTTCTACTGCCCGGCCGACCAGGGCATCTACCTCGACCCCGGCTTCTTCCAGCAGCTGCAGACGACGTACGGCGCGCGCGGCGGCGACTTCGCGCAGGCGTACGTCCTCGCACACGAGTACGGCCACCACGTCCAGAACCTCACCGGCGCCAACGAGCGGGCCTCCCAGCTCGGGTCGCAGGGCGAGCAGTCCGGCAGCGTCCGGCTGGAGCTGCAGGCCGACTGCTACGCCGGCGCCTGGGCGGCCAACGCCTCCCGCGACGGCTTCATAACCTTCGACGACACCGACGTGGTGGAGGGCCTGTCGGCCGCCGCCGCCGTGGGCGACGACCGCATCCAGGAGAAGTCCGCCGGGCGCGTCGACCCCGAGTCGTGGACGCACGGCTCGGCCGAGCAGCGGCAGAAGTGGTTCCGCACCGGGCTGTCGAGCGGCGACCCGGCCACGTGCGACACCTTCTCCGTCCCCACCGTCTGAGGCGGCGGCAGCGGGGGCGGGCGCCGTCGTCAGCGCCTGATGCCCCGTCGGCCCGGACCGCCCCGCGGCGCCTCGCGCAGCACCGCCCCGGCCGGTTCCGCCCCGATGCGGCC